>DATIJC010000034.1:0-22383 GCA_035479015.1 Patescibacteria group bacterium | reverse complement strand
TGTTTAAACCGGGTGAAATTCACCAATATGCCTCGGGTTTGGATGTCTTGGTCTACTCCGACGAAGAGTTGGCATAAGAAGCGGTGTCGCCGCCTGGAGTCGAACCTGGATTTAGGGTTTAGGAAACCCTCGTTCTATCCATTGAACTACGGGGACAATGAGCTTGTCGAATTGTCGGGGTGGTGGGAATTGAACCCACTATCTCCTGGTCCCGAACCAGGCATCCCACCGATGGACCACACCCCGTCTGGACGAATTATACCCTAGTTTTTCTCTGAAGGAGTATGTACAGTTTTATTTATGTCTGTAGATAAAAAAGAACCAAAGGGAATTTCCCGTCGCAGATTTCTCGGGTACCTGGTTGCAGGCATTGGAACAGCCTTAGGTGCGGAAAAGATACTTCCTACTTTAAACGATCGTGGAGAAGCACCACCAGCTACAGAAGTGGGTCCAGTACGTAGTGAATATTGGTATCTTAAAGATCCTGTACACCTTATTACTGAAATTGCAGAGAAAATTCCAGATGATACTCAAGATGAATACGAGAAATTCTTTTTAAGAAAGTTTAAAACCGGTGAAAATGCTCAGTACACACTTGAAATAATTTCTCGCGCATACGCGGACTTTGGAGAGGACCTTGTAGATACAGTATCTGTTGTGAGGATGGCAGAGCTAGAGCGGTTTTTCACCATGATGGAGAGGCTTTGGCGGCCATTCTATACGTTACACGAAGCATTGAAAGCGAAAGAAATAGATAGGACTCAATATCTTTCACGATTAATGGAATTTGACACGAGCATAGATCCTCTCCTTAATTGGATTAACAATATATACGTTGGTCCACATAGTTATGAGGAACAGCGTCGTTCTCTACTACCGACTGAGAATCAAGTAGATCGACTAATGAAAAAACAGGAGATTTTGTACCGAATTGCAATGCGGATAAGTCGTAATCCTGTGCAAGATGGAGCAAGGGAAGGGGATGGAAATTCCCCTATGCGGGTAGTAAGTCAGCGTGATCTCGATGTGATCCGCGCTACGCTTGAGACTATCGACGCTTTCTTTCCTCTAGCACTTGTAAATGTGCAAGATATTGTTTTTCGTGATCCACTGCATTGGACTAGTTATCGATCAAATGCAGATACGTCGAACTCTAGGGCCAATTTACTCGCTCCAAATGACTTAGCTGAATCACTCTATATTCGTCAGGAGGAGCCAGATGCCGAAGTCCCAACATATGAGAGTGATGGTGACTTATGGGCTCTTGACGACATGTTAGTTCTTTTGCTTCATGAAATAGTTGGACATTTTTATGATACCGACAATCCTAGTTCTAATACATTCATGTCACTACACCCAAAAGATGTGGTCGCTTATTGCAAATCCTACGCAGAGTATGAGACCGATATTCTCAATATTCTAGACGGGGCAGCTGAGCAGAGTATGGTGGCGACCGATTTTGTGGCGCTCTATGTTTCTGACAACTTGCCAATCATTGGGACGGATGAATTACCAAGTGTTGTAGAGCGAGATTCGTGTGTGATTGAGCTAGACGTATTGATAAACACCTTAGCTGAAATAGAGGGAAATGTTTCTTCTTTACTAATAAATCAAGTTGGTATGGGAGAAATTTTTGACCCTAATAGCGAGTATTCGCTATTTCCAATTAAGATGTTTGGTGAGTTGCCAGATGACGAATACCTATCACACTCTGACGTATTAGAGAAAATCCGCTCACAATTAGGAACTTCTGCCTTTTTTGATAAGAGTCTTAATAGTGATCACGTACGGGCTTTTAAGACCATATTGACTGATCACCCAGAGCTGTGGAGGGATCCAGACGTAGCTAGATGCTTATTAAAGTTGAAGTCTTGGTATATTTTGGTTACCCAAGCTTTGCTTGCGAAAGTGCGTGACAAACTGCAGCCGGAATTTTTCTTTTCGCTAAATAATGGTTCTCTTCAATATTACCTGGATAGTTTAACGACAAGTGTTGTTGGTGCATGTGCCCACTGGGTAGTTGGACCATATGGGGAATATATACCCGAACCGGGCTATTATTTTGACAACCCCACTCTTTCACTCTCCCCTGAAGGCTTGTACACACATTCTCGGGAACTGCGTGGAAAGTTCGTGGATGCATGGTTAACTCAACTTAATGCTCATTTACCACCGAATAAACAACTTAATTTTGAGAGAGCTGGCGCATTTGTTGATTGTATTTGGGATATGCAAATGCAAATGTATGTCAATCACGGGATTTTAGAAGGTATGGATTTAGGCGCGGGTTTCAACTCGAGCGTGCGGGGAGATACGCTTGGTCAGCAGATTATGGCAAATTTCCCACTGATAAGCATGTACGCTGCAGATAACAATAAGATTCGCATTGATGCGGCAGTTGGTTAGCGTAGACTAATTGCGTAGAGATTAAAGAAAGCGCTTTCGGCGGCGTTAAAATTAGTGAGGATTACAAGCTTACTTCCATTCGGCCAAGGATAGACGAAATTCCCGGCATAGGAGCCGGTATAGACTGGCATTTCATTGGTCGCATCGTACTCAATGATGGAGATTTTGTTCTCTGAGCGCAAGATTAAATGCCGTGAGTCTGACAACCACTGTGGTAGTCCTACAAAAAGGGGAGTGTAGTGATCGCGAAGTGTAATAACCGGATCAGCTGTAGCAGCGATCAGCGTAGGAGCAACCTTTGTGCCTTTTTTCTTTATCACTGGGGTTGTCGGTGTCGGTATGGGTAAAGCACCTCGCGCTATTAAGAAATTCCTATCCTCTTGTCTGTCATACACATAGGTACTGCCTGCATGTAACTTCCGTTCTTGAGTTTGCGTGCTCGATGCAGGCGGTGATGAAATGACAGTGTCAGGCAATGTAGTATCGATGCTCACGGTGTAGAGAAGCATCCGGTTATCGGGTGAAATATATGAACGGCTTCCGCTTGAACTTGCAATATCGACAATCTCTTTGGGAAATTTTGCCAACTCTTGGGAGTTGCGCAGTGTCAGCTCCTGCTGCCATGTGGCTAGTAAAGAGGGAACGGTTGCGCTGACATCGACAGCAGTTGCAGCATCGGTAAATTTATTTGTATCTAAAAGGAGGGATTTACCATTGCCGATAAGTAGTACTTTGTCACTCCCAGGCGACCACAGGATGCTGATCTTTTCCAAATTCCATCCAGTTAACGGCCCAGTGATCTGTCTGGGGCCACGGCTCAAGGTTAGTGGACTATCGGTCATTTCACTGACGAAGAGACCATTATTCTTGGCAGCCGACGCTGAGGCTGTATAAAAAAGCAATTGTTGTCCGTCTGGTGAAGGGGTCACGTACTGTGCGCCGGTGATCGTAACAGGTGTCAAACTAGGATTTTTCGGGATGAGCAGGGCGTTGGTCTGGACCACCAATTCCTTCTCGATCGTAATTTTTTTATTCCAACTCCAGTACCCATCTTTGGCAATCTCGACAGCATATGTTCCCGGAGAAAGGTTTAGGGTTGTATCGCTAGCCGAGCGCAAACTGCCATCAATAAATACTGAGGCTCCATTGGGGAAGGAGTTAGCGGCTAGAAGCCCTGTGCCGGCCACAATTCCCTGGCGGGTCGGCCGGTATCCCTGTGCCCAGCGGATGGCCAATATTGTGCCAGTGATGATGACGAGAAGCGAGAATAATGTAACCAAGGTACGGTTGTGTAACATACGTTCCTCCCGTATTGTACCCCGATAGGATATGATAATGGAAGGTATGAGCACACCACAAGTTACTGTTGATCTGGGGACACACACCCTCAGAATTGCCACTAGGGGAAACCTAGATACAATCGATCAGGAAGCCTTAGTGGTTTCTACATATTCCGGGAAAAGGGAAAAAGTGATCGCTGTAGGAAATAGCGCTCTGGATTTCTCAGTTGCGAGTCTCAAGATGCGCCGGCGCCGGCCCTACAGCTTTGGTACGTTCACTGACACATTAGCACTGGGGATCTTGTTCTCGGCTTTTTTGCCTGGGAAACGCAAACTGCTCCCATTCGATTTTTCCAAAATGTATATCAATATGTACGCTACAGCCACAGATGTGGAGCGTCAGATGCTCCGGTCATTCCTGCGCACCCTGGGATTTGAGCCAATCGTAGTTCCAAATCCGATTGCAAACGCGCTAGGAGCAGGTTGGAGTTTAGAAAAAACCAAACCATTCGTGGTGCTTGAGATTGGTGTCGGCGTGATTGAAGTAGCCGTTCTCTCTTATGGCGTAGTCTTGCAGGCAGTCCGTTTCCCATTCTTTGGTAGTGAGTTATATGAGCGCAAAAAACTCCACCCGGAACGGTTGGCGCAACTAGGCGCATTTTTTATCGATTTCTTAGAGACACTTGGTTCCAGCGTGCACGCGGCTGCGATAGAGCAGGGGGTTCTCTTGACTGGAGTCGCTCCCATGCTGCAGGAGATCGCAGTTTTCTTGTCTGACCAAGCAGCCCTTCCTGTGTTTGTATTACCAGACGGAACGCATACATGTATTCGGGGTTTAAACGTGTGTGCAGAACAAGCCTATGAAAAAATGTTCTAGGATATTGTTGAGTGTATTGTATAGAAAAGTGATACCTTCAAATGTATATACAACTAAAGAGGATACTTAAAGAGAAAATAAAAGTATTCAATGTAATTAAAATACATTGAATAAGAATGATCAATAAATGCCAGAAGCGAGAAAAAAACAAAATCGAATCTTAAAAAAGAACGACCAAGTATAAGAAGTTATAAGATTTGAAAGAGCGATACTAGATTCGTATAATATATGTGTCAAAAATAATAATGTGAAAATTGCGGAGATTAAAATTGTCTTACTTTCGCTATATGTACGGTTGAGCTATAAAAAGAAATAGTATTTATATGACTATAAAAGATTGGAAATTCAAGCAATTAGGGGAGGTACCATTTTTTATTGGTACTAAGCCTCAGCTGCTAGACACCTTACCTTCAAATGCTCTAATCTCGGTCTTCACACCCAATCCTGAGCAGATGGTATTAGCCTGGAACAATCCAAAGTTTTACAAACTTCTTGAGGAAAATGATCTGAACATTCCCGATGGGCAGGGTATAGTCTGGGCTCTCGGGGAACCAAAGCTACAGCGCATTGCAGGACGGGAACTCTTTCATGATCTGTTGCAGAAAGCACAGAAAGAAAATCTAAGAGTATTTTTGGTGGGTGGAAAAAAAGGAAGCGCCGCCGCCATCGCGGCGAAGTATCAAATTCCAAATTCCAAATTCCAAATTTTTTTCGATCCAGGGGCGAAAGACATTCAAAACGAAACGGATGAGGAACGCGAAAGAGTGTTACAGGCAATCGAACGCGAACGGCCAGAGTTTATATTTGTGGCATACGGCGCACCTTGGCAGGAGTTTTGGATTGAACAAAACCACACTCGCTTGGAAGCGGCTGGCGTGAAACTAGCTATGGTTGTAGGCGGTGCATTTGAATATGAGAGTGGTCGTGTCCCAAAAGTATCTCCAACGATTGAGCGATTGCATTTGGAGTGGCTACAGCGGCTGATCACCGAACCATGGAGGTGGAGACGACAACTTACAGGTTTAACCTTTTTTGTACAAATTGCTGTGCATAAACTGCAAAAAAACCTCCAAAACTGACGCAGAAATTGCGTCAATTTTTCTTCTCTGGTATGCATAGGCAGTTTCGCGTTATCTTTCTATTGTATGTCTCGGGTAATTACTCTACGCTGGATGTATGCATATTCCCTATGCAAGAAGTCTGTAAGAACCTATGCAAGTGTCTACTAAACCAATTCCCAAACTGACTGTCCTTTTTCTCATTGCATTGCTGGTGTTTCAATTGATCCTTTTAGCTCTGACGACCAAACAAAATGGTAAACTCACACAACAACCAGGCACACCGTTGTCTGTCCGCTTGAAATGGGTAAATCAATCACAATTTGCAGGTTTGGATGTGGCAAAAGCGAAAGGACTGTACGAGGATGATGGTCTTGATGTGACGCTACTCGAAATTAAACAAGATGCATCGTTTGCCCCAGATGAGGTTGCGAGCGGTGGCGTGAATTTTGGTATAGTCTCTATCGGTGATTTCATCAAGGCGATGGATAGAGGTCTTCCTGTAAAGGCTCTTGGCGTGACTTTCCAAAATACACCGGTGGTTATCTTGAGCAAGAAAAGTAATCCAGTTCGCTCGGCTGGGGATCTAGCGGGCAAGAAAGTTGGCGTATCTTTGAGCGACCCAGACTCAACAAAGATCCTATTCCAGACGTTACTTAGACGCTCCGGTGTCACAGAGTCGAAGATGACTTATGTTCCAATTGGATTTTTACGACCAACAAATGTAAGTACCGGAGTTGTCGATGTGACGACGATGTTTCGAACCGACGCATACGTGCTTGGGGGCAGTGCCAATGAGTATATTCTTCTGTATCCAGAGAATTTTGGTGTATCACTCTATGACGATGTTCTCATCACATCAGATGCATTTCTTGCCAGTCACAGAGACGTTGTAAAGAAATTTGTCTCAGATACGAGAAAGGGCTGGGAGTATTCCTTCCAGCATCCAGAGGAGGCAGTCTCTATTGTCGCCTCAGTTGCAAACAGTCAATACAAAGATCCTGCCTTCTTGCGCTACATCCTTGATCAAGATAAGAGTCTTATTGTTCCCAATGGTGGGGATCCTATCGGGAATATGACTTATTTCCGTTGGAAACAAGCATTCGATGCATTTTATTTTTCAGGCGTAGCGTCGAAAAACTTGCGCCCTGAGACATTTTATATTAATGAAACAGATCTATGATTAAACATATCGAAATAGCACCTGTCTTTCGCCGCCGTTTCTTTCTGGTCATGACACTAGTGGGACTGGTATGTGTTGTGTATTCCTGGGCTGTGTTGTCGACAGTCGTTCGTATAGAACGGGAGGCAATACTGACAAACCAGATGGAGTTGACTCGTTCCATAACCGCGCGTATAGACAGCTATCTTGAGCGAAACTATCAAGCTCTCCAACTCATGGCGTTAGGCTCTTCTCTTTCTAATTCCAGCGCATCACAAGCATCACTACAGCAGTACAGTTTGCTCTCTGGTGCATGGGACACGCTGGTCCTTACTGACCTTCAGGGTACTGTCATAAGCTCAGATCGACCATTTGTTTCCGATCAGCATACGGTAACTTCAGACACGCAAGTACAGTCACTCCTGGTGCAGGTACAGCAAGGGCAAAGCGCATACTCAGATTTCTTCCACTCAAAACTTACCGGCAAGCCCACAATAGTTTTCGCTGTCCCTGTTCACGATGAATCGGGGACTGGCATACGTGGAGCACTCATTGGCTTCCTCTCGTGGCCACAAATCTCAAGCTACCTGGAAGGCATCGAGAGAGCGCAGGGAGCTATCATCGATTCTCACAATCAGGTGATTGCCTATCATCTCCCGGGCAATGCTTTAAATACGAGTACTTTTTCGATCGGTGACACTATTTCTCCTGTCTACATGCAAAGCTTGCGAGATAACACCCAAGTGAGCAAGACAATTTTAAGTTCTCAGGCTCTATTTGGTAAACGCGGATATCTCACCGCACTTCATGAGACTGGGTATTCAAATTATCGTGGAAATAACTGGATTATTGTGTTTGAGCGACCCTTGCAAGGGATTTTCGGTGCTGGGAATATACAAATTATCAGTGCGACGCTCATTTTTATGGCCGTTCTATTTTTACTATTACCTTTCCTCGTATTCTGTCGAGGTGCTTTATACAGGATTCAGCGCCGAATGGGTTCTAAACCTGCGAATATACGTCCATGAAAAAGTTTAACCAACCTACTGGCTCGGTTCCTATCAGCCAAGCGGCGCAGTTTTTGGGCATCTCAGTAGATACGCTGCGTCGCTGGGAACGACAGGGGATCATTAGGGCGATACGACCTGATGGAAAGAATAGATACTTTCAAATTGAAGACCTACGGTCATTACAAAATCACAAGAAATTCGAGGCAATTCCTGTGAGCGAAAATTCCTTCACTCCCCAAGCAAAACCAACAGGATATGAGATCGACCTGCTTCGAGATGAGGTGCAAAAAATTGATAAAACAGTGGGTGTAATCCAGACGGTATTTACTTTTGCTGGCTATGCTCTACTTTTTTTCGTGGTGATTGTGGCGGTCCTCACCATGCTCTTGGCGGCTTTTCCAGCGGAGATGGGAGCGCTTATTGGTCTTGGCAATACACAGGCGCCGGCTCAAGTCCAAGCGCAGGGGAAGACGGCCACTAAGGTCTTAGGTGCAACGACACAGCAGTCTACGGGCGTTCAAGAATCTGCGCCATTAGGATTTCTCCAGCCAATTGGCTCAATTTCATTGCAGATTCTCAGAAACGTGCGTCCTGAAACATATAAAGAACTTGTCCAGACTACTTACTCACAATCGCCATCAGCTCAAGAAACTGTGAACTCAAACATACTCCATTTTCCTGATACTAGTGTGTCGCTGAATGTAAACGTGGAGCAGTTACAAGGAAAAGTTCCCGGAACCCAAACAGGAAATATTGCGTATTTTGATGGGCCGAACAGTATCGCTGGACTGACTGTACCACCGGCAAGTGTAGCTCTGTCAAAAATAGATCCGGCTAGTATCACTACTGATTTATTGGCTAATGGTGCGGTGACTGCGGCAAAACTTGGAAGTGATATTTCCTTTTCTTTAGACGATAACGAAGTGACCACTTCGAAGATCGCGAATGGAGCGGTGGATGGTAGTAAAGTGGCAAGCACACTCGATCTTTCTTCAAATACTGGTTTTGTTCTTCCAAACAAGACTTCAGCTTCTCCCGGTTCACCCTCAAGTGGTGAGGGGTATTTAGCATACGATAGTTCGGGCAACCAAGTGATTTTCTATAACGGTTCAAATTGGGCACCAGTCGGTAGCGGAGACATCACTTCCGTGACGGCTGGGAATGGATTGAGTGGGGGAGGAACAAGCGGTGATGTCACTCTGTCACTTCCAACAATATGTGCAAATGCACAGATACTCAAATGGAACGACACTACAAAGGTCTGGTATTGTGCGGCTGACTCGGGTGGGGGCGGCGGAAACCTTGACGTGATGCAAGGCGGCAGTGTCATAACTTCCGGAGCCAGCGCGCTCAATTTTAATTCTAGCCAATTTTCTGTAACAGATTCTCCCGCTGGACAAGCAAATGTTAGTCTATCCAACTCATCGCTTACGATAAATTCAGCCGGAATATTGTCAGGTGGAGGTGCAGTTTCATTGGGTGGGACTTTAACTTTGACAGCCACAGAGGCTGACACATTAAATAGTGTGGCCGGTCGAGGTGCTTCAACCGCCACTGCATTAACTTTGTCTAGCGCATCAAACGCTATTACCGCTGGCACCCTCACTATCAATGGTGACGCCTTTAATGATTTGACAGGATCAGGACTTTCAGTGTCTACAGGAGCATTAACGGTTTCCGGTCTAACGAACAGTAATCTGTCTGGTTCAGCCGGCATTACAAATGCTAATTTGGCAAATTCTTCAGTAACTATCAATAGTAGTGGTATTCTCTCAGGCGGCGGGGCCGTTTCTCTGGGTGGAACTCTCTCACTCACTGCGACTGAAGCAGATACACTAAGCAGTGTAACCGGACGTGGTGCGACCACAGCCACCGCGCTTACTCTATCGAGTACTTCAAATGCAATCACCGCTGGTACTCTAACAATCAATGGTGATGCATTTACTGATCTGACAGGATCAGGTCTCTCTATAGGTACTGGCGTGTTAAATGTATCAGGGCTGACGACTTCAAATCTCGCATCAGCAAACATCTCTCAATTTACGAATAATTCTGGATATATCACAGCGGCAAGCAGTGACATCCTCACAAACAAAACGATCTCAGGTGCGAGTAATACATTAAGTAGTATAGGTAACGGATCACTTACTAACTCCAGTGTCACAATTAATAGCTCTGGAATATTGTCGGGCGGTGGCAGCCTAGCTCTCGGAGGAACTCTTTCTCTGACAGCAACTGAAGCTGACACATTAAGTAGCGTGACGGGGAGAGGTGCCAGCACCTCTACTCAAATCCTTGCAAATGGTGGTATCTCTACCTCGGGAGCCAACAACCTCAATCTCGACAGTAACAACGCTCTCATTAATTTCTTTGACAACGCTCAGTTTAATGGTTCAGCCACAATTTCTGGCAAGCTAGCTTTGAACGGAGATGTGTTCTCTGACCTTACTGGTACTGGCCTCTCTGTGTCAGGAAATGCACTAACTGTCTCAGGACTAACCACAGCTCAGTTCTCATCGGCAGCTATATCTCAATGGACAAATGACTCTGGGTATATCACCCCATCCTCATCTGATACATTAACAAACAAAACAATATCAGGAGCAAGTAACACATTAAGTAGTATAGGTAATTCATCACTTGCTAATTCCAGTGTCACAATTAATAGTTCTGGCATCTTGAGTGGTGGAGGCTCTCTTGCTCTCGGCGGGACGCTAAGTCTAGCCGCTACAGAAGCCGATACATTAAGTAGTGTGACTGGACGTGGATCATCAACAAGCACGCAGCTTGCATTGAACGGTGGTGTCACGACAACTGGTGCAACAAGCTTGACATTAGATTCCAACAACGCGCTTATCGTTGCTAATGACAATGTTCGTTTTAACGGTGCCGCGACAGTATCTGGAAATCTTACAGTTCTTGGCACATGTACAGGTTGTGGTGGGGGCGGTAGCTTAGCTGTGCAGGAAGGTGGATCAAACGTAGTTGCAGTTGCATCCGCCCAAAATTATTTGGCGAACGATTTCATTATCACCGATCAAGGATCAAATGTTGCTGGTATTGCAATTGACTATTCAGCATCAAAGATCGTCCGATCAGATCAAGCGGAGACAATCTCTGGCGCTTGGTCATTTAATAGTGGTATTACCACGACAGGTAGCAACAACCTTACTCTTGATTCTAATAATGGATTAATAATAGCCAGAGACAATGTGCAGTTTAATGGAGCTGCTACCGTATCTGGCGCACTTACCGCTCAGGCAGTGATCATTACCGGGGGATCCGGTAATCCGACCGCCACTGCAGGAACCATCTGGTACGACAGTGGTGCTGCGAAGTTTAAAGTAGTCGAAGGTTCAACTGTCAAAACTCTTTGCAATACTAGTGATCTTGGTTGTGGCTCGGGTGGAGCAGGTATTGCTACTGTTAAAGAAGGTGGCTCTAACGTCGTAACTTCGGCAACAGCAGCTAACTTTGCCGCAGCTGACTTTGCAATTACGGACGAAGGTGGCAACCAGGCGGGTATCGCAGTGGATTATGCAAACAGTAAAATCGTTCGTTCTACGCAAGCTGAAACCATCACTGGTGGTTGGACATTCAATACAGCAGCCACAGCATTTACCACTGTGATTAATGCCAATGGCGGTATCACCACCACCGGTTCAAACAACCTCGTCCTCGACAGTAATAATGCACTCATCCTCGCTAACGACAACGTTAACTTTGCAGGAGCAGCTACGGTATCAGGGAACTTGGCAGTCACAGGAACAATTACTAACTCTAATCTAGCTACCGCAGGTGTCGTAACAAATACCAGTGCCGGACTCCTTGGAACTGTAGCTGGTACTACAACTACCGTCCTTCATGGTAATGCTTCTGGTACACCGACCTTTAGTAGCGTCACTGGTAGTGACCTCTCAGGAAGTATCACGATATCTACTACGGGTAACATCTCTACTACTGGTTCAGGAGCAATCACATCAGCTGGTACACTCACTGCGTCCAACGGTCTCACTGTTTCCTCTGGATCTGTATCTCTACCAGCTAACTCTGTAGCCAATGCTGCTCTAGCGAACTCCTCAATCACTATCAACTCCTCAGGTATCCTCACTGGTGGCGGATCACTAGCATTGGGTGGGACACTAAGCCTCACTGCTACAGAAGCCGATACATTAAGTAGTGTGACGGGGAGAGGTCCATCAACCTCTACAGAAGTAGCCCTCAATGGAGGCATAAATACCACAGGTGCTACGAACTTAACTCTCGACAGTAATAACGCCTTAATCATCGCCAGAGACAACGTCCAGTTTAACGGTAGCGCTACAATCTCAGGCAAACTCGCACTTAATGGAGATGTGTTTTCAGACCTAACGGGCACGGGACTTTCTGTCTCTGGCAATGCTTTGACCGTTTCTGGGCTTACAACTACTCAATTTTCAAGTAACTCCATCTCCCAGTGGAACAATGACTCTGGATATATTACTGCGGCCTCATCAGACATACTTACGAACAAAACAATTTCTGGGGCATCAAATACACTTTCAAATATTGGTAATTCATCGCTGACCAATTCAAGCGTCACAATCAACTCATCCGGTATTCTCTCGGGTGGTGGAGCAGTATCTCTCGGAGGGACTCTCTCACTGACGGCTACAGAAGCAGATACACTTTCTTCAGTAACAGGTCGAGGTGCTAGTACCTCTACTCAAATTCTTGCTAACGGTGGTATCTCTACGTCGGGAAGTACCAACTTAAATCTCGACAGTAACAACGCTCTCATTAATTTCTTTGATAACGTCCAATTTAACGGCGCAGCTACTCACTCAGGCACATTAGCTCTAAACGGCGATGTGATCTCTGACTTCACTGGATCTGGATTATCACTCTCAACAGGAGCACTCACTGTCTCCGGTTTAACTAACAGCAATCTCTCGGGGACAGCAGGCATTACCAATGCCAACCTAGCTAATTCCTCTGTAACGATTAATAGTAGCGGCATTCTCTCTGGTGGTGGCTCATTGGCTCTTGGTGGCACACTCTCTTTAACCGCTACCGAGGCTGACACATTAAGTAGTGTGACCGGTAGAGGAGCATCCACTTCTACAGAAATAGCCCTCAACGGAGGAATTAATACCACAGGTGCTACTAACCTGACCCTCGACAGTAACAACGCTCTCATCATCGCCAGAGACAACGTTCAATTTAATGGAGCCGCTACTATATCAGGCTCGCTTGCTGTCAATAATGACGTTATTTCCGACTTCACTGGCACAGGTATCGCCCTTGCCACGGGCGCACTCACTGTGGATCAGTCATTCTCACCCACTTGGACGGGCGCACAAACATTTACACCAGGTGGATCAAGTGATGTAGTCATCAATGTCGATGCTGATAGTAATGTGCAGATCACAGCGTCAGCAGCACCACAGACAGATATGTTGGCCATTACTAATTCAGGCCAAGCAGTGACGACTAGTAATAGTAATGGAATAAACTTAACGTATGTAGGTGGGGCGGCAGCAGTGACAGGTAATGGAATTTTAGTAAACCTCACTCCAGGAGCACTTACAGGTGGTACTTGGAACGGTATCAATGTCACGCCAGCCACTACAGGTCCAGTTTCAGGAGTAACAGAAGCTGCAATGCGTTTTGATACGCCAAGTTCAGGGTTTGCAGGGACATTCTACGGTATCAATCTCCCATCCGTGGGTACCGGGCCGGGTGCAAGTGGAATTCTGAGTGCTATTCGCATTGGGGACATAACCAGTCCAGGATCAGGTAGAGAGTCGGCAATAGAAATTGGTACGGGCTGGGATAAGGGAATCACTACTACTCCTTCCGGTACCACAAATAGAGCATTGCTTATTCAACCAGGTGATTTTACGGCAGGATCAGGAACAGGTAACAGTCTAAGCCTCGTAGCTGGAAATGAAACTGGAGCTACATCCACAGGTGGATCAGTTACGATCAATGCCGGCACTGGTACTTCGACGAATGGAAGTATCAATATTGGTACCGCAAATACTACTGCACTGAGTCTGGGCAACGGCACGAACAACACCACAATCACTCTAACTGGCACAGGATTAACAAGTTTGGGCGGGGCATTAACAGTCACGGGGCTAGTCACCGCATCCAATGGACTGACCCTCACAGCAGGCACTCTCGCTCTCGGATCTAACACTGTCTCCGGTACACCAACCTGGTCATCGAACCAAAACATCACACTCGGTACTGCATCTCAACCTAACATCACGTCTGTAGGAACACTTGGATCTCTCACCGTCACTGGTGCTATCACTGCAAATGGTGGTATCTCTACCTCGGGAGCCAACAACCTCAATCTCGACAGTAACAACGCTCTCATTAATTTCTTTGATAACGTTCAGTTTAATGGTGCTGCTACTCACTCAGGAACACTTGCATTAAACGGTGATGTGATTTCAGACTTCACGGGATCTGGATTATCACTTTCCACCGGGGCGCTCACAGTATCGGGTCTCACAAACTCCAATCTTTCTGGAACTGCTGGGATCACCAACGCCAATCTCGCTAACAGTAGTGTGACTATCAACTCCTCAGGAATATTGTCAGGTGGTGGAGCAGTTTCACTCGGTGGAACTCTTAGTCTTACTGCTACAGAAGCAGATACTCTCGGTGCGGTAACAGGTCGCGGGGCTAACACGTCAACATTACTTACTCTAGACGGCGGTGTTAGTACAACAGGTACAAATAATTTAATTCTTGATTCCAACAATGCCCTGATTATTGCCCGCGACAATGTGCAGTTTAACGGAGCTGCTACCGCATCCGGTAACCTTACCGCCCGTACACTGATTACCTCAGGTGGTGCTGGAGATCCAACCGCCACTAACGGCACTCTGTGGTATGACACTACAGCCAACAAAATGAAGATAGTAGAAGGCGGAGCAGTCAAAGTGCTCTGTAACATGACAGATACTGGTTGTGGATCCGGTGGAGCAGGTATCGCAACAGTAAAAGAAGGTGGTACCAACAAAGTAACTTCAGCCACAGCCGCTAACTTTGCAGCAGCAGACTTTGCAGTCAGCGATGAGACAGGTGGTCAAGCAGGTATCGCCATTGATTATACTAGCTCCAAGATTGTCAGATCTGATCAAGCAGAGACTATTACAGGTGGTTGGGCATTTAATGGCGGTATCACCACCACAGGTTCAAATAATCTCGTTCTCGATAGTAACAACGCACTCATCATCGCCAACGACAATGTCCAATTTAATGGAGCAGCTACAGTATCTGGTACTTTAGCAATGAATGGCGACGTCTTCTCAGACTTTACTGGAAGCGGTCTAGTTGATACTGCTGGTGTATTAAACGTATCCGGCCTTACAAATAGTAACCTCTCAGGTTCGGCAGGTATCACCAATGCGAACCTCGCGAACAGCAGCGTGACCATTAACAGCTCGGGTATCTTGTCAGGTGGTGGGTCATTAGCTCTGGGTGGTACTCTCTCACTGACTGCCACAGAGGCCGACACATTAAGTAGTGTAACTGGCAGAGGCGCCTCAACTGCAACAGCCCTTACTCTCTCTAGCACATCAAATGCAATTACTGCAGGAACTATTACTGTAAACGGTGATGCTATTACAGACTTCACTGGATCTGGTCTCTCACTCTCAGGAAACACCTTGACTGTTTCTGGTCTTACCAACTCCAACCTCTCTGGTACAGCTGGGATCACCAACGCGAATCTTGCTAATTCATCTGTGACTATTAACAGTAGTGGTATCTTGAGTGGTGGAGGATCTTTAGCTCTCGGTGGAACTCTAAGTCTTACTGCGACTGAAGCAGATACTCTTTCATCGGTAACTGGCCGTGGAGCTAGTACTTCTACGCAAATACTTGCGAATGGTGGCATTTCTACCTCAGGTGCTACAAACCTAACTCTCGACAGTAACAATGCATTGATTAATTTCTTTGATAACGTGCAGTTTAACGGTGCAGCCACAGTATCGGGTAACCTAGCTGTGACGGGAACCATCTCCCAAGGAGGTACAACTCTCGCAGCATCATATGCTCCCATCAACGCTAACTTCATCACTGTCACCTCAAACGCTACTTTGACAGGAGAGACGGGTATTGATGGATTAACAACCAATGTCTCTACTAGTGGTAACATCTCTACTACTGGGTCGGGAATAATTACGAGCGCGGGGACATTAACAGCCTCTAACGGACTAACACTCACGTCTGGGACATTAGCTCTAGGGAGCAATACGGTCTCCGGTACACCCACCTGGTCATCTAACCAAGCGATCACGCTCTCTACAGCCGCCCAGCCAAATATCACATCAGTTGGGACGCTGACATCACTGACGGTATCGGGAACTGCTACTGCCAATGGAAACACTATCATTGGTGATGCAAACAGTGACACACTGACGATCAACGCAGGTTCTTCTGGTACTGGTATCTCATTTGGTGACTCATCTTTTGCAAACTGTAGCGCACTGACAACTGTATCAGGAGTGCTAACTTGCGGAAGTGCATCTGGGTCTATAGCTGCCAAAGAAGGTGGCTCAAATGTGGTAACTGCAGCCAGCGCATTCAACTATGTTGCTAATGATTTTGCAATCAGCGATGAAGGTTCAAATGTTGCAGGCATTGCGATCGACTATACAAACTCTCATATCACCCGTACAAATCAAGCTGAGACCGTCACTGGTGGTTGGACATTTAATACAGCAGCCACAGCATTCACGACAGCTATCAATGCAAATGGTGGGATTACTACCACCGGTGCTACCAACCTCGTGTTGGATAGTAACAACGCATTGATAATCGCTAACGACAACGTCCAATTTAACGGAGCCGCCACAGTATCGGGTAACCTTGCTGTGACTGGTACTATCTCCCAAGGTGGGACAACATTGGCTGCCAGTTATGCTCCCATCAACGCTAACTTCATAACTGTCACAGCAAATGCAACTCTGACCGGAGAGACGGGTATTGATGGATTAACGACGAATGTTTCGACATCGGGGAATATTTCCACTACTGGGTCGGGAACCATCACCTCTGCAGGAACACTCACTGCAAACGGTGGTGTAACGATCGCGAGCAATCAAGTAGAGGCTATCGGCGCTAACTCTAATGCAACCGCTTTGAGTTTAGATATCGGAGCGCTCAGTGGTTCTACAGCAAACCGCGGGATCAAGATCGGGACTATTACTTCTGCTGCCACAGCAAATAACTTTGGTATTGATATTGGTCAGATCACTTCTCAAGCATCTGCTACTTCTGCAGGGCTCAACTTCACCGGTTTTGCAGCTGGTGCCGGCACCGCGACATACGGACTCTTCTTGGGCGCAAACGCATCGACGGCGACAACGAATGAAGGAATTGATATAGGAAACTTGTCTGGCGCAGGGACCACTAATAATGGAATCAAGATAGGTAATCTCTCCGGTGCTACCACTTCAAAAGGGTTAGTAATCGGTACAAATTCATCAGCTACAGCGATGGGGATAGACGTTGGGAATCTCTCTGGCACAGATGTTACTGGTCTGAAATTTGGCACATTCGCTGGATCAAGCAGTAATAGAGCAATACAAATTGGTTCTATAACTGCTGCGGCTACTGCAAACAACATGGCAATAGATATAGGCACAATGAATAACGTTTCTTCTGGAACAGTGATAGGTATCAATATGTCAGGCGTGGGTGGATCCGCAGGGACGGCAGCATATGGTATTAAGATCGCTAATAATAGTAACGCATCGACAACGAATGAAGGAATTGATATAGGAAACTTGTCTGGCGCAGGGACCACAAATGCAGGAATAGTTATTGGCAACCTATCTGGTGCCACGACATCCAAAGGTTTTGTGGTTGGCACAAATACATCCGCCACAACACTTGGTCTCGATATTGGTAATTTGAGTGGGTCTACCGCAAACCGCGGGATCAAGATCGGGACTATTACTTCTGCTGCTACGGCAAATAACTTTGGTATTGATATCGGTCAGATCACTTCTCAAGCATCTGCTACTTCCGCAGGGCTCAACTTCACCGGTTTTGCGGCTGGCGCGGGCACAGCTACATATGGAATCAAGCTTGGCGCTAATGCCTCTACAGCGACGACGAATGAAGGCTTGGATATTGGAGCGATATCTGGAGCTGGGACCACGAATACGGGAATTAATATCGCGGCAGTCTCTGGTGCGGGTACAAACTATGATATCAAGGGTGTGAACTGGCAAGTGACGGCGGCGGGTGCAGGAACATTTACTACTGGGACCATCATCGCATCGCAAACACTCTCAACAAATACCATTGCTGACTCTGGATCTCTTAGTATCACTGCAGCGGGCACTAATACACTAACGCTCGATACAGTTGGCGCAGGTACGGTGACCATTGGAGCAGTTGCCACTACACTCAATTTCGGCACATCAAATACCGCAACAACAGAGAACGTTGGTACGGGTACAGGAGCGAACATTATAAATATTGGTACAGGTGCGACACTTACTGGCATTACCCAAGCAATTCATATTGGCGATGGCACGCCAGCAGGCACGGGTCTGACAAATATTACGATTGGCAACGGAAACAGCAGTGGAGCCGGATCAACACTTATCAATTCTGGTACAGGAAATATCACACTCCAGCCACAGGGATCTAGTGCCACTGGTAAAGTCCTAATTGGTGCCGGCAATGGAGGTGCAGGATCGACGACCCCCGACTTATTTGGTCTTGATGTAAAGAGCGCAACTGGCGACCCAGCGGGTTTTGATGGTGCGATGTACTACAACAAAGGCGATCAAAAGTTTAAGTGTTATGAGGCTGGTGCGTGGACCAATTGTCTAACTACCGGCACTGCTTCAACGGCGTTAAATAACATTTCTGCCGCAGGAGCAAGTCAAGCTGGTATCTCAAATGGTGATAACAGTATTGTTTGGAACTGGAACCCCTCCACCGCGGGTAAAACCGCATTTACATTTGCTCAAACTGGCGTCGCTAATACTGGTACGAACACAACTCTAAAAGTTTCCAATACGAACACTTCAAATACCATAGACAGCAGTCTATGGATTGACCGAAATGGTGCAAGCGGAACCACAACAAATGCACTTAAGATTACTAATTCAGCAGGTGTGCTAACCACAGGAATCTTAGTTGATGATGCAATTGCCGGAGCTACGATCACAGATGGCCTCAAACTTACAAACTCTGCTGGAACAGCCATAACAAATGGAATTACCATTGGTTCTGGAACTCAAGTGATTACAAACGGGATCGTTATTGGTTCTACGGGCGTAGTTACTGATATAACTCTGCAGAATGGTGAAACCATCGATAATAACACCGATGCGCAAATTTCATTCGGTTCGACAACTACGCTTACTGCTACCGGTGCTCTGACGCTGAAATCAGGTGGTGCGAACGCGATGACTTTGGATGCTGGTGGTGCAGCAGCGCTTAACCTCGGAAACACAAACGCCACGTCCATCGCGATGGGTAACTCATCTGTCACTGCTATCACGCTGGGCAATGCTGCTGCTACTGCTGTGAAGTTCTTTGATCTCGGTACAAGTACTCCAACTACTACAAACTGGGGAAATGGTGCATTCATGATCGGTTCTACGGGCACTGCCGCTGGCTCCGGACGTATTTGGTGGCAATCAGATGCCACAAAGTTTTCTGTAAAATCTTTGAGTGCATCCATCGTTGCTGACTACTCCGAGTTCATGGAGCAGGCAGTCGATGGTCAAGCCCAACCGGGTGATGTTCTCGTGATGACTCAGTCCAATGCAGGCAAAGTCAATGTGGGTACGAAACCATATGATGACCGCATCGCAGGTGTCTACACGGAGCGTGGGACAGATGATAACAACTTAAGTTACGATTCGTTCTACGGTACAGGTAACCGTTCAGGTGATCCCCACTGGGCAGACGTCGGTATGTTGGGTCAGATTTATACAAAGGTCTCGATGGTGAATGGCGCGGTCAAAGCAGGTGACCCTCTCACGACTTCCACAACATCAGGCGCAGCTATGAAGGCTACAGAGACAGGTCGTATTATCGGTTATGCCATGCAGGATTGGGACGGGACACAAACTCGGGATGCGCTGGCTCCGCAGGCATCGTTGCCAAATGGAGTGGGTATGATCCTAGTTTACGTCCATCCGACTTGGTTTGAAGCGGACACACAACTACAGCTCTCAGATGTCAATGTAAACGGTGTGTTAAGTTATCCAAACAGCACGCTCAACCCAAATGCAGCGCCTTCGCAGTTCTCGGTTACCAATGCATTGGGTGAACTTATACATGGCACATCAGCGTTCGCTTCATCAGTAATTGGGAATCTGCAAGCGGGTAGAGTCGACTCAAAGGAGATCCAGACTCAGTTATTGACTATTGCAAATCAAGACTCGATTCCTCAGATTTCTATGGATGCACAGGGAAATGCGATCTTCGCAGGTACGTTGACTGCCAACAAGATTAAGGCAAATCAGATCGAAGGACTGCAGATCATGGGTGACGAAATCATTACAGATAAGTTATCTTCGCTCTCGGATTACAAGTTGGAAATGGATCGAATCGCGTCTGACTCTGCACAGCTTCGTACGCGCTTCACATTCAGCTCAACAGGTGTGGATGTAAATGGAAAACTGACAGCACAAGGTTTGGAGATCACTGGCAAAACCATATTTAATGCTGAAACAGTATTTGGCGGAAAGACAGAGTTTAGCGTGACCCCAGTGTTTAACAAAGATATGGCGGGTTTTGCGGTGATTGCGAAAGATGCCCAGTTTGTTGATGTGAACTTTGAAAAAGAGTACGAAATACTTCCTACTGTTACGGCAAGCATCTCTCTGGAGAATAACAGTGATGCTGTAGCGCAGCAGAATCTGGAACAAACACTGCTCAATTCTAATTTGAAGTACATAGTTGCACGCCGTACAACCAAGGGTTTCCGCATCATGTTAGCTGCGCCTGCGAGCGAAGATATGAAGTTCTCCTGGATGGCACTTGCCGTGAAAGATGCACAAGCGCCGGTAGGGAATCAAACCGCAACACCATCTCCCACGGCCAGTCCAACTCCGACTGTAACTCCTACGCCTACGGCAAGTGCGAGTCCTACATCGACAGCATCTGCGACACCAGTATCTAGTCCTTCACCAACTCCCTAAAAGTACGATACACTGACGTCTATGCAGCGGCACATCCGAATAGGGATCTTTTTACTAACACTAGCAGTTGTTTTCTTCTTTGCACGTTCACCAGTGTCTCAAAACGTTGACTTTTGGGTGCATTTAAAACTTGGTGAACTTCAATCATCCAAAGGTATACTTCATAAGGACTTACTTTCGTTTGTAACGAGTGGTAGGGAAGCATACCCACAGCAATGGCTATTCCAAATTTTTGTCTACCGATACGTGCAGGTATTCGGACTACAGAATGCACAGTACATAGCTTCAATTTCGGGCGTGCTCTTTGTTTTTGTCCTGTGGTGCCTTTTTAGAAAGGTGCTGAATAGTTCTTTGTGGGAGTCGATATTTGCAATTGCAGTTTTTTTTATTGGCACAATTGACTTCTTAAACTTGCGAGCACAGATGTTCGCATATTTTTTTGCTGTGTGTGCATTTTCGCTTATTTTCCTATACATCAAAAAAGGAAGAAACTATCTATGGCTTACAGTACCGCTCATGATTGTCTGGAATAATATACACGCATCACTGTTTTTAGCAATCTATTTTTTTGCTTCCTATGCAGTGCTGCAGTTTTTTTTAAAGGGGCGTTCGAAAGCAAAAGTTTTACTGATGTATGTGTTATGCGGCTTGCTTATCAGCGTGCTTCCGCCTTTGGGAACAGGGCAATGGAGATATCTATGGTTCTTTGTTCAGCATAGAAAAGTGGTTGATTCATTTGGGGAATGGCTCCCACTGTATCGTTCCTTTGCAGATTTTATTGTCTATGTATTTTTTTGCATATGTGCAGCTCTCGTTTGGATAATACGGTTACGGGAAAAAAAGGTATCAAAAAATGAAGTAGTTTTTTTACCTTTAGTGCTTTTAGTGTTTTCAGCTTTTTTTGCATTGCGTAATCTTTTCTTGGGATACATATGCATAAGTATCCTATTTGCACAAGGCATTCGAGGATTGAAGTTGACCCGGATTGTGAGGGTAGCATTGTTCCTCATACTTATTGGCATGCTGTGGGTTTTTTGGCAGAAGGAAACCAATGATGTCGCTCACGTACCGCAACGAGCAAGCGATTTCATTCGAGCACAAAACATTAGAGGGAAAATGTTTTCAGATTTTGTTGGTTCTTCATACTTCCTATGGTCTCTTGCACCAGAGCGCAAGATTTTTATGGACATCCGCTTGGAGTTATATGCATGTTGCGAATTACCAGAATATGAACATGCATTCTTGGATAAGGTGAATGCGAGTGATGGTGATTTTTTTGCATCGGTTGATGCATTTTTTGCCAGCTATGGCTTTGATTATGCAGTGCTGCCTACTGATCAAAATTCTTTTTGGCGCAGAATTGATGAGCATCTGCTTTCACTCCCTCAATGGAGTCTTGTGTACTGGGACGA
>DATIJC010000033.1:0-26869 GCA_035479015.1 Patescibacteria group bacterium | reverse complement strand
GTGGCGGAATTGTCGTCATCGCAGGAAAAACAATTACAAATAGTGGCTCTGTCACTTCCAATGGCGCAAGTGGAACCGCAGTAGTTACAAATGGATCAAATGCGACAAACTCTACAGGAAATGGAAACAATGGCGGTGGTGGTGGCGGTGGTAATGGAGGCAGTGGCGGTGGCGGCAGTGGTGGCAGCGTCTGGTTTATCGGAAACAGTGTGACCACAGGAACTGTGACCGTCACAGCCGGGAGTGGTGGTGCGAATGCTGCTTCTGGTGGAAGTGGAACTAATGCAGTCGGCACTGGTAGTGGCGGTGGCGGTGGCGGAAAGAATGGAACTGCGGGCACTCCTTCCGGTGGCACAGGCGGAGCAACTGCTTCCTCTGCAGGTGGTAATGCTGCGGCTGGACGATCTCTGGTAACAACCGCTCACAACTACGGCACGCTCTATGCAGGTACAGTTGATACAGTCAATGCAGACCTTGCGGAACACTACAACTCACTTGATCCGCTAAATCCTGGCGATGTAGTTATGCTTGATCCAGATCACCCCCTGCACGTCAAAAAAACAGACACTGCGTATGCATCAACAGTATTCGGCGTGGTCTCAACAGACCCCGGTCTAGTCTTAGGAAAAGAAGAACAGGCCAGCGCCAGTGCTGCCCACAGTTACCCTATCGCGCTGACAGGCCGTGTCCCAGTGACCATAGATCCCTCCTCATCACTAATACGTATCGGAGACTATCTAGCGTCAGGAAATCAACCGGGCACTGCAATGAAAGCGAATAAAGCATCACATGTCATCGGACAGGCTTTGGAAAATTGGGATCCTAGCGACGGCAAATCCTCGATCACAGTTTTTGTGCGGACTTCGTATATTGACCCGGGGACAGTCGTCACTACAGATGCGAGTGAAGACCTCTTTACCGTTGAAACAGCCAGTGAATCAGCACAGACGGCGACTGATAGTGCGCAAACAGCCACTGCATCGGCCTCCCTATCCTACGTGATCAAAAATTCGTTCGGGACAGTCGTCGACCGTGTGCTCGCGCTTGCCAGATTGACAGTGGCCAATATCGAAGCCGGGGCTGTGAATGCAAAAACTATCGCAACTGATAATTTAACAATTAATGGGCAGAAAATTACTGATTTAATCGCATCGGTAGTTGATCAGAGAGTTACAGAAATATCAAATAACAAGTATCAAATAACAAACATTGCTAGTGGATCAGGAACTTTGGCAGAAAACTTGATGATCAGAGGCAATGCTACGGTCTCGGGAACATTGACCGCGGAGAACTTGATGGGCAAAGATGCCAGCTTCTCCGGCACACTGTATGCCAACAAGATCGCTAACATTGATGACCTGTTAGCCCATGAAGGAATCACTGCTAGTTCCAGCGCCTACTTGAGTAAAGATGACCTAGTCGCTCAGTTGGCGCCACAGATGCAGCCAGTGATTTCGGGAATGCTAGCCGAGATGAGCCAGTGGAATTCAGCTAGTGCTAGTGCTAACCTGCTTACCGCCAAGGCGCTCATCGTCCCTGACTACGCTGTAGTCGGCCAGACTGCAATCACTGGGACCACTATCGCCCTCACTGACACATCCAAGACGCTTTCGATACTACCAACCGGCGGCAAACTAGATCTGCTCGCGGGCGCCCTGCTCCTCTCACCTGAGGGAGGATTGGAAGTGCACACTACGGCGGTGTTTGCCAAAAGTGTAATGGTCAAAGAAGATTTGATGGCCAATGCCCTGCGCTCCTTTGATGGCCAAGATCTCACAGTGACGTTGGCAACACCAAGTGGTTCTCAGACTACCAAGCTCGCCATTCATAATGATCAAAATCAAGAAGTAGCATCGATCAACGCATCTGGATCGGCCATCTTTAGAAAATTGATTATCGCTTCGGATGGCACGCTGCAAACTGCATCAAACTCTGCAAGTAGTACGTCAAATGCCAGCACAGGAACAGCGAACATTGATGCGGGCGAAACGTCACTCGTGATTCATTCCTCGCAAGCTGGTGGAAATTCACTCATCTACGTTACGCCAACAAGTAGTACAAATAACAAAGTATTATTTGTTTCCAGCAAACAGGATGGTCAATTTACCGTATCGTTAGATTCATCAATAGATCACACTGTGTCGTTTAACTGGTGGGTTATCAACTAGTTACTACTTGATTAAAGTAGGCCAAAAACCTATGCTAATTACTCTATGAATAGTACGGCAATAACATACGATTTTGCTCAAGCGCTGGAACATACAAACCCTGTTCAATCAAAACTTTTTGTCGCTGGAGTTGTGGCAGTGATTTTTTCTGCTCTTCTTCCT
The DNA here is from genome assembly GCA_035479015.1 of Patescibacteria group bacterium. GTDB lineage: Bacteria > Patescibacteriota > Microgenomatia > UBA1400 > UBA12028 > DATIJC01. The sequence goes on along the minus strand of DATIJC010000033.1, from coordinate 24,539 downwards.
CCTGCTGGCGCACTGATTGCATCTTCTGTGCAGCCTTTGCAGTTTTTGTCAGCATCTGGCTCTAATCTCTATGCTCTAAGCTCTAATCTCTCTATTTCTCTTCCTCATGATGATGAAATATCACTCGCCGCATATTTCAAAAATAGAGCGCGAGTCTTGGAAAACAGTGATCAAGGGCTAGCATCGCGGCTCGATTCCCAAGCGCAGGCGCTTTTGTCCACCAGCGCTCCCATAACTCAACAAATCGCGTCAGCCGCACAAAACAGTACGCAGGAAACCAGTACGCAGGCAACAGTAAATACAAAAATAAACGAAGCAAACATTCCAGCAGGCATTTCAAGTGTATTTATTCCTTATGCACAAATAACCAGCTCGACGATAATTACACTGATTCCCTCAGTAAAAACCAATGCCATTCTTTCAGTTTCAAACAAAGAAGATGGGAAAGGCTTCACAGTTTCAATTTCAGTCCCGACAAATACGATAGTTCCATTTCAATGGTATAAGGAGTAAATCATGCAAGAAAAAGCTGTAAACACTATCCGACACATTTCTACACTGCTCGTGGCCGCACTGGTGTTTGCCTCGCCTATTCTGTTCTTCCCATATACCAGTGATATTTTTGACAGTACTAAGCGCTTTGCCTTCATTGGTGTGACAGCCATCCTACTCATCCTCTGGTCAGTGCAGACCATTCTGACCAAGCGCGTGATGTTATTGCTCTCCCGCTGGACAGTTCCCTTTGCGTTGTTTGGCGTATCAACCATCACCACGCTAATCCTCACGACCAATAACCGCTTTGGATCGCTTGCTGACCGCGGTGGTTTCTACATTGCGATCGCCGTGTTTGTTTTGATCGCTCCATCACTCATGACCAAACAAGCCATCAAGCTCATTGAAAATGCACTTATGCTTTCAGGAGTGCTGGTCGCCCTGGTCACAATAGGAGGGCTCTTTGGCATTTCTACTGGAAGTTTCCTCAATAGTTCATTTAATTTGCAACTGCCTACTACCGGCGACTTTGCGCTCACGGGCGGAACCGTGCTCTCACTGCTCTATATGGCAGTGGTGTTAGCGCTATCCCTCACCAAAGCCATCAGCTCGCGCAGAAATATGGAGCGCGTACTACTGCTCGCTGTATCTGGCATTTTTGTGGCTGGTATCGTGGTTACAGGCAGCTTTCTGCTTCCAGGAAAACCACTCGCCCCCTCATTTCTATCTTTTCAAGATAGCTGGAGTATTGCCCTCGATGTGATGAAAAATCCGAAGAGCGCTATCTTCGGGGTAGGCAGTAGCACGTATGCCAATGCCTTCACCGCCTTCCGCCCAGTGGCACTCAACAATAGCACTACTTGGTTTGTACGGTTTGGCAACGCCCGTGATCTCTTCTTGGAAATGCTGACCGTCCAAGGAGTGGTAGGTTTTGCGGCCTTTGTGTTAATCTTTCTCGCAACCTTGAGCAACTTAAAAGGTGCCAGCCGTCAGGATTTACCGTTTGCAGTGGCTAGTGTCGTGCTCCTACTCATCTTCATCTTCTTCCCTCCCAGTTCTGTGCTGCTCGTATTATTATGTGCACTACTAGTCGGGTGGATTACTCTGCAACACAGTGAAAATCGTGGCGTGAGTGAAAAAGGATTTACGCTAAACATCGCTATCGGTGATGAACACGGTGTGACACACCGTTCCACGTTCGTTTCATCTATTGTCGGCGCTATCGGCGTCATTGTGGCACTTGTCGCTTTGTTTGGCACGGTGCGCGTGTTCGCTGCAGACAATCACTTTGCCAGTGCTCTTATCGCGCTTCGAAAAAATGATGCCAAAGGTACTTATGATGGTACGCTACAGGCCATCCAACTCAATCCATTTAATGAAAGTTACCACCGCTCGTTTGCGCTGACCAACCTCTCAATTGCCCAATCGATTGCGCAGGCAAAAGGCGATAAAGTCTCCGACGCCGACAAACAAACGGTATTGACCCTCGTGCAGCAGGCCATCAATGAGGCCAAAACAGCATCATCATTGGATCCAAATACGACGGCCAACTGGGAGACGCTCTCAAGTATCTACTCATCGCTCGTCGGCTCTGTCCAACAGGCTGATCAGTGGTCAGTTGCCGCTTACATTCAAGCTATCCAGACAGCGCCAAGTGATCCAAATATCCGCTTCAACCTAGGTAGTCTGTACAGACAGTTGCAAAATAATGAACAGGCCAAACAAATGTTCTTGCAAACTGCACAGCTTAAGCCGGATTTTGCCAATGCCTACTATAACTTAGCTGACATCGCAAAGAGTGAGAACAATGAAGTACAGCAATTCGCTTATCTGCAGCAGACACTCTCAGTCCTCAAGTCTGACCAACCAGACTACCAGAAGGTCAAAGACCAACTTGGTGCTGTGCAAAAGGATTTGGAAGCAAAGCAAGCGGCGGAAAATGCGAAGACTGCGAAGACAACAACAGGTAAAACCTCGGCTGTCCCCTCGCCCACGCCACTCCCAGGACCTCTCAATCTCCCGAATGATTCGGGATTAGCGAGTAACTCTGGCGTGCCAGAGGTGCCAAAACAATAGCGCTTTGCGCTATTGTTTTTGTGTATATCGTATTTTGTATATCGTATATCGACTAAAGATAACTACTTGTCGAACGAATAAGTCCTGTTAGTAGCATACCCACACTGTGAATTTTGCTTTCTACCTTCAAAAATTCATCGTCAGAAATATAATGAAGGTCTCTTGCTACAAGTAATTGGTTTTCTATCTCTGTTAGAGAACCTTTGGACATGAAATAAAATTGTTGTTTTTCTTTTTTCGTTTGCCTTGAAAATCCTTCAGCGATATTTGAGCTGATAGAGATTACCGCTCTGCGTAATTGATCCGATAAAGCATATCTTTCTTCTGCAGGAAACTTTTTAAGCAAAGAATATACAAGCAACACTAGACTATGTGCTTCTTTCCAAGTATTTAAATCACGAAATGTTTTAATCATCACATACAATATACGAAATACTATATACGATATACAAATCAGTAGCGCTTCGCGCTACTGATTGCACACCATGAAAACACCGGCGACAGGAGTAGCTACACCGCAACGGGTTTGCGAAGTCTGGATATCCGGATCCGAGGCGTTCTCCAATTTAGCAGTCAGCTTATAATCCACTGTCGCGTCGGGTGCGTACGAGTACACGAAGCTGCCTGAGTTGACGGGATCTTGTGGTAGTGCCCCCATGTAGACAGCCGTCGGGCTGCCTGCCGAGAAGCTTGATCCCCAAGCGCATGTGCTTGTACCACTTGCGCCGCAGCCAGCGATGGTAGCGCCATTTCCCGCTAGCGGGAACGTATTGAAATCATTATTGTAGAGCTGCAGCGCCGTCTGCATTTGTTTCAGATCACTCTTCCTGCGCGTATCCCTCGCCCGCTCACGTGCGCCCGAAAAATTGGAAAATAATAGGCCCGTGAGGATCGCAATGATAGCGATGACGATTAATAACTCTATCAGAGTAAACCCTCTATGAGATTTTTTTGAAAGAAACATCATATATTTCTACTATATGTATATAGTATATGGTATTTCGTATATTGCACTGAATTTTTTCGATATACGATATACAAAATACTATATACTTTTTTCGTCACGGAAGTGACGAAGAAGGTGTCGTATTACTACTGCTGACGCCGTAGGTACACAAACTTGCGGCATCAGATCCACACTGCTTTCCTGAGAATATTACGTTGTCTTTGTCTTGATCATTCTCCAGCCGGGCAAACAATTGATAGGACCGCTGATCCGAGCTCACTACATAGAGGTACTGCATAGTAGGTTGCTTGACATCACCGGGGACTTTGGCCATGTATATCGTCCCTTTGGAATTCTCCATTGCATCCTCACCCCAGGCACAAGGACTTGCACCTGACCCACAGGCGACAATTTTCCCGCTGGATTCGGGAGGATAAATAGCGTTGTCATTAAGATATGTCTCGAGCGCTGTTTGAATTTGCTTTAGATCACTTTTGCGGCGTGCATCGAGTGCTTTGATCCGACTGGTCTGGAAGTTTCCGGCAATCATCGCAGTGAGAATAGCCATGATCGCCATAACAATAATCAACTCAATAAGTGTGAATCCCCTGTGAAGTTTTCCGAACATTGCAGTCATATATTTCTACTATATGTATATAGTATATGGTATTTCGTATATTGCCAAAATTTCTCGACATGCTCTCGATATACTATATACAAAATACGATATACTGTCCTTATTGTAGCTTTTGATTCGATACTCCGTAGTTGTACTGTCCGCCTGGCCCACATCCGTTTGCACAGCCCGCCCGCGCAATGTCCGGATCGTCCTTCACCTCAAGTTTAGTATAGATGGCATATGATCTGCAATCTGCAGAAGGAGTGTATGTATACGGAATAGTATTTTGATCACAGACAATCTTTGGTAAATACGGCTGGAGCCCCTTTCCGTTGCAGTCGGCTAGAGTACCTGATGGGGGATAACAGGCATTATCGTTGTAGTAGTCTTCGAAGGCTGTCTTATAGCGGGAGAGTTGATCCTTCTTGCGGCTGTCGCGGGCTTTGGCCAGTGTGTTGGGGATCCCCTGCAGTATGGCTACTGCCAAGATTGCGATAATGAGTATTGCGATCGCCACCTCGATAAGGGTAAAACCATTAACTACTTGCGCTCGTATATTTTTGTAATGCATATTGCCACAGCCTAAGTGATACTAACAGGAAAATAAGGCTAGTTGCAAATGCTGCAAGAAGTGTTTGCAAAGAGTACAACCCAAATAGTACTTTTGCAGGCACTGTGATCATTATCGTCAGTGGCACTACAAATGTGAGCACATTTCGCACTAATCCGGTATAGATACTCGTTGGAAATCGTCCCATCTGGAAAATATCGCGGTAGATGAGGATCGCGTGATCAATTTCACTGGTTACTACCCCGAGTGAAAGAACTATTATATGAAACCCTGCCGAGATAAAAAGCGCGTTGAGTAGCAACAAAATAAAAAGAGCTACAGATAATGGCTGGATCTGCATCCCCCTCGTAATCTGAACGAAGACGATCAAGTACGGCAGTAATGTGATCGCATCCAGTACATCAATTCCCCCTAAGAGTGGTCGGAATAAAGAGTTCAATGGTTTGATCAGATCTAAGTCAAAATCGCCGGTCACTACCCTGCCACGAAAACGGTATACCTCACGGAACAATAATTGGGAGATCGAGTCTACAAGCGTGTATGTCAAAAACACGACAAATATTTGCTCGCGTGTAAAACCAGCGAGCGCTTTTGTTGAGTTAAACAGTACGGCAAGTAGTAGAAAAAACATGCCAAACCGAATCAGTTTGCCGATCACAAAAACGATTGCCCCAAATCTTCCTGCAAATGAATTTTGCAATGAGATAAGCGAAAGCATAATCCAGATCTTAGAATATCTTTTCATCGTCCATCCGCTCCGTAACTTTTTAGACCTCTCCTCCATGCAACGTACGCCAACAGACTCAAACCGATAATCCAAATGCTTAGCACCATGAATCCTTGTCTCAAATCGGATACCGACATACCTCCTAGATAGATCTTCGCTGGGAAGAACATGACATAGGGGAAAGGCGTGCTCAAGACTATGGATCTCCAGATTCCCGGAAACAAATCAATTGGGATCAATGATCCACTCATAAACTCTAAGCACATGAAGAATAAAAATCGCACTGCCCAAATATCATTCGTCCAAAATGCGATAAGACTCATCAGCAGGCTTAACAAGAAATACATAATGGTGCTGCCAATAACAGCCAGCAAGGTAAGCAGTAACACTTCTGGATTAGATTGGAACAGTACAGGTGGGTGAAGAATAAATAAGAGCAGACCGACTTCCGCGACTGAGAATACTAGATTGACCACCTTGTCCCCTATTTCTCTCCCGATCAAATACTGAAAGAATGACTGGGGCCGTAGCAGTGCATTCGATAGTTTTCCCTCATTGATCTCCCCTCCCAGATCCTGAGTTCTCGTAGCGAGAACAAAAGTCATGACGATATAGCCAAACGTCAAATACGTTAGCATTTGCGCGCGCGAGTAGCCGCCTACAGCTCCAGCTACACCGCTAAGAATTGCAGTCCAAAGAAAGTATGAGAGCAAGTATCGTATTACTGAGCGGGCTCGCCACAGCACGAAATTGAGACGGTACGCGGCAGTCTCTTGCGCGGTATTTTGAGCGATAATCAGTATCTTATTCACAATATATCGTAGTATGTATATGTATACCGAAGTACTATTTCTTGTATCATTTCTTTAACGATATCAAACTATATAAAGATGCATCAAAGCACAAAACAATCTATCGTTTTTCCGAAAAGACTTCCCGTATCACTTCTTCTATTGTACTTTCCGCAATATCGATATCTTCTACTGGCAGCTCTTCCAAAATTTGTGCTGCGATATGTTTCGTACTCGAGCGCGGGATGGAGAGCGTAACTTTAGGAAATTCATTATCAATGATTTTGCCATACTTTGATAGGGTTTGATCACTTACCTTGCTCTCTAGTGTCAGCGTTAAATGCTTCGTTTTCGTGTGTTTTTTAATGAGGGTGTCTAATTGACCGTCAAAAATAATGTGTCCGTGGTCGATCAAAATTACCCGCTTACATAATTGCTTGACGTCACCCATGTAGTGTGAGGTCAGCAAAATGGTCGCTTCCTCTTTTTGGTTATACGCTTTGATAAAGTCACGCAAGTTTTGCTGCATGACCACATCCAAACCTATGGTGGGTTCATCCAAAAATAGCACCTTCGGCTGATGAAGCAGCGCGGCAATCAGCTCCATTTTCATGCGCTGTCCCAGCGAAAGTTTACGCACTGGGGTCTCTAACTGTTTGCTTACATCCAGCAAGTCGATTAGTTCTGTGGTCGTTTTTTTGTACTGGGCATCTGAGATTTCGTAGATTGCCTTATTGAGTAGGAATGTGTCGATAGCAGGCAGATCCCACCATAGTTGATTTTTCTGTCCCATCACGAGGGATATCTGTTTCAAAAATTCTTTTTTCCTATCAAAGGGAGTGAAACCCAACACGTCTACTTTCCCGCTTGATGGAAAAAGTAAGCCGGAAAGCATCTTTAATGTGGTAGTCTTCCCTGCGCCGTTTGGTCCTATAAATCCAATTAATTCACCTTTGTCGATCTCAAAAGATACTCCATCGACAGCACTCACTGTATTGTACTCACGCCTGAAGAATGAGTGCAGTGCGCCACCAAATCCAGATTGTTTCTGTGGAACCTTGAAGGTTTTGGTTAAATCTTTTACGCTGATGATGGACATAGAGTTTTATTGTACAATAGCCTGTATATGGCAGACCAATACCAATCCGTGTACCAACCCAATATCAACAAACAGGAGATCACCCGCATGGGTGCCCAAGTGGGAAGGAACATTCTAGAGCGCGTTATAGTCTACGGGTACCAAGGGATCAAGTTTGTCTACCAATTTATTGTGGATGCTCTCCACAGCGTCATCGGACATTAAATCTCTCACTTAAAAACATAAGGCCAGAAGACTATTGTGCCAATCGCTGCCGAAATTATGGCACTGAATAGGACCGCCCCTGCTGCGACATCCCGTGCATCGCGGGTGCGCTGATACGTTACACCCAGGTCATCACGTACTGTGTTTGCTAGAGATTCTACCGAGGTGTTCACCATTTCTGCAGGAATAACTAATACAATACAGAAAAGCAGAACTATCCAATCCTGGCGGGAAACATGTAAAAATAGACCCGCAGTAATCACTACCGCAGCAACACATAGGTGTACGCGCATATTGCGCTCTTTGGTCGACTCCCAGACTCCCCTCCCAGCATACACAAAACTTTTTAAGAACTTATGCATATCTTCTGATGATACAATACTTGGGTACCGGGGGCCTATAGGTAAGTGGTATACCGTATCGTTCGCAACGATAAGTCGGCGGTCCGATTCCGCCTAGGTCCACACTCCGCTCCTCACTTCATTCGGAGCTACGTGTGGTAAACCACACTGTTAGAAACATGCGGTTCCACGATAATTGCGGAGTGTGCCCCAAGTAGCCTTGGCGAAGTGGGGCCTGTTTCATTAGATTAAATGTCTATTTCGAAAAGCAAATCCCGATCCAGTTTTAAGATATTTTTCAAAATTGGTCGCCTTCTTCTTTGAATTAAAGGCAAGGTAAGTGTGTAATTTTACAGGCAAATATTTCTTAGTAGCATCCACTCCCCTCTGGAATGCTCTTTTATTCTTTCAACCAAATCAGCCGAATATCCAATGTAGTAGGTATTGTTTGAAAGATAAAGAATATATGTATAGAACATATATTAATCATATCCCCCTCCGCTCAGGGATATTGTGGTAAAATTGTCTTCTCAGATGGGCCTGTAGTACACCGGTAGTATATCTCCATGGCATGGAGGAGAAAGGGGTTCGATTCCCCTCAGGTCCACCAAGAGTAAAATATTTGCTCGATAGCCTATGCTATCCTTCGAATAGTCAGCAGAAGTTCGTCTATCCCTAGCTGGGCAGCGGCGCTGATAAACAGTGGTGACAACTTCTTTTTAGCAAAGGATTTAGTGAGCTTCTCACGCTGGTCTTCGTCAAAAAGATCTATCTTATTAATGACTAAGAAATGCTCTTGCTCCGGCAAATCATGGTCTTTACGATAGATATCGATTTCTTTGGTCAAGTCCTTATACTGGGCGAGCAATGCATCACGCAGTTTGTCGGGTGTCTCAATCAATTCCTGCATGATTTCATCATCGAGGGCGAGTAAGAAAAGCAGCACCTTGCAACGGGCAATGTGGCGCAAGAATTCAAAGCCTAAACCCTTCCCTTCGCTCGCGCCCGCAATAATACCTGGAATATCGGCAAAAGTGATTGGCAGTTCTTCTTCTTTGCTAAAGCGCAGTACTCCCAAGTTTGGCTCCAAGGTTGTAAATGGATAATTAGCAATCTTGGGCATCGCATTGGTGAGCGCAGCAAGCAGTGTGCTCTTCCCTACGTTTGGAAGTCCTACAAATCCCACATCAGCCAGCACCTGTAATTCCAGGATGTACTCACCAGCTTCTCCCGACTCACCTGCTTCGGCTTCACGGGGTGTGGTATGTGTACTACTTTTGAACTGTTCATTGCCTCGCCCGCCCAAACCTCCACTCGCTACAGTAAAACTTTCGTCTTCCCGCAAAATTTCGCCCACTTTGCGCACACTGTATTCAATGTCATGGAAGGTAATTTTTTTGGTAACTTCCTGTTTTTCTTCTAGCGGCTGTACAAGATTTGGCGGAGTAATGATCCGGCGCAAATTTGGTTTATCCACCCGGTTGCCCTCTTTATCGATACTATACATGTGCCTGGGGTGTTTTGTTTCATGCGTACCCAGGATCTCCCAAACACTTGTACCTAATGGAATACCCACATGGATGTCGCTACCATTGCGGCCATGCATGAGCTCCTGGCCACCGACCTGTCCATTCTCTGCCTCAAGTATCTGTTTGCCGGAGAAATCCTGCAGTGTGCGCATGTGACCATTACCAGTAAGGATTACTGATCCACCATTTCCGCCGTCACCGCCGTTTGGACCACCAAAGGGCCGTGACTTTGACCGGTGGAAGGAAATCCGTCCGTCCCCGCCCTTTCCTGCTTGGAGTTTTAATTTGACTAAATCGACCATAGATAGGTGTATTGTACCCTATATGTTGACAAACACCTTAAAAGACACGTACTATCAGCAGATATGCCTGACATACAAAAACTCATTTTGATCGTCGATGACGATGACTACAACCTCGATTTTTACCAGGAATTACTGCAAGATGCTGGCTACAAAGTAGATACTGCCCCGAATGGCAGTGAGGGAATGAAGAAGCTGGATGAGATAGCTCATTATGACCTCATCCTCCTAGATATTGTCATGCCTGTCAAAGATGGGATGGAGACGCTCAAAGCGCTCCAGGGAAATCCTGTGCGTGCCAAGCACGGCCCCATTTTTATGCTATCGGCTCTGGGACAAGATAGCGTGCTGGATAATGCGAAAGCCCTTGGATGCAACGGCTACATTGTCAAAACTGATATTACTCCCGAGGATCTGCTCGCGAAGGTAAAAGAGATTTTACAGTAACTACTTTTGTAGCTTCTTGTTGTGGGCGTGCACATGCGCTTTGATTTTTTCCGTTGCTAGACCTTCGCGGATTATTACCGCCTCCCCACCATTCAAGTCCACCATGACGCCCTGTGCTCGGCTGGCCGGATCGTATTCTTGATGCACATACGCATCGTCTTCAATCGCGTAATCTACACCCGCTAAAATCTCTGCTGGAATACGAGAGAACATTCCTTCGTTTCCCGTTCCACTTTTGTTGGCTGAAGAACCGATCACTACGACGCCATCTTCTATTGCGCGTCCCACAAGATATTCAATATATTCTCCACCGTGAATGACAAAACATGATGTGCCATTATCCCGCTGTGAATTTTTATTGGCAAATTCTGTCTGCGCTGAAAAGAACTTATGTTTTTTCCTGGGCAGAATAAATCCGCATAACAGCCCCTCACTATGGATATTTTCTATTAATTCCCAATGTTTTGGCGGGACGTAGGCTAGCTCGTTGATCAATTCAAAACGTGTCAGCACCACTGCTGGTTTCGTCAGCGGCCGGCCTTTAAGCTCAAACATTTTCTGCATCGCACTGTCACTGGAACCCAGCATTGTGTACCCCACCCTACTCGGGATAACCGTCAATCCGCCGGATCGGATGACATCGTATGCTTTTGCGGCCTTATCTTGCTTGATCATAGTGAGAGGTTTAGTATACCAAACTGTATGAGTGCAATTAAAACCGCCGTTACAAAAGTCCGTGATTTAGATAGACAGCGCCTGCAAACATTTGAAAAAAAGAAAGCCGCTATAGAAATTGCTGCGAATAAAATTGCAGCAGGCAAGAATAGTGAAATCGTCATTGTGGATTTTGGACCTGTAGTCGGTTTTGTCTTTGATCCCCGCCAGCAAAAATTAGTAGACAAAGTCGATGCACTCAAACACCGCGCTACTTCACATGACCAGCCGCTCGCGCTGATTACACGCCCAGAATATCTATCTAAACTCGTTAACCACAAAGATATTCCTGTATGGCTGGACAAACTCATCCAGGATATGTCGCTGCCACAAGCCGTGCACTATCGTTTGAGTGCGGATGGAAAAGAACTGCCCGAGACAGTCTGGTCGAAGGGAAAAAATGGCACAAAAATGATCCAAGTCGCGCTCTTTGGTGAAGACGCATCTCCGGAACTTTCGTATCTGCTTACTCTGCTCTGGAAAAAAGGTATTCATTTCGTCGCAGCTACCTCTGCCAATGTTCATGGAGTAAGTGAGACTGAGATTTACCGCCGAGGAAAAACCATTGCCGATGTACAAGGGTTTTTCTATCTCGATGCAGCACCTCTTGGTCATGAGATTGCAGGTTCATTCCCAGGTATTGAAATTGACAGTGAGGTGGAAGGATTTGTTTTATTCCGCGAAGGACATTTACATGAACTCCACATCCGTCAGGTTTTTGCAGGATACAGCCTCAGACGTGATGACAAGGCAAAAGCGTCCACGTATCCGTACTCAGCCGATTTGCTGGAACGGGAATTGACTACGGCGATTGCCCTACTCCCACACCGTATACGATTGCAGGTATTATTTGCCCTTGCAGCGAGCGAATAAGTCTTATAGTATGAGTTTGGAGGACACAAATATATGATTGGACTAAAAGAAGCACAAAAAGCACTTGAGTTAGCGCATGCCAAGGCACACGACCTGGGTGTGGAAGTGAGCATTGCCCTAGTTGATACTGCGGGTACTCTGATTGCGTCGCTCAAGATGGATAATGCCATCACCATCAGCCCTAAGTTCGCGTATGTGAAAGCCTTTACATCTGCTTCAATAGGTATGCCCAGTGCTGCCCTTGCCCCCTATGATGTTCCTGGCAAACCATATTATGGCGTACATACAATCCTCGCAGGAGAGCTCACGACCATCGCCGGTGGGCAGCCAATTATGGTGGACGGGAAGCTCGTTGGCGGCGTCGGCGTCGGCGGTTCTACGGATGTGGCGCAAGACGACGAGTGCGCGAAGGCTGCGCTTGCCGCATTCGTTTAATTTTTTCGCGCTCCAGAAGTTCTATGATCTCTTCATCACGAAGAACACGGTTTTGTTGCTTGGCGAATTTGCGTATCTTCGTGACCACCGGATGATCTTCACCTAAAACTACGTCATACCCTTGCGAATAGAGCCACATGCGGATCGATGCGTCCCCCGAGAGTGGACCAATGAGATAACGTAAGATTCTCCCCAACTCTTCATGATCTACACTGGTGTATATCGTTCGCAAGATTTTTTCCACTTCTTTCCGTTTTGCATCACTCAGTCCTTTGCTTTCCAGTTCATCGAGCAGCTTCAATCCTTTTTCTTGCGCATCTGCATGGATACCCACTGCCGTTAAAAATGCGTTCTCTCCGACAAGCGGATAGTGATTTGGGATGGACTCTCGCGTCATTACTGCATATTGGCGACAAAGTTCCGGAAGTTTTGCCAAAACATAGCTATGTTTGCCGCCCAGCTCCTCAATCATCCGTGCTACGTTGTAAATCAATGCGTCCAAAACAGTATTTCCAGCCCGTTCGCCGATGCCGAAGACCACACCATGGACACGGTCTGTTCCTGCGCTGATCGCGGCTAATGCTACCGGCATATCCAAGTATCTGTCACGGTGTCCGTGGAAGTCAATCTTCATTTTTTTTCCGACAGTCCCCAGACTATCAAGTTTTTCTTTGACAAAGCGGATAAACCGATAAGCCCCCCATGGATCAAAATGCCCCGTCGTATCAGCAAAGACCACGCGCACTGCTTTATGTTTGACCGACATTTCCAAGAAATCACTCACAAACTGCGGATCAGTGCGGCTAGCATCTTCAAGCGTTGAGAGTGACCGGCCGCCCGCATGTGCTGCCACAAAATCAATCGCCGTTGCTATTCCATCTAGTACTTGCTCGCGTGCCCATCCTTGGACCCAAAGTCTTGGCGAGGAAGAACCTTGAAAAATCAACACTTCTATATTTGGATTTGCTTCAAAACAACGCTTTGCATAGGCCAGATCAATCGGCAGCGGACGCACAATAATGATCGGTGTCATATCAGCGAAATGTTTCGCCATGTGTTTTAGCACCGACATGGTCACCTGCTCTGCTCGTGACCCCTCACCAGAAAAAATACCTACCGTGATCTCTCGCAGGCCCGTATCATGCGCCAGCTGCACATACCGTTGCACATCACGAGCTCCTGGGAAGACTGTCGTGCCCTGCACGCCATCACGGGGACCTTCGTCGTCAAAAGTAACGTGCTCCAATTGCGCCAGTGTAGGACGGGGAATGGCGCAAGTTTGGGGTAAAAGCGGGTGAGCCTGCGTGTTCCAGTCAAAATAGGATGGAAAATCGAGATGTGAATCTGCCATAATGAAATGGAAAGCTCTCTCTTTCCTATGGCATATTCTACAACACCGCAAACAAAAAAGACCGTAGAGGCTCTCTGGCATCTGGAGAAAATCATCCTCGATACCCTAGACTTTGACAAAGTGGTGCAAAAAATCGTTGACAGCACAGTACTCGAACTAGGGTATTTGCAGCTCGGATATGAAATCGTCGTCTTAAATCTGGTCAACACCGAGAAACAACAACTCATGCGGGTTTCAGTCTCACAGACGGACCGCGCCGCCCAAGCTTTGGAACGGCTAAATAGCATCGGAACGCCCTTTCATGAAATTATTATTCCGTTATCCGAAAAAGATAATACCCTCGTCAAGTGTTTAGAGAGCGGCGAACAATTTGTAGTCAGTGATTGGTATGACATTTTGCGCCCCACGTTTAATCAGGAAACGGCACGTAAAATTCAACAAGAATTAGGAATTAAGAACAGTCTGATCTTCCCTGTCCGCTACGGAAATGCCACTTTAGGCACCATCATCTTCTCTATGAGCAAAGATGTCTCGCTCGTCAGTGATGATGAAATGGATTTGCTACGCGGATTTACTGATGTCGTGGGTCTTGCGGTCCAAAATGCTACCATCTACACCCGGCTAGATGAAACAAAAGAACAACTGGAAAATGCCAATAATCAGCTCAAAGCCCTCGACCAAATGAAGGACGAGTTCTTATCCATGGCTAGTCATGAGTTGAAGAGTCCGATGAACGCGATTAAAAATTATTTGTGGATGGCGATGAATAAAGCCAATGATCACCCGGAAAAATTACACGATTACTTAAATACTGCATATCAATCGACACAACGTCTCGTGGCCCTGGTCAACGATCTACTGGATGTCTCACGCATTGAGAGTGGACGTGTGACATTGGAGATCAAGCCTATTTCACTCAAGACTGTAATCAGCGAAACAGTAGATATTTTTGCCCCACAAGCCAAAGAAAAAGGCTTGGATTTGACCGTTGAATTGCCCCAAGATTTCACCGTTGCGGCCGATGACACAAAGCTGCGCGAGATCCTTTCTAATCTTATTTCCAATGCAATAAAGTACACGCTCAAGGGTATGGTGCATGTAGGCGCAAAAGAAAATGGGAACATGATCCGCATCAGTATTCAAGACAGTGGCACAGGTATAAGTCCACAGGATCAGCAAAAGCTCTTCCAAAAGTTTTCCCGTGTGAACGCCTCGTTCAAAGAGCTTGCTTCAATTGAAGGAACAGGCCTGGGCTTATGGATCTGTAAACAGTTTGTCGAAAAGATGGGCGGCAGCATTGGCCTGGATTCTACGGTCGGGAGTGGATCTACTTTTTGGATCGAATTGCCAAAAGCATAAACATTAATTTTGTCTGTCATTCCTGCGAAGGCAGGAATCCAGTCAGTAAATAAATTCCTTATTGTGTTACTTGTTGCCTGGATGCTTGCCTGCGCAAGCATGACAATTTATTAGTCTTACTTTAGATAAGACAGAGGATCGACGTGCACGCCTCCTAGGCGGATCTCGAAGTGACAGTGTGGGCCCGTAGAGCGGCCGGTAGAGCCTACTTGCCCTATCACATCGCCACGGTGCACCGTCTGCCCTACTTGGACAGAAATGACACTCATGTGACCGTAGAGTGTCACATACCCGTTGCCATGGTCAATCATGACGCGGTTGCCGTATCCTGTGTTGTCGGTCCAGCCGGCGACGATGACTTTTCCAGAGTCAGCAGCCAAGATCGGTGTGCCAATATGGTTGGCGATATCCATTCCCGGGTGGAACCAACTAAATTTTTGCGTAATCAAACCGGAGAGCGGCCAGATGAATTTACCCGTTGGACTCACCGTACCAGCATTTGGCGTCAACTGCCTGGCAAACGTAGATGCGGGAACTTGGTTTTGCGCAGGCATCACGCCGTCAGGAATAACCAGCGTCTGACCAACTTGTAGACCGAAGTTGTCATCAGTAAATGTATTAAAGGGATAGTCGACGATCGGTTGGGCTCCGGAACCACAGTCTTCGCCGGGACCAATTAAGCCGTAATACTTCGCGATACTACATATCGTGTCGCCTTTTTTGACTTTATGGAGGACTCCGTCGACGGGTAGTATTTTTAATACTTGTCCTGGCTTAATAGGCGCCTTGGGATCTAAATTGTTCAGCCAAACAATAGTATTGACGTCTTTTAAATTATATTTATCGGCAATGGAACGTAGCGTTTCACCTTGCGCCACTGTGTGATTATAAATTTCACCACCACGATACTTTAAGACCTCTTCACCTTGGATAGTAGCCACACCCGTGCCACTGATGTCCTGGCCGGAAACGCTAGTTAATACGCCGGAGGGTAGAGTTTCGGGGACACTCGTTGCGTCTGCTTGGTTTTTGACAATCAGCGGTCCCAGCGTAATTCCAAAAATAAGGATAACTACCATGGTTGTATGCAAGAACGGACGGGCATACTTGCCGCGTCGTTTGTACAACAGGTCGACAAAGAAATCTTTTCCCGTCTCAAATTTTGAAAATAAAGAATAGGCACGCTGCTTGCTATAGCGAGAAAAGAACCGCCAGAACTCTCTAAAATCTGATGAAGAACTATTTGTCATAGAGTAGGCATGCAGTATAAAACTTCTTTAAAGAATTTTCTCCTGTCATCCTTGCGAAGGCAAGGATCCAGACAATAAGTAATTCAATATTGTGTTTTCTTTGTTGCATGGATTCCTGCCTACGCAGGAATGACAAACGGTACTTGATCTGCCTAATTACCCCTCTTTTAATGAAGCCAAAAATTCTTTGTTGCCTTTTGTTTTCTTCAAACGGTCGATCAGGATCGAAGTACGTTCATCTTTGCCAAGCATATCAATCATGCGTCGCATGGTCACGATACTCTGGTAATCACTCTGACTAAAGAGTAATTCCTCATTACGCGTACCGGAACGCTGGATATCGATAGCTGGATAGATACGCCGCTCGGCGATCTGGCGGTCCAAAAACAGTTCCATGTTGCCAGTTCCCTTGAATTCCTCATAGACGAGGTCATCCATACGGGATCCGGTATCTACGAGAGCTGTACCGAGGATCGTCAAACTACCACGCTTCTTACCTTGTGGGGTGTCAAATTCCTCAAAGCACCGGGCTGCACCAAAGAACTTCTTGGGTGGAGTCAGTGCTGCTGGGTCAAATCCACCAGAGAGCGTGCGCCCTGAGGTTGGGATTGCCAAATTATACGCACGCGCGAGACGCGTAATCGAGTCAAGCAAAATCACGACATCATTTCCAAGTTCGACGAGGCGCTTCGCGCGTTCGATCGCCAGCTCTGCAGCCCGCGCTTGGTATTCAGGAGATTCGTCAAAGTTGCTTGCAGCTACTTCACCTTTGCCTTTGGTAATAGCAGCGATGTGGCGGCGGATATCAGTCACTTCTTCCGGACGCTCACCGATGAGCACCGCCATCAAGTGTACTTCTGGGTAATTAGCAGCAATTCCTGTAGAAACTTCCTTCATGATGGTGGTTTTACCGGCCTTCGGAGGCGAGACGATCAGTCCGCGCTGTCCTTTACCGATAGGAGCAACTAAATCAATTAAACGAGTTGAGAGTGGTTCGGCACCAGTCTCTAATTTAAATTTCTCATTGGGATAGACAGGCGTAAGCGTATGGAATTTGACACGCTGTATCATGGCGTTGGCATCCAGACCGTTTACTTTATCAACCTTCAAAAGTCCCCAGTAGCGCTCACTTTCCTTTGGTGCCCTGGCAGGTCCCTCGATCAAATCACCAGGACGCAGTCCAAAGCGGCGGATCTGTGATGTCGAAATGTATGCATCTCTATCTGATGGGGAGAAATTACTGCGAAGTACTCCGTGTCCCTCTGTACTGGTGTCCAAAACACCCGTAATGGTTTCGGTAGCGATGCCTGCATCAGGCAGGACTCTGCCGTCTACTTCCCCGCCGAATTCAAAAGCTCTGGCGGGATCGATCATGCGGTTTGGGTTGTACTCAGAAACATCTTGCTCTTCGTATTGCTCAAAACTATGCATGCGCCGTCTTGGGCCACCATTGCTATACCCATTCTGACGCCTGCCACCCCGGTCACCACCTGATTGTGGACGGGATGAACGTGAAGGCATACGGCGCATGGGATCGCGGGTGGGCATTTCTACCGGGTGTGAGACAGGTGCCGGAGAAACGATCTCTGGGACCACCTCTTGGGGTGTGCCGATAATATCATCGATATTGACGCTTACTGGAGAAACGTCTGAAGCTGTTTGGTCATCAGTTGATGCCATAGGAGAACTCCTAAACTAGTACTACATTGCAAAATGTTGCGCGGGAAAAAGTCATGTTTCTTCAAGAAAATCTATCTACACGAAGCATTTGTGTACACATAGTATCCCAAACATAGGGCAAATTGTCAATCCCTCGGCAGACTCGGGACCTGACGGGTGAGGTTCACATCCAAAAAGCCCCCAAGTTTCCTTGGGGGCTTTGTTGTTTTCGATTAGACGAAAGGTTTAGTAATCGCGGCCGCCCCTGTCGGAACGGTTGTAATCACCTCGGCCACCACCTCGGTTGTAGCCTCCACCTCCGTTACTTCCTCCACCGAACTCACGAGGAGCCTTTGGACGAGCAACGTTGACGAGCATCTTGCGGCCATCGAGTTCTTGTTCGTTGAGTCCAGCTACTGCGGCTTGCGCCTCTTCAGCTGTTCCCATTGTTACGAAACCGAAACCCTTTGAGCGACCAGAAAACTTGTCTGTCAAAACGATAGCGTCGACGACGTTACCGAATTCTGCGAATTTCTCGCGGAGTTGTTCGGATGTGACGTTGTAGCTAAGGTTGCCTACAAATAACTTTGCAGGATTTGCTTGATTTTGATCCATGAATGTTTCACCAACTTTCCAAAAACGGCCTCACACACTCATGGATTGCTTTTGGAGCGTATATCACAAGAAGTAGAAAACCTACTAACAATACTAAGGGACATTATACACCTATAGCGCTACTTCGTGCCATTTGCGCCCATCCCTCTCGAGAAGCGCATCGCTATCGGCAGGTCCATTTGACCCCGGCGGATACGGGTTTGGAGCAAACTCGGGATCTTGCCAGGCAAGGCTGATGGGATCGACAAAGCGCCACTGCGCCTCTACCTCATGGCTTGAGGCAAACAGCGTCTGGTCGCCCTTGTACGCGTCCAGGAGGATCTTCTCATAAGGCTCCATGAGACCACTCTTTAATTGGCTAAATTGCGCCGCGAGTGTAAGCGGTTCCAGAGACATATTCATGCCTGGTTTTTTGACAGCCATCTGCCAGGCAATCCCTTCATTGGGTGACAGACGCAGTGTCAAAATAGTTGGATATGACTTGGATGCTTCATCCAATGGAAACAGTGAGCTTTTGGGCTGCTTGAAAACAATCGATACCTCGCTTGTTTTTACTCCCAATTTTTTGCCGGCGCGGATATAGATGGGCACACCCTGCCAGCGCTCCTGCTCAATCTCCAGCCTGAGTGCCACAAATGTCTCGGTGGTCGAGTGTGGATCCACATGCTGAATCTCTTTGTAACCCTCATACTGTCCCCTGACCACATATTGCGCCACTTCCTCACGGTTTGTGTAGACTTTGATTCCCTGTAAAAGTTTGGCCCGCTTCTCCCGCACCTGCCCGGCAGTAAACATGTCCGGCCTGTCCATAGTCGTCACTGCCAACACCTGCAACAAATGATTCTGCACCACATCATGGAGTGTACCGGTGTTATCGTAAAATTTCCCCCGCCCCTCCACACCAATCTCTTCCAACTGATGTATTTCGATGTGATCAATAAAATCCCTATTCCAAATGGGTTCCAAGAGTCCGTTGCCAAAACGGAATGCCAAAATATTTTGCACCGTTTCTTTGGCTAGATAATGATCAGTACGGAAAATCTGGTCCTCGCCCAAACCTTTTTTCAATATCACGTCCAACTCCTTAGCGGACGAAAGACTCGTGCCAAAAGGCTTCTCAATGAGCAAGCGTACCCACCCTTTACTTTTATGCAGATTATTTTCAAAGAGCAATTTGGACACTTTTCCATACAGCTCCGGTAAAATTGCTAAGTGAAAAATGCGGTTAGGACTCATCCCCTCTGCTTCAAATTTCTGTAAATCTTTGTCAAGTTTGGCAGCCCCCGCGCTGCTTGTCGCATCCGTTTCGCTATAGTGGATATGTTCTACAAATTCATCCAAATGTTTTTGGTCCTTCTCTACCAACACTTCTGCAACATATTTTCTAAATGATGCATCACCATGTGAGGTTCTGCCTACCGCGACAATGGAGAACGATGCTTCAAATGCACCGTGTGCAAATAAGTCATAGAGTGACGGCCAGATTTTGCGGCGGGATAAATCACCAGTCGCGCCTAAAAGAATGAGAGTAAACGAGTCCATTTGAAAGATACTATAGCACCCAATCTTGATGCCTACCTGGTTTTATTCATAGGATGCCAAGCTACTTTGCGTTCTTCGATTTCAAGATTCTGCGATCTCGCTTCCTTATCTTCCTTATCGATCTCACGAGCTCGAGTAATAATTACTTGATTTACCACATCGATAAATTTTCCAATCACAGCTTTTATATCGTATTCCGCACCTTCCCCACGATACCCACCTTTCTCATTTTGTTTCACTGTGAAACTTGACCAATCGCCACCTTCAGTCTGTACAACCAAACCTTTCGAAAGAATTGATTCCCACAAAAGTTTTTGAAATTCTTCGGCAGGATACAATGAGTTTTCTGACCCAGAGGTTTTTCCTTCCTTGGGTTCAGTAGCAATAAATTGTATAAATTTATCAATAGGACCTCTTTCAAGTATTTGATATCTACTCAAAACATCCCAAAGTTTATTAAGTTGTCTACTTACTTCCAATTTGACATTTTGAATTTCTTTGCGTTTTCCCTCACTGTCATGCAATATCTGTGCAGCCCTTTCTTTATCAGATTGAGAGCTTTCAGGATCTATCTGTTCCTGTCTCGCTGACCTCAGAGCCAAATCATTAGTTGTCGCTAAGGGAAATGAATTTTCACTGTGAGGTTTAACCATATGCAGTGAATATATCACAACTATTTGACGGGTTGGGCAACGACGATGAGACGGTTCAAACTGGTTCCGGGCGGCCAACAGGTTTGTAAGACCAATTGATCTTTTTCAGTTTGTGGTTGCAAGTAACTGACATCGTCAGCAGCCAAGATTTTGCGATCAGTGACAGAGTAGTCATACTCTTTCCCCCAGAACCACACGCGGATAAAGTCACCTGCCGATAAATCTTTTAAGTTGTAAAAGAGCGCGTTATATTTTGAAATATTCCATGGAGCATTGGTAGAGTGACCAAAGATATACACAGTTTTGGTATGCGCATCTTCCACTCCCGGGAGATCCGTACCCATCGCATGAGCCACACCCTGCTTTAGTGCAGCCGCATAGGCTGTTTCGTCTGATGGATCAACGTTAGCGATCACGCGCGAGTCCACACCGATTTTAGGAATTTGGATTTGGAATTGTTTCTCAGCCGGGATAATTGCACGGGGGTCTTCAGTGGGAGTTGGTACTGGCGCCTGCGTAGTGTGCGCTGCGGACTGCATACTTACATCGTCCGCTTTTGGTGACAGTGAATTAATCAAACGATGACGCAAACTATCTCCTTCCAAGACTGCCATCGGACCGACGGTCATTAACATGAGGACGATCGATAGTACGATCATTGTGTTTGCTGCGATGCGGGTGAACGATGGAAGAGTAGTGCTGAACTCAGCGAGGCTTTCTATTATTTTTTGTAATTTGTCTGTCACTCCTGCGAAGGCAGGAGTCCAGTCAACAGATAACTCAAAATTGAATCCAGAAATTTTTTCTATCAATTTCTCAACCTCACTCATCACGCTTCGCTTGATGCCCCTGCCTACCGGCCAGGCAGGCTCTCCAAACATAGGAGAGGGATAAAGTTTTTTGAGAAGTTTTCTCAGTACCCGCACGTATTGTCGTACCGCATACTGTTGATCCAGTGCATATTGCAGCGGCGAAAGTTTAGTTTCCGGCAGAATCACTACATCCAATAGCCCTGCACTATGCGTCCTGTTTAGGCGTAGTGTATGTACCCCGATTTCCCATATCTCCCTAATTACTCTTTTGTTTTCTTCTTTCTTAAATGCAATATCACGAAGATATGACTGCAACGCATCTGCCGATACAGTCGGCCGGATGATTGTCGGATCTTCTGCCCAACTCACACCAGCACTTTTCCAAGCCCCGGGTTCGGCCTGCCCGCTTACTACCGGTGCTTGGAAAAAAGTTGGAGCCGCCTTTTCAGGCGAGCTGCGATGCAAAATTTGTGCTGTCTTTGGAGAAAGGAATTGAGGGGTATTAACTTTTTGGAACAGTGCTTGTGCAAAAATGGGCACGTCGGATACACCGTGAAGACTACGGTCAAATATCACTGCTGAGAGTGGAAGTTTTGTGCTTGGTATCGACATAGGGCAGTATGTCAATCCAGCGACTAGACACTAGTCACTAGATACTTCGTTTTTTAAGATAGAATCCAATTCCGGCTGCTGACAGTGAGGTAAGCGCGCCGATCCACAGGTCTGCACCTGTTTTAGGCGTACTGACAGGCGTGGTAATACCCAATACCTGGGGTTTACCCTGCCAGTTACCAAAGACCATGAGTTGGTTATCATTAGCACGGATGTGGATCATAACTTCAGTTACCGTAGTGGCAGTCCAGCCATCCTTTGACTTCTCACGGATGCGCACTTGTGTGTCTACTGGTAGATAGACCACTCCACCTTCACCTAAGTGATCGGCAAATGTGTCATAGTCATGCCAGTTTCCGTCACCATTACTGTCCCACTGGAATTTCCATGAGAGACCTTCTTCGCCAGAGTCCTGGTATCCAGAACCGTTGCGGTCATTATATTTGCGGATAAAGAATCCACCGAAGTCGCGTGAGTCACAAGTTGTACTTGTTGGCTTGCCAGGGTTGCGGCAGTAGCTCTTGTCACCATCTTGGTAACAGGTCATGCCGCCGGTACAGTCTTTACTATCAGAACACTCATGATTACACGAGTATGCTTGGCAACTTGTACTCTGCGTGTTATCTGGGTTACGGCAGTATCCGACCGTGTCATTGACACCTGCTTTGTAGCAGATGTTCCCATTTGAACAGTTACTGTTGTCCGAACAGACTGAGTTACATATACCCGGTGTTGGGCTGGGAGTTGGACTTGGTGTCGGAGTCGGAGTAGGTGTTGGAGTGACTGTTGGCGTTGGTGTGGGCGTGACCGTGGGAGTAGGTGTTGGAGTAGGAGTCACGGTCGGCGTGGGTGTGGGGGTTACTGTGGGTGTAGGGGTGGGACTTGGTGTAGGAGTCGGCGTAGGTGTCGCTGTAGGTGTCGGGGTTGGAGTTGGGGTAGGCGTTGGAGTTACCGTTGGTGTAGGGGTTGGGGTGTGTGTCGGAGTTGGTGTAGGAGTATGCGTAGGTGTAGGAGTGGGGGTATTGGGTGGACGACAGGCACAGACCCCTCCACCCGGAGCACCATTATCACTACTAAACTGGTGATCCACCTGGCGGCACTGCCCAGCACCTGGATTAGGACAATATGTTCCGTCATGGACGGCATAAGGTGTTTGCGGATTGGCAGTAGTAGGACAGCCAGCTGAGTAACTACCGGTAAAGGCTTGAATGTTTCCTCTGCCATCACAACCGGTAACAGTGAAACAATTGTTGGCATAGACGATATTACATTGACCAGCGACAGCTTTGACTGTCTCGGGAGTTTTGGGGATCGAATTCTTAAGGGTGACGGCGACAATGATGAGAACAAGGATCAAGACAATCCGAAATAAGGAAAAGAAGTTTTTTTGTGTGCTCATAAGTCCGGTATCCTTGACATCGCTACTCTACAATGATAGTTTGATACACGAGTTGCCAAGCCTCCGGATCCTATTAGGAGTTTTGGTTTCTCATTTACAAAAAGCATTGCTATTCGTGTCTTCCCAAAGCCAGCGGTAGTAATGCTTTTTTGTTGCCCTTTGCCACTCCGAAGCTTTATGCGTAGGGTGGTTTTCAGGCGCGTGGCGGCATTCTATAACACTTCGTGTTTTCTTGTCAATCCTATAGTTTTAATTTCCCGTTTTTTCCTATACCCTATAAGAATACTTTCTTAACATAAATCTCAAGTAAATTTGGAGGTTTTCCACAGTGAATTCTACCCATTTTTGTACTCCCTCTAAATCTCCCCCTACCCTAGGGGGAGACTATATTTATCTAAATAAAATAATTCCCCTCCCCTAAGGTAGGGGAGGGGTTAGGGGTGGAGTATGAAAAGAATAGTCGCTAGCGTTTTAACCCCGATATTACTTCTTGTATAGAATGTATATCCGGCGGAGCGATCACCTTAGTAAACCCCAGGCGCTTACCTTCTTTGAGCCGCTTCTCAAGGAGCTTGACCTTGCGGACCTCACCCAGGAGACCCACCTCCCCGACATATACGGTCCCGCTTTTGATTGGACGGGACATATAGGAGGAGGCAATCGCCATTGCTAACCCCAGATCAGCTGCTGTCTCAGTGATGGTAAATCCGCCCGCGACGTTGACATATATATCACTGGTAGAAAGCGTAAGGCCACAAAACTTTTCCAGTACCGCGGCGAGTACTTGAATCTTTGATACGGGGATACCCCGCGCGACACGCCGAGGATTAGGCATAGGCGAATGAATGACGAGTGCCTGGACCTCGATCATAAGTGGGCGTGTCCCCTCAATCACACAAGCAATTGCTGAACCCGGACTCCCCTCTACTCTGTTTTCCAAGAATGCGGCCGATGGATTCTTTACCTCGGCCATTCCTGCCTCCACTACCTCAAACACACCTACTTCGTCTGTCGGCCCGAAGCGATTTTTGATTGCCCGAAGCAAGCGATATTGTCCCGTCCGTTCACCCGAGAGCTCAAGCACCGCATCCACAATATGCTCCAGCACCTTGGGTCCGGCG
>DATIJC010000032.1:0-22195 GCA_035479015.1 Patescibacteria group bacterium | reverse complement strand
TGGGTGTCTTGCTATCAGGAAACGATATTGATTCTGTATCTACGACTTTGGGTATCCAAGAACGGGTGCAGCAAAATGACGAAGAACAACTGACTAGACTCTCATCAGAGATTTCCCAGTTTGAAGCTGATAAAAAATCTTTCCAAGATACCGGAAACCGGTTAGTTGCGTTGCAAAAATCGCTAGACAGCAGCGCGGAATTTTTCAAAGGCGAGGTTGCCAAAGCAAAAAAATACCAGCAGGATCTAGCGGGAAAAATCAGCGCTCTCTCGGCGCGTCAGCAAGAGATCTTGGCAGAACGAAGCGGGACGGCAACGACGACAGTAGGTGACGTGCCTCTTTCTGATGATCCAGCGAGTAGCCCTACGTATAATCCTGGATTTAGCCCCGCCTTTGCCGTCTTTTCATTTGGTGCTCCGCACTTTAAAGGGATGAGTCAGTACGGCGCCTATGGTCGGGCCAAGGTAGGGCAGTCAGCCGATGATATTTTGCATGCCTATTACGGTGGAGGTATAGAAATCAAAAAAGACTATTCTACGAGTGTAAACATTACAGTGCAGGGACATGAAACAGTGGATATCGAGACCTACGTGAAGCGTATTTATGAGATGCCAAATAGTTGGGGAGACAATGGTGGCTTGGAAGCGCTCAAAGCTCAGGCCGTCGCGGCGCGATCTTATGCACTCGCATATACCAACAACGGTGCTAACTCAATTTGCGCTACAGAAAGTTGTCAGGTCTATAAGTCCAGCAATAAAGGAGGTAAGTGGGAAGAAGCTGTCAATGCGACGCGCGGGTGGGTGCTCATAGCTAATGGCAAACCATTCTCCGCTTGGTATGCCGCAAGCTCGGGCGGATATCAGCAGTCGTACACAGCCAATGGATACAGTACTCCGGCGTTTTGGGATACGACTGGTGATTGGAGCACCTGGGCTAATGGCGCATATGAAGGTTCGGGGAAAGGGAACAGTCCGTGGTTTTATAAAGCGTGGTACAAGAGTCGCTCGGGTGACACATGCGGACGTTCCCACCCATGGCTTACCCAGGATGAGTTTGCCGATATCTTAAATGCGTGGGTGGTTCGTTATCACGGGAGTGGTGACGAGGTATCAAAGATTACTCCAGAGGGACCGTGTTGGAGTGGCGGTGGGTACTCAAAAGATGAGCTGAAAAATAAAGCGAACCAATATGGCGGAGCATTTACATCTATCTCATCGGTACGTGTGGAGCACGGAAGCAATGGCTATACCAAGAATGTCATCATTGATACTAATCGCGGTAGTGTGACGATCGCGGGAGCTGAATTTAAAACTGCATTCAATTTACGCGCGCCAGGAAGAATCTCTGTCAAAGGAAATCTGTTTGGTGTCGAACGAAAGTAGGGTCAGGTTTTAGGCTCTCAAAACTCTTCTCTTAGTGTCAATACGCACGAGTTCTTTACCTTGGTCATCTGTTCTAAATCGCAAAGAATTATTTTCAATCCATGCATGAGGTGCGGTTTGCCGCACTAGCAAGAGTAGCTTAGCTCTTTTGGTTTGATCATCATTTTCAAGATTGATGACGTATTCATGATTGGATGTCATACGTACGGTATACTACACCCATGCATATCGCTGTCGGAAGCACCAATGTCGTCAAAATAAATGCAGTTATTCAGGGAGTGGCAGTTACTTGGCCTGATGCGCAAGTCGAAGGCTTTGAGACTGACAGTGAAGTAGGCGCACAGCCGAGAACTGATCATGAGACATACGTAGGGTCACGTAACCGCGCCCTATCAGCGCTCAAAAAAATAGAACACAACACGGGTGATATTTTGGGAGTTGGGCTAGAAGGGGGAGTAGATGAGACCGAAGACGGCCTGATGAATGTGGTATGGTGTAGCGTGGTAGACCGGGGCGGTAACTTCTTTTCTTCTTCCGGAGCCCGTTTTATCCTGGATGACGAAATCGCTTCACGCATTCTAGCTGGTGAAGAGATGGGACCCGTGATGGATACACTCATCAATGATACTGACACAAAAAAGAAACAGGGAATGATCGGCGTCGTCACGCAAAACTTCTTTAACCGTACTGAAGAGTACGCTTCTATCGCCAGGTTAACCATCGGTTTATGGTATGGTAGGAATTGGCGCGAGTCTTTATAATCCAGGTTAAGTCTATGCCCATACAACAATTTACAGCCAAACTTTCTGAAAGCACGATCGTCGGCGAAGAGTTTCATTTCTTGAAATTTGAATTGCTGCAGCCTGAACACATTGAGTTTGTCGCGGGACAGTATTTATTATTAAATACTCCAGGAGCTCTACAGAAGCGCCAGTACTCCATCGCCTCAGCCCCTAGGCTTGATCACGCGTTCGAATTGCTGGTAGAAAAAATTCCCAACGGAGTTGCTTCAGGATATCTGTGTGGTCTGAAGCCCGGTGATGAAATTAGTTTTTATGCGCCTGCTGGGGAATTTGTTATTGCTGACAGCGTACAAGTGGCAACAACTCCAATTAACTTTGTTGCGACTGGATCAGGGATCGCACCGCTGCGCGCTATGATCCTAGATCTACTGCGTACTCGTGACTCAAAGCGGCAAATCATGCTCTATTGGGGTATGCGGTTTGCTCAGAATTTGTTTTGGCTGGATCAGCTAGATGAGTTGCATGATGCATTCCCGAATTTCTCGTACCATCTCGTGCTATCCAAGGCAACCGATGAGTGGAAGCTCTGTCGCGGACGTGTGACTGACTGTCTAACGATTCATGAAATTGCCAAGGACGCGGAGTATTATCTATGTGGCAACTCGCACATGATCACGGATGTCATGGGAGTACTGGCACAAAAAGGCGTACCAGCCGAACACGTACATCATGAGAAGTTTATATAGTTGTCACCCCTGCGTAGGCAGGGGTCCATGCAACAAAGAAAACACAATATTGAATTATTTATTGACTGGATTCCTGCCTTCGCAGGAATGACATAGAAAGAGCGTATGGATCAAACTCAACAACCCGCGCCTGCTGCAACCCCAGATATGTCCGTCGCCCCTGCTGATCAGACAAAGATGCCCGGCAAATATAAAGTAACTGTGAACCGCCCCAAGTGTATCGGTGCCGCAAGTTGTGTAGCGATCGCTCCCAAGGTTTTTGGCTTAGACGATAAACAATTAGCGTATGTGATCTCTGAAGACGAGTTGGATGATATCAAGCTGCTTGCAGCGCAGAGTTGCCCGACCGCAGCGATTATCGTAGAGGATGTGGAGACTGGCAAGCAAGTTTGGCCACAATAAATATGAAAAACCTACCTATTTTGATCGGATCACTTTTGGTAACCATTGCTGTCGTCGTGGGTGTAGCGTTTGTCTTTACCAAAAAAGCCAATGCACCGGCTGCGCCCGCACCAGAAGCGCTGGTGCAGGGTGATCACCGCAATAGTAAAGGTACACCTGGCTCAAAAATTGCCCTCACTGAGTTTTCTGATTTTGAATGTCCTTCATGTAGAGCTGCACAACCTCTAGTTGAACAGATCTTGCAGCAAGGTGGAAGTAATATTTATTTTGTTTATCGTGAGTTTCCACTCGAATCTATTCATAAAAATGCACTTGCCGGTGCAAAAGCTGCTGAGAGTGCTGGCAAACAGGGAAAGTTTTGGCAGATGCATGATAAATTGTTCGCTTCGCAGGATGAATGGGCAACACTTGCCAACCCCAACGATAAATTGGTTTCATATGCCAAAGACTTGGGACTGAATACAGACCAGTTTTCCAAAGATTTTTCCTCTAAAGAAGTTGCCGATTTAGTGACCAAAGACCAAGGTGATGGTTTAGCTCTTGGGGTCAATGCAACACCTACTTTTTATGTCAACAATGTGAGCACGGACGTGAGTAGCCTGGCATCAACAATCCAACAATTACTAGGAGGGAAGTAATATGAACAGGCAGACAGTTTTGATCGTGGTTGTCTTGCTTCTGATCGTCACAGGTGTTTGGGTCCTCTGGATGACTAAAGATGCACTACGCAAAACATTTTCACTTTCAGCTAGTCCAAGTCCGGTTGCCTTTGCGACCAGTACGCCAATTCCCGATATCAGTAAACAGAAACTTTTCTCAAAGTTAAATTATCTGTCAGATCCATCGATGGTTGATCTAGATCTCTTTCCCATCAGTGGTGGCTCATCGTATGCAGTATTCCGCTATAGCGCCAGCGCAAATTCACTCAATGGAACGTTAGTTGTGTCGGATGCAAGTGATATTACAAACATGGGGGCGTGGCTGGTATCCGGAACCAATGTAAAGTTCCTAGGGGACATTGACGCGGAGAAGGGTGGTAACTTGCTCTCTGGAATTGTGATTCCCAAGACACAGTTGCCCGCTGATCTCGTGGTCGGGTTACATGGCACAGGGAAGAGTGTGACGACACTTTCACAGCCTCTTTTAAAAGCACACCTGGACTGAAACCCCGCCAGGGCGGGGCTTGACGTAGTCCTCAAGAGTGGCTATAGTGAAGCTCATTAGCCTGGGTCCCAGATAAGGAATCAGGACAAATATATTAGAGGAGGATGCGTATGCTTCCATATAAAAATTCTAAGGGTCAGACATACTATCTCCACACACGAGAAGTAACCCTGAAGAACGGCCGCAAGCAGAGAATTTATTACTTTGCCCGTGATGAGAGAGCTGGACTCCTCAAAGAAGTCCCAGCAGGTTATGCCATCATGGAGACCAAGCGCACAGGCATGCCAGTTCTGAAGCGTGCAGATAAATAATAGTTGGCCTTGTATAATGAGTCCCTCACCAGTAATGGTGGGGGACTTTTTTGATATGATTACAAAAGAACAAGTGGTAGAAAAATTAAGGGATGTCATTGACCCGGAACTAGGGGTCAATGTGGTCGAACTCGGGCTTGTCTATAAAATTGAGCTGACCGAAAATTCGCCGCGAGTTCATATCGAGATGACGCTAACCACTCCCGGCTGTCCCTTGGCAAGTATGTTTGACCGGATGGTCAAGGACGCGCTCTTTACTCTAGAGGATGGTTTTGTGCCTGAAAAGGACGTGGTGATTACGCTCGTTTGGGATCCGCCGTGGGTACCCGATTTCATGAGTGATATGGCTAAAGCCGAGCTTGGTTTTTGATCCCAACCGATATGACCCGCCTGCAGAAGCTATCGCTTCAGCGATTGCGGGCAGGTGTCTGAAGAGGCAAAGGCGCAACTCGGCTTTTAGGTGATAAAATAAGAGGTCTTGCACCTATAGTTCAACGGATAGAATGCGGGCCTGCGAAGCCTGAGATCCTGGTTCGATTCCAGGTAGGTGCACATTTTTCCAAGGAGGGGTGCCTCGAGTGGTTTATGGGCCAGGTTTCGAAAACCTTGGGGGTCGAAAGGCTCACGTGGGTTCAAATCCCACCCCCTCCGCAAAAGTGGTATAGTGGTAGGGTGGCTGAGCATAAATATATAAGACACCCAAATACATTCTGTTTGGTCTGTGGTAAACCGATATACAAAAGGCGATCACAGATCCAAACAAACAACGGTAGAGTATTTTGTAGTACGAACTGTTACGGAATGTCGAATAGAAAAGAAAAACCCTGTGTTGTTTGTGGCAAGCCAATCCTTGCCAGCAAGAACAAAATCACTTGTAGCAGAGAATGTTCAAATAAACATAGAACCGGTATTAAGTACTTGATGGGTAGACCGAGAGATAAAGTAAGTAGTTACAAGATCTTAAAAGTACGATTGATGAAGGTTAGAGGCAAACTATGCGAGAGATGTGGTTACTCAAAATACGAGATTTTGCAGGTTCATCACAGGGATAGAAATCATCAGAATAACGAAATAACTAATCTGGAGTTGATTTGTCCAAATTGTCATTTTGAAGAACATCTTTTAGAGAAAAGTTGGATGAAGAAGTTAAAAGTGGAAGAATCTTGAAGGAGGGGTGCCGGAGCGGTCGATCGGACTTGTCTTGAAAACAAGCAGGGGTGCAAGCTCCTCGTGGGTTCGAATCCCACCCCCTCCGCCAATTTGTTTGCGGAGTAAATGCGGGATAAATGCGGAAATCAGTCTTGTGTTAGGATATGCAGTATGCCTGACGTAAAACTAGAGCCCTCCTGGAAAAAAGAACTGGCGCAGGAATTTGACAAGCCATATTGGCAGGACCTCACAGACTTCGTACGTAGTGAATATGCTTCTAAAACTATCTACCCACCCGGTAGCCAAATCTTACGCGCATTCGACATGTGTCCCTTTGATAAAGTGAAGGTTGTCATTGTTGGGCAAGATCCCTACCATGGACCCAAACAGGCAAATGGTCTGTCATTTGCGGTAAGTGATGGAGTGGCGCTACCACCATCTCTGCAAAACATTTACAAAGAAATTAAAAGTGACTTGGGCATCGAGCCGCTACAATCAGGTGATTTGTCGCGCTGGGCAAAGCAGGGGGTACTAATGCTCAATAGCGTGCTTACCGTCGCGGCGGGCAATCCAGCCTCTCACAAGGGACAAGGATGGGAGATATTTACTGATGCTGTGATCGATAGACTTAATCGCGACCGTGATCACATTGTGTATTTACTCTGGGGAAAGTACGCACGAGCAAAAGGAGAAGTAATTGATCGTCAAAAAAATCTAGTGTTGGAATCCGCTCACCCCTCGCCATTTTCGGCGACTCTCTTCTATGGACACCATCATTTTAGTCAAGCCAATGCCTATTTAGCGCTCAGTGGTGAAGAGCCGATTGATTGGAGATAGTTTTTTTATGCAAATCAAAATTCTCGATCTTAATTTATTTGAAGGTGGCTTGTTCTGGCCAAACATAGAGAAGCTTATACAAAAGGAAAACCCCGATATCTTGTGCCTACAGGAAGTGTTCAATGGTGACGCAAAGCAATCACCGAACTTCCGCACCATTGAACAGCTAGACAAACTGTTGCCTGGATTTCACCATTACTACTCTCCCGAACTGTTTGAGATTTGGCCGTTTGGGCAAGGAGATGGTGGCAATGCAATCTATTCAAGATTTCCCATGCGGGAAGAGCAGACAATATTCCTACACCGCGAGTATCAAAAGATCTTGCGGCCCCGCAATGAAAAGGACTTTTCTCACTATCCAAAAAACCTACAGTCTGTCGTGGTTGAGATAGATGGGAAACGACTCCATGTTGCCAACATGCATGGAATCTGGGGCCTGGACGGCAAAGATTCCAAAGAGCGCCTGCAGATGAGCAAACTCATAGTTAAAGAAGTAAAAGGGAAGAAACCCTTGGTTTTAGCGGGTGACTTCAATCTAAAGCCTGACACCGTAACAATTCAATATATTGAGAAACTACTAACAAATGTCTTTAAAGGTGAAATGAAAACTTCTTTTAATATGCGTCACAAAGATAATCTTGGATATGCGAGCGCAGTTGTGGACATGTTCTTCGCCTCACCTGACATCAAAATCGTTTCCAAATCTGTCCCGGGTGATGATGTTTCCGACCACCTGCCGCTACTCGTGACTGTCGAGATCTGATTGAGCAGTGTGTCAAATGAACTTTACAAATTATTCTCTTTTTGAGCTGGAGTTAAGGTATCTGCTTATTACTTCCTCTAAGCTACCGTAAAAACCCGATGTCCCGAACTTTCTGCTTATTATATTTCTGGGAGAATGGTTTAGATCCCAATGAGCTAAAGCTTTCTCAATCAACTCCATTAAAGCATTCAGAGACGCGAAGTAAAGTGCGCCGCCCTCAAACCTTAAACTAACAGACTTATCTTCTGGGTGAAATCCAATTTCATCGGATTTATTGAATGCATATTGCTTTCCAGAGAAACAAATTCTAAGTCTTCCGTGTGAGACGCCCCCATCGTATATTTCGGGCTTTTGTATAATCTTGACTTCTAATTTGTTCCCAATTCTTTTCTGGACTTCTCTTAAAACCTCTGTCAGCCGTTGATCATTCATTTGTCTCAAAAGCCCATTAAGAGTTTCAATATTCTCTGGATTTTGCTGAGCTTCGAATAATAGTCGGCGTTCTTCATCCTTCTTTGCTCTATCAAGTGCTTGTTTCTCTCGATCCTCTATTCCACGAGCGTGATAAATCGCTTCTCTTTCTTCTTCTATCCGTTGGGCAGAATTTTTTTCTCTATCCTTCATATATCTCCATCGTCTTGTGTGCGTGGTGCACGGCATTATACAACACTAAATACCCTGATCTTTTTACAACGCTTAAAGCGAGGGTTATTTGGATCTGAATCCTCGGAAAATGACTGAGCTTGAGAGTGCTATAATCGCGACATGCCAGATCAAGATAAAACACAGAATATCCAAGCAAGGCAATCGCAAACACCATCTGCCCAACAAAAAACACTTCCAAAAATAGGCATACTTTATTTTCTCCTGAGCGATGATAGATCTATTGAAGAGGATTTAGTTGCGGTTGTAAGAAAAGAAATTTCAATTTCAACTTCAAAAACGCTGTATCTTGTTATTCACTCGATTGGTGGAGATCCGTATCCGGCTGTTAGAATAATGAGGATGTTGCGAAAAAGATTTTCAGGCAAACTTTTCGGTGTAGTTCCTCATAGGGCAATGAGCGCGGCAACACTGATGCTTTTCGGCACAGACTTGATCTATATGAGCGAGGAGTCGCAATTGGGTCCGTTAGATTTACCTATGGAGCACCCAATAGATGGATCGAGTATCTCTGCATTAGATGTTGTTGATACGCTTAACCAATTGCAAGCCACCTCATTGGAATTTGCAAAGACCATATACAAGGACCTAAGAAAAGGAGAGTTTGGAGAGAGAATAGGAAAAGATAAAGCGATAGAGTTTGCACTATTGCACTCTAGACAGCTCGTTCTCCCCACCTTAGAAAAAGTTGATCCTTACCATCGTCAGCGTGCTTTGCGGAAACTGAGAATAGGAAAATGGTATGCTTTTGACCTCCTAATCAAGGGGATGATCCCTAATGGGATGCGGGCCATGTCTGCCGCAGACAAATTCGTCACGACCTTTCCTGATCACTCTTATGGTATCTTTAAAGAGGATGCGGTGTTGTGTGGAATAGGGATTGAGGACTCGGATAAGCTTCCAATTTGGAACGCCTTATGTGCAGTAGCCGATCCAAAAATTGAAGCGCAGGAAAATTATATAAAATACGAGGAAATGTAGATATGGATACTATGTATTCATCAGTCGCATTCTTTTCTGAGGATAAAAAGAAAACTCCGTTTCAGAGCACTATTTCAAAGATTTTAAGTAAGACTCAGGAGATGACTTCTAAGGAACTCCAGATACCATTTGATCAAAGCTCATCATGGAAATCTAAATCCAGGACGAAATCGAAGCCTGAGAAAAAAGGAAGCCTTTCAAGCGACAATTTTTCTGAGAAGAAATGATACTCGTTCAGCACTTGATCAATGCTCCCGCTCTTCTTCTTTTGTCTGGTAAAATAACACTCACTGGAGGGGTCGCATAGTGGCCTAGTGCAGCGGGTTGCTAACCCGCGACTCGAAAGAGTCTCGTGGGTTCAAATCCCACCCCCTCCGCAATATGATGTATAAATACTTGTGAGTGGAAAGGAATTTGTATGGCAAATGAAGCGTATAAAAAACTAGTGGAAGCAACCAAAGACGGTTCAAAATTAGATGGTTACACTTTGCATTCATTTGCCGTAGCAGCAGAATCGGGTCAAGATGTGGACAAGCTCTCGCTTCCAATGTTGATGTGTATTTATCAGGGGAGTTTTGAAAAAGTAAAAGGAAAAGCAACAATATATTCAGATCTTGGAGGTATCATTGCTCTTTCAGCCACCCCAGCTCAGTTATTGGAGCTCATAGCAATGCCTGAGGTTCAATCATTTGAAGCATCAAGACCGGGTGGAACATTCGACTAGTTTGTCATAACATTCTCAATAACACATGCCCCAAAGTTAGATTGTTTGCTTCAGAAAATAACCTAACTAAAAGAAACTCTCCATTTGCCTTAATTCTTGCGATCTCGCAAAGTGCGTGAACCACTTGATCGTCATCTATTTCCTCTAGATCTAAATAACGATCTGGAACCAGTAGTGAAAGTGCAGACATTTTAGGTATCACGTCACCGATATGTCTTTGCATAGATATCTGAACAAGTTCTTGTTCTCTCGAAAGCTCATCATATCCTGGTCTCGTTTTTATGCCTTCTTCTATAGGTAAACCAACTGCTTTAATTTCATAATTCATACTGCCTCCAATCTTTATCCGCCTTCGTATTTACGACTTCACGATTTTTAGGCCTATTCGGCCAGATCGTGAGTCGAATATTTCGGTGGATTAATAACTATTTGTTAACGTAATGTCGATATTAAAAAACCGCCTGGGTGAGGGGCGGTGTATATTTCTTCTACTTTTCTTTACACGATCGCCCTCATCTCGCCGTGGCGGATTTGGTAATGCGAATCATGGAAAGACAAAATGAGTTGATCATTGTGGTAGATACTACTCTCAAAGTAGAGCTTGTCAAATAAACTCCAAGAATTTCAAACTTCTGATCTCGGCCATAACCTCTTTAATCAACTCCTGAAGATCACTGACGTCATTGTCTAGTAGAGCAAACGAATGCTCGACCAATTTGCCGTTTTTTGGCTGGACAAAATCAAACACGCCTTGCGCAATTTCATATTGTTTGTATTGGCGATCTAAGGACAGCAACAATTTATAAAAGAGAAGCTGGCGTTTATATGCTCCGCGGATATTTTCCGGCAGTGCCAATTCACGCTCGGAAAATTCCTGTGTCCCGACTTTCCCCTCTATCTCATTTATAGTTTTACTTTGTCCCGTTTTGTAATCGATGACTCTGATGCCTTTTTTTCCCTCTTCTAACAAATCAATACGGTCGACTTTTCCAGTCAGCTGGATATCACCAAGCAAGATCTTGCCGCGGCGCCAGCCGAACCCCTCCTCTGTGGAGACAACCAAGGGAAATACGTTGCCGCGATCTTCCAGATACGCATTCAATACTTCTTTACCTTTTTCTCGGTATGACTGGAGATCGTTGGATTGCAGGACTTCCTGAGCAAGAGCTTTTTCAAAAACAGAAATAGTTGCAGTAATATCTGGATGGACGTTTTCATTATTTCTATATGTTCGATAGTGAAACTCTAGAGCTTTGTGAATAGCAGTGCCAAAAGCGAAATGCGGTTTCTTTGCCTGGGGCACACGTAGGAGAACTTCTTCGTAAAAATCTTTAGGGGAGTGAAGGTACTTATTTAACGTTGATACGGATAGGGGAAGTTCTTCCACAAGAGTCTTGAGCCACTCGCGCTGTTCTCTCGTCCAATCCGAGGTGGTGGGAGGTGATACAAGTTTAGCCAATGCGGGTTCGGTGCGTTGTAAAAATTGATCAGTCTCTAATTTCTCCATGTTTGAGGGATCAATAGTGGCGACGAATTGACTCACCACATGTTCTTTGAGTTTCCCCTGATTGGGTGTGACGCTGGAATATGTTAGTACTGCTGTTTGTATTGCGCGGGTGAGCGCAACATAAAAGAGTCGCTGGTCATCTGCGTCAGGATTGTCTTCCGTTTGTGTGGTTAAAATCCCTTCAGGTAACGGCAACCCAGCACGCTTACGAGCGTTTCCCCAGACCCCATCAATCATGTTGGGGATATAGACTACTTGCCACTCACGACCTTTGGCTTTGTGCACTGTAGCGATGGTGACGTGTGTTTTGGACGAAACTATAATTTCTCGAGCGATGGGAAGAGATTGTTCCTGCATTGTGTCTAAGATATGTATGAACTTTTCCAAGTTAAGAGTGTGATCCGAGGCCGTCAACCGTTTAATCTCGCTATAGAGTGAGACAAGATTCTCTAACTTTTCACTTTTATCATCACTGTGCACGACCCAGTCTAGATATCCCGATTCCTTGATGACAGTTTCAATCCACGCAGGGAAGATCATGTTTGCGTCATCACTTGACCACTTATCTAACTTATCCGCAATTTCTAATTTCTGCGCTCTCATCTCTTCTTGCAGGCTTCGATGTGCATTGTGGGCTGAGCGTGATAATCCCATGACAAGCAGAGGATCTATGTTTGACCACTGGTAACTTAATACATCAAAAAGTTCTCTTCCCTCGTTTTGCGTGCGCTCTCCAAGTATCACGCGTAGTAATGTGACTAGTTGGATGATATCTGGAGACTCTAGAATATTGATTTGCCGCTCAATAGTGATGGGTATGTCTTGGTGCACTAAAACATCGGCAATTTCGGTCGCTTGCGCATTCGTTTTAACCAAAATTGCAATGTCTTGCGCTTTGGTCCCACTTTTAAGACGTATTGAAATATCATTGGCGACAAAAAGATGTTCCAGCGTGCGTGAGGGAAGCTCGGCTAGACATATCGGTTCATTTTTTGTTTTATTGCTTTGCAAGCTGGGTGTGTTTGGATCTGCAAGCAGCCTTGCAGCTGCGTCGTAAACGGTTTGTGTACAGCGGTACCCTCGCGCGAGTGTAACGACTGTAGCCTTTGGGAAATGCGTTACAAAATTATAGGTGTTTTCCAGTGAGGCACCTTGAAAGCGAAAGATTGTTTGATTAGGATCGCCGACGACAAACACATTCGCTCTCTCACCCCAGTGAGATGCAAGTAAGAAGACGACTTTGTTTTGTGCACCGTTGGTGTCTTGGTACTCATCGACTAAAATATACTGCAGCGACTCTTCAAGCTCAGCGCGCAGTAATTCATTTTGGCTGAGAGCGTGAACTGTTTGGATAATCATGTCATCAAAGTCGTAGCGCTTGAGACTCTTGAGTCGCTTTTGGTAGTTTGCGAAAATTGCCGAAAATTCTGTCTGTTTGGCCAGATCAGATTCATATTTGAGAACCTGGGCTTTTGTGCCAGGCTTCATAAATGAAGCCCCTACAAGGGATTCGAAATCATTTGGATCAATGCCTTCTGACTTCACTTTAGATATTGTATCGAGAATTGATCCCACATAATGATATTTGGATCCCGGAGTACGTAGGGCTTTTAAGTTAGGATCATCTAATAGGTCACGGATGATTTGGTACTTCTCAACATCACTCACGGCAGTCGCTTCCAATTCGAAGGGAAAGTACTCGGGATATTCAGTAATAATGCTTTGACAAAAACCATGAAAGGTTTGAATACGGACCTTGTACGCATCGGTGCCGATCAGTTTTATTAGGCGGGTTCGCATGTTTTTTGCCGCGCTCTCTGTAAACGTAAGGGCGAGAATATTTTTAGGATCCGTGTCAGTTTTCTGTAAAATGTTAGCGATACGAAGGGTGAGAACTTGTGTCTTTCCAGTGCCGGGTCCAGCGACCACCATCACTGGTCCATCGATTGTATCGACCGACGCCTTTTGCTCGGGGTTTAGTTTTTGATACTGGGATTCAAATGGGGTGATTGGCATCGCGCTGCCATTGTACAGGATTATCGGCATTAATTTATTGTAGGGGCGTGATTTATCACGCCCTAAAAATTAATCAATCGAATGGATAAATAATTTGATTGGTGACAAACAGGGTTTGATAAATCAAACCCCTACAATTTTGGGGATTTATTCTTTTTTCTTGCCGCGAGCGCGCTCGGCTTGAGTCAACAATTTCTTGCGAAGACGCAAAGTGGAAGGAACTACTTCCAGGAGTTCGTCATCAGCGAGGAAATCTAGCGATTGCTCGAGCGAAAAGCGTACGGGCGGCGTGATCTTGACCATCATGTCTTTGGTGGCAGATCGCACGTTACTGCTGGCCTTGATCTTGTTGATGTTGACTTCCATATCCTGTTCGCGGGAGTTAAGTCCCACAATCATACCCATGTAGTCTTCCTCGCCTACACCGACGAATAGGCTGCCACGTTGCTGGGCATTATCCAAGCCTTCGGTTGCACTCTTGCCGGCTTCTGAGGCAATCAACACACCGTTGCGCATGCGAGCAAATTCCACACCGACTGGACGGTATTCCAAGAAGATTGAACTCATCTGTAGTGTGCCTCGTGTGTCTGTAAGCAGGGCAGTGCGAGCACCAAGTAAATTTCGCTCAGATATCTCGAAGACGAGTCTGGTATCACCCCGTCCATTAGGCTCGATTGATTGGGTGTTGGCACGGCGCTGACCAAATTCAGTGGTAATGACACCGACAAACTCGTCTGGGATGTCTACTGTTACTTCATCAAATGGCTCCATCATCACTCCGTCGATTTCTTTTAAGATGACTTGGGGACGGGAGACTTCGATCTCATAGCCTTCGCGGCGCATCGTTTCGATAAGTACTGCCAGGTGTAATTCACCGCGACCGGAGACGATAAAGCCTACCCCACCCATATCGGCATCAATTTTCAAACCTAGATTGGTTTCTTTTTCTTTGAGCAATCTCTCTTGGATTTGACGGGAAGTCAAAAACTTTCCTTCGCGGCCAGCCAAAGGTGATGTATTGGGTCCGATAGAGATCTTAAGGGTTGGCTCAGTTACTTTAATACTGGGTAGGGCTTCGGGTGTGTTTGGGGCAGTGACTGTCCACCCAATTGATAGATCTTTCATGCCTGCGATGGCGACGATATCACCGGAAACTGCTGATTCTACGGGTACTTTCTCAATACCCTTGGAAACGAACAACTTCTCTACACTATAGGTGCCGTGATGGCCTTCCTCAGTGATGAGAGCCACGCGGTCACCGGTGTGTAATGTGCCGCGGCTGATGCGGCCGATACACATTTTGCCAAGGTATGAATCCCGCTCAAGTGTAGAAATTAACATTTGGAAAGGAGCTTCATCATCGCCTCTGGCAGATGGCACCGTGGTGAGAATCTGTTCAAACAAGGGACGCAAATCACCTGGAGCATTTTTCTCCGTCTCATCTGGAAGATGATTCCATGCTTTGCCTTCGCGCCCAACGGCGTAAATGACAGGGAAGTCCAAAAGACTTTCGTCATCTACTAAATGTAAGAAGAGATTCTCAATCTGATGGAGGACTGCTTGTGGCTCGGCATCGCGTTTGTCGATTTTGTTGACGACAACGATGATTTTGAGCCTGCGCTTGAGGGCTTGCTGGAGAACAAAACGGGTTTGGGGAAGGGGCCCCTCGGCGGCATCGACGAGCAAAATAGCTCCATCAGCCATATTAATAATGCGCTCAACCTCACCGCCAAAGTCTGCGTGGCCTGGGGTATCAATGATATTAATCTTGGTATCCGCATAGGCGACCGAGGTGTTTTTAGCAAGAATTGTGATGCCTTTTTCGCGCTCAAGGTCGTTACTATCAAGAATGGTCGTTTGGCTCATTTCCGCCTGGTTGCCACGGAATGTATGGGTCTGTTTGAGCATCTCGTCTACGAGAGTGGTCTTGCCATGGTCAACGTGTGCAATGATTGCGATATTTCGAATATCCATAAGATTCCTAGATGAGGAAAAATGAGTTATAACCCCGAGAGTTATAGGACAAGAATTATACCACATGCTAGAATGGGTTCCTATGAGTAAACTTCGCTTGGGTGTGATCTTTGGCAGCCGGTCGGTAGAACATGAGGTGAGCATAATTACGGGGTGCCAGCTTGTTAAAAATGCCGATAGGGAAAAGTACGAGATCATCCCACTCTATGTCGATAAAACAGGCAAGTGGTGGACGAAAAACAGTCTTCAGTTATCAGATTTCAGTCATCAGAATTTTGAAGATCCGAAAGGTTTTGAACGTTTTGAGTTCTCTGTGCAACCAGGCAAGAATGACATTGATCTAGCAATTATATGTTGCCATGGAACCTTGGGCGAAGACGGCACAGTCCAAGGCCTGCTTGAGTTGGCAAATATCCCATACCAAGGACCTGGGGTGGTTGGGTCGGCAGTAGGGATGGACAAGATCATAACGAAGAAGGTTTTAGAGGCTAGTGATATTCCAGTAGTGAACTTTCAGTGGTTTACCAAAGGAATCTGGGAGAAGTATGGCGAGAAAGCCGTCATTAGCGAACTGCTCGACCCCAAGCAGACGGGACACAAGTTATTGAAATTTCCACTGTTCGTCAAACCTGCCAACCTTGGATCATCTGTAGGAATCTCCAAAGCAAAGAATGAAAAAGAATTGGTCGAGGCTATCAAAGTTGCTCTTTCATTTGATTCACGAGTGCTCGTGGAGCAGGGTGTCGAAAGGATGAAAGAGATCAATGTCTCAGTCTTAGGTTACGAAGATTATGAGGCAAGTGTGCCAGAAGAGCCACTTTCTAGCGGTGAGATCCTCTCCTATGCAGATAAATATGAGCGGGGCGGAAGCAAAAAATCCTCTGGTATGGCGTCGCTTTCCCGCAGGATTCCCGCACCAATACCGCAGAGTTTTGCCAAGAAGTTGCAGGACGCTGCTATCAATGCAGCTGTTATGTGTGATATCAGCGGCGTGATCCGTGTGGACTTCATTACTAAACCAGAAACAGGTGAATTTTGGATAAATGAGTTGAATACAATTCCGGGCAGCATGTCATTCTATCTGTGGGAAGCCAGCGGCGTGCCATATCCACAACTAATTGACCGGTTGGTAGAAATCGCGCTCAAACGGCAAGCGGATAAAAAGGGCCGCATTTCGTCAATCCAAACAAGTATCATCAAATAGTTAAAACGGAAGCATTTGAAATGTTCTAGTCGAGGTAGTTGCATTTCCATCGCTGTCGGTAGCTTTCACTGCATATGCGTGCTCTCCGCTCGTGCCTTCAATGCAGCGTTTGTTCTTTGGTTCCAAAGACGGATCTGGGCGATACAAGATATTTGCAAATGCTTCACCATCTAGGCTCGCTTCGTAATGCATGTCATATACACCATCAAAGTTGTCATTGGGCTCGAAAGTGACGCATGTACCCTGTGGAGTATATTCCCGATAGACATCGAAACTCATCGTAGGCCCTGTGTAATCTCGTAAAATTTGATATGTGAAACTGTAGGTGTCAGTGCTTCCAGACGCTGTCAACTTAAAAGAATAATTACCGGTGGTAGATGGCAGCGAAATATATGCAGGAAATGTTTGTTGAGATGATAAAGAAGGAATAGAGCCTGATTGAAATGTACTCCCATTGCTCGAAGCACTAAATGTAGTAGTTTTTGATGTCCCACCGCCAGTGTTCTGGAACAAAGCATATAGTGTGTACGTCTTGCCTTTGGCCAAGCGCTGCCAATTATTCATTCCGTCAGAACCAGGAATGAATGCTACAGAATCTCCTGGTTTTTGGATAGTCACTTTCGTTATCTCGAGATTGCCAAGTAGAGTTGGAGTTGGTGTGGGTCGTGGCGTAGGGCGAATGGTAGGTTTCGGTGTAGGCTTTGCGGTGGCCCTAAATATTCGTGGCGAAGCTGTCGGATTCACTGACAGAATGGGAGTCTCGTTTGGAAGCGGTGAAAGAGAGATTTTGGATACGCTCTGTTCTTGCTTCTGTGTCTCTTCTTTGGAAACAATGATAAGGGATCCAAATAACACACTGATAAAAACTAGGACGGCAAGGAGTGCGATGGGCACGAACCCGTACTGTGAGTTGACTTTAGACATGACTAGATTATACGCTCCCATGCTCCCCAACTCATTCTCCCACCAGCAGCCAACCCAAAAACGCCACGAACCAGGAGAGCATAAAAGAGAATGCAAAGTAGGTCCAAAATTGTGTGAGTTTTATTGCCGGAATAAGGATCTTCCCAATTTCAATCGCCGGAAAATGAAACGGGTTGAGTGAAAACCCAGGAACCAGTGCCAGTACGATGAGCACGACGATAATATTGAGCACCCACGAGAAAAGACCTAATGTAATAATATTGATTGGCAGCCACAAAATTTTCAAAAACGGTTTACCAATGGTATTGAGCAGAAAAAAGGCGCTGCCGGCAACAAATAACACGGCAGTAGATGAGATAGTCACGAAATCAAACAATTGATCCATGACAAATAGTGCTCCCACATACAAAAACCAGTGACGGATAATTCCCCGCATAATTTAGAAATCAGAACTTTGATATTGTTGCAGTTCAGTTAAGACATCATCAATGAAATTTGGATCTTTAGTAAAATAATCCTTCCCAAATTTAATCCAAGTGTCGATTTTTTCGGTGATCCTATTATACGAGCTTGGTCGTTTTCTACTGGGAAGCGAAAATAAATAATAACGCAAGCTGGAGAGAATTGTTTTTATTTCATCAAAAAGTAGTTCTTTTGAGTGATCAGAGAATTTGCTCAAATCTAGATGTCGCTTTGGATACCAAGTCTGTTTATTGAGTCTCCATTCACCATTAGCTACGTCGTAAGCATGAGAGAGGTCAACCTGAATTAACCGAAATTTAGATTTTCCTGAAACTACATTCCCACTGCTCATTTCTTCAAGAATAAAGTTTCCAGAATTTCTGTCTCCAATAATTAATCCATGTCTTGCGAGTTCCATCATTTGTTCTATTGCAGTGATGCAAATTGAAAGATGAAGATGTGGATCATTGATAGAAACACTCTTATGTTGTTCCCACGTGAATCCTCTAATTTTCCGTACAGGAAAATGATTGGATAGATTTCCGTAGTATTGTTCATGTTCTTGCCAATTATGAGGAACCACAAGCTCAGGAAAAATTTCAGGAAACTGAAGACCGAGGATTGAGTGGTTTTCTTCTTTTAATGTTTTATCATTCGCTGAATCAATTATATTTTGCCAATAAATAGGCGCGTCATGTTCCATTCCTCATTCTATAATTGATGAGAATTATTAACAATGGTTGGGTGTGAAGACTACTATTTTAGTAGTTCTTTGTCACGTTTGATATGGTGAAGACGTCGGGAGAAGCGATGGGATTCGTCACGGATGGTTTGCAACAAACGCGAGGCTCCAATTTCAGGTGTTAACACAATTTCTTTGTATGTTAATTTTGGATATACGCCCATTGGAACGATCAATCTATCTGGTCGCTTAGCGATAGATACGACTACCGATGGCCACTTCCAAATCGAAATCACACTACGCAATTGTCCCTTGCCACCATCAATTAGCACAATCTCCGGAATTCCCCAGTCGGGATGATTTTGTCTTCTTGTTAGGGCTTCTTTGAGCATGGCAAAATCATTTGGAGTGTTGAGTGTTTTGATGCTGAAATGTTTGTACTCACGATGATCCATCTCTCCATTGATTGCTGTGACCATGGAGCAAGTGGCATTGGTGCCGCTAATATTACTGATGTCATAGCCTTCGATGCGTTTTAGATCGGCTCCCGCTGGCAATGAGATGTATTGGCGCAAAATAGCACGCAGGGAAATCAGCGCTTCTTCTTCCAGTTTTGTAGTTAGCACTGGCAGTGTCATATCGGGACGGAGCCGATATTTTGGCGATGTGACTGTTGCAAGAGCTTCCAGTTGGTCGCGAACTAAAGCTGCTTTTTCAAACGCTTTTGACTCGCTATATTCGGCGATTTCCTGTTTAAATTCTTTTGTCAGTTCACTCGTCTTACCGCGCAAAAACTTTTTCAAATCTCCAGTCATTTCTTTATATTCACTTGGCTTAATTTTCCCGACGCAAGCTCCTGAGCACAACCCTAGATGGTAGTAGAAACAGGGCTTTAAATTGGATGGGTGACCCGCCTGCATCGCTTGATGCGAAGCATTTGCGGGCAGGTCACACCACTTAAAGATTCTGCGTGCAATTTCCAGAACTTGGCGTACTTTGTATCCTGATTGAAATGGTCCAAACGTAGTCCATTTCTCACTAGTACGTAAGACTTCTGGTTTTCGTGCAGTAAAAACTTTTGGAAAATTTCCTGGTCCAATCGCTATATAAAGGTTTGATTTGTCATCTTTAAGTAGGATATTAAACGGTGGTTGGTATCGTTGGATCAACTGCGCTTCTACTAAGAGAGCTTCCAATTCACTCTCTAAGATTTGGTTTTTAACTTTATCTATTTGGGAAAGCAGTTTACCGATTTGCGGCCGCTCATCTTCTTTTTTTGCGTACTGCGACAACCGGTTTTTTAAATTTTTTGCTTTTCCGACATACAAAACACTACCGCTTCCGTCGAGGAACCAGTAGACGCCAGGCGATGAAGATAATTGTGAGACCACTTCCTGCCACCAACGCGGCAATGGCGATGAGCGGGAGGTTGGTAGTGACGACTGATCGGAGAGTGAGGTCATGGGTATATGTTTTGCCTATACTACTAACTTGTAATTGCAGAGGTTGAGTCGCGAACAAACGTGTTTGCGGTAGTACAACTTCGAGATCTTTATCTGAAAGGGGAGGAAGTGTTACTTGTGTTGTGGTTTGGTTTGTCTC
Organism: Patescibacteria group bacterium; assembly: GCA_035479015.1. Taxonomy (GTDB): domain Bacteria; phylum Patescibacteriota; class Microgenomatia; order UBA1400; family UBA12028; genus DATIJC01. The sequence continues at coordinate 1,959 of DATIJC010000032.1, read as the reverse complement.
AGCTCCGCCTTCAAAGATCCGCACAACTACAGGTGTATTGTACACGGCATGCAAGGAGGCGTTGTGGATACGGACAGTCGCTCGCTGATGAATCCGTAGAAGTTGTGTGGGAGGAGTAGGAAAGGTGATATCAAAATGGTCTTCCTGGCGCGGTAATGTATTTGTAAAAGACACATCGATGTCTTTGCTGTCCGTGTCGCCAAATTTATACAAACCCGCTGCTAGAGGTAGTGTGCTAGAGGTGCTGTGGGTGACAAACGCAATGTGATTAAAGTCAAAATGGTGAAAGTAATCAATGCCTCCGGTCGTGTTTTCCCAGGTTGGATCAACAGCAATCCATAGTTTTTTCTGACTGTCCCAATATTCTGGCCAAGCATGCAATACATCACGCACTAGACTGATGGGACGCAGTGTACCGTTTTGTGTATAGGCGTAGCCATTCACTTCACGAGCAGGGATACCAGCGCTTCTGGCAATAGCAATAAAGAGATCGGTAAATTCCATACATACGCTGGCTGTTGGGTTGGAGAGCGCTCCCAGTGCGCCATAGCGAGCGTTGGCAGAGTCAATTCGCCGGTAATCATATGTGAGGGTTTTTACAACAAAGTCATAAATGCTTTGTGGGTCTTTTAAATTCTTAGCGAGGCTGGAGATTTTTGGATCAGTTGTTTCCCAGTATTTTTGCGAATACAGATCGTGAGGTTGTGGTGGATTTTCTCCAGTTTGTTCCCGTTTTGAAATGAGCGCATAGCCAACCACTAGGATGGTCTTTTTTTCATTTCCCGCGAGCGTGTAACGGGCAAGCCAGTTGCCGTCCGTGTCCTGGCGCAGGATTTCGGGTTGTGGGTCAATAGATTCGTAGTACAGCCGCTGCGTGCTGGTATCCGAGGGGATCGCGATCTCAGTAAACGATGTCGTGTTTTTTGGATTTTCAATATTGTAATGAAGCGAGAGTTTAGCAATCTGTTCATCGCCAAAAATGGCGCTAATCCCATTTGTTTGACCGACGTTGGTGAAATGCACAAGTTGATGAGTTCCAGAAACGTCACTCGTAGCTTGCTCCGGTTGGGTTAGTGTGGGTGCTCCAAAATGTATAGGTACATCAATCGTCACTGTGTAGGAAGAAAACTCAGTAGGGTTTGCCAACTTTGGAATGTTGACTTCCAAAATCCTGCCAGTAATTTGTGCTGCGTCTCTTGTGTCGTAGCTCACTTGGAATGAGCGGATCTGATCTTTTCCGATGACTTTATCGCTAAACGGAAAACTTACGCTCGTTTTATTTGAGTGCGGAACGATAGTAGGTGTCAGCGTTTGGCCGTTACTAGTAACAATGACGTTCTCCACTTGTGTGGACCCAATCTCTAATGCGTATTGGGCAGCATAGACGGTAGACAAGTTATTTTGCAATTGAAAATCCTGGGTTACATGAGTTTTCCCTGAGTCATCCACACTATAATGGCTATCCAGCCGGGTGGTAAATTCACCAGCAGCATGCACAGATTTGATGTTATGTGCAAAAACTATCCAGAATATCAAAAAAAATATGCCTATTTTATATACTCCACCCCTTCGCCCCTCCTCTAATTTAGAGGAGGGGTTGGGAGAGGAGTATTTTACGAATGGTATAGTAGCCATATGTCTTCAGATATTGAGACCATCAAGGACAGAGTCGACATTATAGATCTCATTGGTCAATACGTGCGACTCACAAAAAGTGGAAAGAATTTCCGCGGACTTTGCCCTTTTCATGGAGAGAAGACTCCTTCTTTTTTTGTGACACCGGAACTTGGACGGTATAAATGTTTTGGATGTGGAGAGTCCGGCGATATTTTTACGTTTATTCAAAAGTATGAAAACGTGAGTTTTGGTGAGAGTTTGGAAATACTTGCGAAGCGCGCAGGCGTAGAACTATCTCATGCTCCACAGACGAAAGAAGACACACATCGGAAAAAATTATTA
>DATIJC010000031.1:0-7978 GCA_035479015.1 Patescibacteria group bacterium | reverse complement strand
AAGCAAAGTCACTCACTCCTTCCGCGCGCGGAGAAATTGAGATCACAGACTTGAACAATGTTTATCTAAATGAAGGTACTCTTGATGTAGCTTTTGTCGAAGGCGCCTGGTTGGACACGGGAACGTTTGAAAGCCTTTTCGAGGCGGCTGCGTTTGCACGCGAGAAGGCCATTCTAAAGAAATAAGTATTAATTTCCTGTCAATACTCCACCCCTAGCCCCTCCCCTATTTTAGGGTAGGGGCATTAGTTAATGTCATAACCTCAGATTCTATTTTTTCGATTACTTCATTTATAGAAGTTTCAATCTCACTATCCCAAAAACGAATAACAGTAATATTTAAAGAGTGGAAATAGTATGTTCGAGATTTGTCGTACTCTTTTGACTCTTTCCTGAGGTGGATACCTCCATCTACCTCAATAAGTAATCGAAGCTTTGGACAATAAAAGTCTGCGATATATGGTCCGATGCTATATTGACGGTGAAAAGTCACGTTTAATTGTTTTCTTCTAATTTTCAGCCAGAGCATTCCCTCACTTTGCGTTCTACTTCCCCGAAGTATTCTTCTTTTAATCTTTGCATTCCTATTGTTATATAGAAAAATTCTTTTCACAAAAATAGTATAGTTCCCCTCTCCTAAAATAGGGGAGGGGTTAGGGGTGGAGTATTATCGAGATGCGCGAGACATTCAAATCTGGTAAAGTATTAGAGGTATGTTTAAGAAACTTTCCGCATTATTTTTTGCATTTGTCGTTTTCTTTTCTCTTGGTGCGCGCTTCTCCTATGCCCAAGACACTACCACACCCATCACCACCCAGGAAGCGAAGTACCGCGGACTCCTGGATGATTATCGAAAAGCCCAAGATCAATTTATCGTCAGTGCTGGCCAATATTATAATTTGCAGACACTTGCCGCCCAGGAAGATGCGGTCCGGGCTCTGCGGTCCGTCATGCTCACCCGCGATGATGTAGTCATCGCCTATTTTGATTTGCTCGAATTAGAAATCAATACAGTTCCGGGAATCGAATTATCACGTAAAGGCCAGCTTACCTCTCAAATCGACATCCAGAAAGATCAACTCAAATCCCACCGCGCGAGAGTTGAGATCACCACCGACCGCATAAATTTAAATCTGGAGGCCAGTGGCTTCTCACAGCTGGAAGCACAATTGGAAGCTACCAGTGACCGTTCGCTCTCACTGCTAAAAATTGCCGGCATCCAAGCCGCTCTGGACCAACTCGTACTCACCAAAAGCCAGTTAGACAGTTTCGTAGCCTCCGCACCGATCAGCGAAACTGTACGCGGAGAAAAACAGCGGGGCCTGGATGAAATGGGACGGTCAGTTGAGAGCATCAAACTGGTAATTTCTAAGGCGCTTACTCGCTATGATGAGAGTTTGCGATCCATATCTAATCCTGGTTTTTCCGAGGTCCGTTCTATCCTCAATCCGGGATTTGCTACGCTGACACAGGCAGTTCAATTTGCACGGGAGATCATCCAATGAACAACACAAACAATCCAGATTGGTTTTCTGAAGAATCACTCATGGGAACGGAAATGAGTGAAGCTCAGGAACAGGAAGAGTTTGCAGTGAAACCGGAGACAACTGCGATACCCAAAAAGAGTAATTCAAAGAAATTGTTATTAGTGGCTGCACTTGTAGTAACTGTTCTTTTAATCATCACTTCTGTATTGATTCAGCCCAAAAAGAAGACTGTTTCAGTAGGAGCCACACCGACTCCAGAAGTGAGCAACATTCCTGCTCCTGAAGGGATAACTAAAACCGTGGATGAATTAGAAAAGGATGTCAAAGCCAGTGACCCTGACGCAAACAATATACCGTTTCCCCCCATAGACTTTACACTTCATCTGGCAAGTCCAAGTCCGACTCCTGGTTTTTAAAGCGGGATAGTCGCTTCCCAATCCTGCGAAACGGAGCAATAAAGAAAAATGCAGCAATCATTGTACTAAAGACAAAAAAGTCATACCAATATACGACAAACTGGGATGCAAAATGCACATCTCCCAAGAAATAAATTGCGGCATGTACGATAAATCCCAAGCCCACTCCCACACGCATATAGCGCTGGTAACGCCTGTCTTTTATTTGCGTAACACTGAACATTACGTAATACCCGAGCAAACCCATGCATATTCCTACAAGTAGAATTGAATAGAAAATTGGTTTCGTAAATTGAAGCGGTAGGGGCACGAAGACGTTAATGATGGAGAGTACATTAAATGCTCCCAAGACAAAACCATACATACCTACGTGACTTAAGAATTCATGAAAATATTCCGAGTGTTCCACTAAGTCAAAAAGCGGGTCCCGTTCTAGATTGAGGCTAAAGGTCTTGGTCAGAGAATGAATAATTCCAAAGGCATAAAAATACATGAAGAGTACGCTCATTCCAGTATCTATGACCAACCACTCAGTCTGTGAAACATTGATACCCAATTCCCTCCGTACCAGAAAGTACGTAAAGTTCTTTAGCCAAATATATGCAAGCGGATAGACAATAAAGGCAAACAGAAACTGCACTAGATCCAAGCGCATCAGTTGTTTCTTGCCTGAAAAACGATAGAGAAAAGTGGCGGCTAGTAGCACTAAGACTGGTACCAACAAAAGCACTACGCCCAATAAATTAGAAGGCATATTATTGTGTGATCGTAAACGAAGTCATCTTGTCACCAACAGCAATTTGCTTCACCACATCTATACCTTTGGTAACTTTGCCAAAGATCGTGTATGCGTGTGGGAGAGTCTCATTGTCAGCAAGCATGATGAAGAATTGACTGCCATTGGTATTTGGACCGCGGTTAGCCATCGCTACCACACCTTCTTTATACCCTTCTTTATAACTGGCAGTGTTGGGGTCTAATTCATCAGCAAACGTGTCACCAAAAATCGATTTGCCGCCTGTTCCATTCCCATTTGGGTCTCCGCCTTGGATAACAAAGCCCGGCTCCACCCGGTGAAAGGTCAAATTATTGTAGTAACCTTGGGAAGCAAGTGTGACAAAATTTTCTACCGTCTTGGGTGCATCTTGCGGATAAAGCTGGATCTCTATATCGCCCTTTACGGTGTGAATGGTGATGGCTTTGGCTGTCATAGTTTTTTGCTCCCCAACATTGGTTTGGATATCCGATAGTTTAACATCATTGCCTAACACCGTATTCACTGGTGTTGGGCTGGGAGCGAGTGCCGCAGGCGCACAGCCTGATAATAATAGTGCCAGGGAACAAATGAGGATTGTCTTTCGCATATGTAGCACTAGTATAATGGATAGATGAGCGAGACTCAAGCAAATGGTATTAGTACATCTTTCCAGAAAGTGGGTTCAGGACCAACTCTAGTTCTCCTGCATGGATGGGCAAATACCTGGGAAAGCTGGCTCCCGATTGTTCCCATGCTTTCTGACCACTATGAACTCATAATGCCGGACCTTCCAGGCTGTGGGAAAACGCAGACTCCTCCTACCGGATGGACTACCAAAGAATCCGCCGTCTGGTTTGAAGATTTTCTATCTCACGCCGTAGATCGCACAAAACCGCTTCTGCTTGCTGGTCATTCTTACGGTGGAAAGATACTTATCTACCACCAAACCCATAAAACACGTTTTGTTGCTCAAAAAATAATCCTCATCGACTCTTCAGGCATCCCGAATAAACTGAATGACAGACAGCAGATCTTACAGCTGTTTGGGCTGCTAACTCCAAAATTTCTCAAGCGCACACTCCCCCGCGTCCGGGAGCAGTTATACAAAACTTTGGGTAGCGATAGCGATTATATTCATGCGACTCATTTTCAAGCAAGTACCTTAAAACTCATATTGAAGGAAGACTTTACACAGGATCTCGCAAATATACAGGCACCCACTCTGCTCATTTGGGGAAAAGACGATCCTGCCACGCCGCTGTGGCAAGGCGAAGCTATGCACAATCTCATTCCCCTTAATGATTTTCATGTGCTGCCGGGTAGGCATTTTCCCCATCATGAATACTCAGAAAAAGTTGCGAAATTAATTTTAGAATTCCTACAGCAGCCATGATACCTCCACTCACCTCCCAGCTCGCAGTTTTACAACAGTCAGAATATGAGTGGGACAAGTTCATGGAGTGGAAGGCCGCTCACAAAAATGACAAAGCGGTGGTTGAACCCAAAGCTTGGACCATAAAACTAAAATTCCTAAAATTATGGTCTGTCTTATTTCCTCTGCGCGCTGGCGTACTACTCATTGCGATTCCACAAGCCTTGTTTCAAAATATCGTAATTTTATTAGCCTCAATAAAACTGCGGGTTTTACAAAAACGGGGCTTACGCGTGATTGCGATCGCAGGAAGCTACGCGAAGACTTCTACAAAAAATATTCTCGCACACATTCTCAAACCCCAGTACGCGGTCCGGGTGACTCCAGGAAATATTAATACGCTCTTTGGTATCGCGCGTGAGATATTGTCTTTGTCATCTCGTGATCAAATCTTTATTGCCGAACTCGGTGAGTACAATCCAGGTGACTTAGCAAAATTTGTCCGTTTACTCTCACCGCAATATAAAATCCTTACCAATATCGGCGTTGCTCACTTAGAACGGTTTAAAACAAAGACAGCATTAGAAGCAGAGTTTCATTCATTTGCTGCTGAATCTACAGCCAACTATCAAATGTCAAACGTCCATGTTTCCCGCTCGGGAACCGAAGCCGATGTAGATATCGATGGAGAGGAAGTCCACGTATTTGTACCGCTTCTAGGTAAACATAATATTGAAAATGCCGCCTCCTGTATGAAACTTGCAACCAAATTCGGTATCACACTCGCACAGTCAGCCACTGCTCTACAGTCACTTCCCTACGTACAATATCGTATGGAACCCATGCTTCTGGAAAATAATGTGTTAGTTATCAATAACGGGTACAACAGCAATCCGGACAGCGCACAGCGCGCGCTGGAAGTATTGCATGAAATTGATGGAACCCAAAAAGTTATTATCACCCCGGGATTTGTCGAACTTGGGTCTATATCTCAAGAAGCAAACACAGAATTTGGCAAGCAAATTGCTAAGGTGGCAGATATAGTGGTGCTCATGCGCGGCGCCAACCAAGACGATATCCGTCTAGGGCTTAATCAGACGCATTTTAAAAATACAAATGTCTATGAAGCAGATACTGAAAGTGAAGCGATGGAAAAAATTAAAGAAAAAATTAAACCCGGAGCTGTGATCTTATTTGAAAACTCACTGATGGAGATATACAAAATCAATTAATTTAATTTCTAAACGCGTATTGTCATCCTTGCGTAGGCAAGGATCCAGTCAATAAGTAATTCAATATTGTATTTTTTATTTGTTGCATGGATTCCTGCCTTCGCAGGAATGACAGACTTTTAAAGAAGGTTCTTCCGCTCGATATCGTATGTTTCTACGGGTGTCAGAAAGATAACCGGGCTATCTTTTACCAGGGTCCGCTGAAACTCCGAATAAATAAGCTTGCGTTCTTCCTGTGACTGCGTCTGACGTCCATCTTCCAACAATTTATCTATCCGGGGGTTTTTATAATGCGTGATGTTGGTGGCTTGCGTAGAATGCCACAAACTATACTGGTCAGGATCTTTGGGGATCTGCGCACCGATGAGCATTGCCGAGTATGACGTAACATCAGGGAAACTGGTGATTCGTACTTGCGCATCAATCTGTTTATTCTGGCACTGAGTTTTATTAGCTCCAGCTTGCTGCATACAGGAAATGTATGCCGCTTGCCCCAGCTCGTTCCACTGTTTCACGATTGCTTCCGCATTTTGTGAATAACTACCCGTGGTGGATAGCGTAAATGCAAGTTTAGATGGTGTGTCTGCTTTCACTAGTAAGTCTACAGCAGTTTGCATGTTCTTTTCAAAAGGTTCCAAATCAGCCTCATTTCCGATATATGCCCATGATTTCTTACTGATCGGAGAAAGTACTCTATTTTCATCTGTTGTTTTCGCTAGTGCGAAGTTGAGAGCTTGACGGATCGACTTGTCAGCAAACGGAGTATTTTGATCAGCAGTAAAGCCGAGATTTAAAAAGACACCTACATACTCGTCTGCATGGATTTGGGTAGTTAATTTCACCTGCTTCCAGTTCGCAATATCCTGCGCATCCAATAAACCCTGCACAATATCTACCTGTCCACTTTTAAATGCTGTCAGCGCATCAGCTTCCGTCGGGAAAAAACGGTAAATTTTGCGGTCACTGTCCGAATCCAAGAGTATTTGACTTATACTGCCATCTTTATATTGGATTGAGACAATACGATATTTGCCGAGTCCAATAATTTTTGTCGTAGGAAAGAGGAAATTTCCTGACTGAACTTGCCTAAACAACGGTGCAGAAACGAGTGAAAGAAATGAAACCGGTAATATAGGATCACTACTACTCTCATCCTGCTTCTTGGAATTTATACGAAATATGATATCGCTTGCGGACCTGGTAATGTCTGTATCTGAGAACGCATACGATACTTGTGAGGGGGCAACTTCTACGCCATCCTGCCAACGTGCATTGGATGGCAAAGTGAACCTGTATGCCTTTCCGTTCTCTTCCATACGGTAGGAAGTAGCGAGGGCCAGCTTTACTGTGCCGTCATCTGCGACACTGGTTAAACCAAAACTCACTTGTTCTAAAATATCTCGTGGTAACTGTGAAAAGGAAAACATCCCTACACGGCCGATATACTGCGTCCGTTTGCCTACATTCATTTGTTCAAGCAAACTAGGGAAAAGCGCCACGAGTATGGCTCCCACGATAATACTCACCACTATCGTCTTGCCGTACTTGGCACCAAAAGCTTTCACATACCAGACTATACGTAATATATTCATAGGCAACTGATGTATTATGCCACCAAGAGATTGAGAAGTGACAAAAAGAAGAAGAGCACGATACAGACGATAGTGAGCGAGAACACTACTTTCTCTACTCCGCGTCTGGTGTGATAGCTTTCACCGCCTCCGCCCCAAGTGGACCCAAGACCTGATCCTTGAGCCTGAAGCAAAATAAAAGCTGTCAGGAAAATAGATACGATAATTTGGGCAACCAGGAATATTTCTCGGTTCATAAGCTTTCCGATTGTATCAGATAAGGGTATAATTTGACTATATGGATACACAAACTCAAACAACTCCTCCCGCTGTACCTGTAAAACCTAGCTCTTCCTCTCCCCTCTTGCCCGTCTTAACAGTTCTAGTAGTTATTCTCCTGGCTGTTTCCGGTTATCTCGCCTTCCAAAACATGCAGCTAAAGCAGCAACTTGCATCCGCTGTAGTCCCTCTCGCAAGTGCTTCCCCAACTCCCGTAGCAACTATTGATCCTACGGCAAATTGGCGATTGGTCCAAAGAAAAAATTGGCAATTCAAATTGCCTCCAACTTGGAACTATTTAGAGTGTAGTGACAGTACTATTTTTGTTGGACCAAAAATAAACAAAGATCAGAGCATCGAATGCGCCTTTGATGGTTCACCGGGAACAATACAAATAAGCAAATTTGGAGACTCCACTAGCTTTGGCCAACCAGCGGTTACGAGTCCAGTAGGGGATCAAATTGTATCGGAAAAATCATCAATCAAAGTTGACGGATTTGATAGCGTCATCCAGAGAGTAGTTATAACTGAAGGACAAGGAACGGGCGACAGGATGGTTGTGTATGTAACACCCAAACTAACCGCAATCACCTTGCATGATATAGACCAAAGAGAAATTTTTAATCAATTTCTTTCGACGTTTAGATTTACAAATACTACAACTCAAACGGGCCAAAGCTGTCCCACTGACTTCACATTGTACGAGAATAGTTCGCTATCATTATGCCGACCGAGCGATATGAGTTCAAGTTCTGTGGCGAAAACTACTACTTTTGCGAAGTCAAACGAAAAATTTGTAGGATCTACCTCTTTTATCGGTAGGTGGGGTGGTGGGGCTTGCTCTACCCAAACAATAAACGTCGCT
>DATIJC010000030.1:0-3214 GCA_035479015.1 Patescibacteria group bacterium | reverse complement strand
AGAAGAGGTGATCTGTCACATCGACATTGGAGTTAAAGGAACGTAAGCGTAGTGTGTATCCATCAATGAGATCTCCATGGATATCTCTAGGCTGGTTAAGCGTAGGGTTGAAGTCTAGATGGAAGTCCTCACGCACAGAGTCGAATGTTCCGTCAGTAGGGACAGCGCTAGAGAAAGACCCACCATTGACTGAGTACTCTACCGAATGGATGACATACAGAGGATCAGAGACCGCTGTCCCAAACTGACGGAAGATGTTGTCATATTGGCGAGTAGGGCTACCAGCGAGAGAGAGGCCGGGACCTCTTACTATGTTGTTGAAGATGAGTAAACGGTTGTTAGAAATTTCTGATACGAACAATTGATTGTTGTATACATTAACAGCGAATGGACCTGACATGACGTTGCTACTTATTGACCCACCACCATTTGCACTACCAACAGCAAAATTCGGCTGCCCTATGACAATGTCTGCCGAAGCACCATTACTTACTGGGACCGAATTATAGACAAGGATTCTATTATTGTTTCGATCTGCGATAAAAAGTCGGTCGTGGTCTATTATCACGCCACGAGGTCCGTTCGTCTTTGTAGAGGAAATAGGAGTAGTGCTAGTTGTAGAAAAATCTGGTTGACCCACCACGACATCAGCCAAAGTGTCGCTGACTGTAGGAATGCTATTCCAGATTAGAACTCTATTGTTTCCTCTGTCGGCCTCTACAAGTCTCCCATTACCGTCAACTGATATTTGATATGGTTGATTTAGATTGCTACTCGCACTGCCCTTTGTAAGAATGACATCTGCGGCAACGCCATTAGTGCTTGGAATTGTGTTCCAAATAAGGATCCGATTATTTGTTTCATCAGCGACCAACAGTTTGTTGCCAAATATAGCAATGCCTCGTGGAGCAAAAAATGAAGATGAGTTTGTTCCAGGCGAAACGCCAGTAAAATTTGACTGACCTACTACAACATCAGCTGAGGCATTGTTTACAATAGGAATTGAATTAAAAATGAGGACGCGATTGTTTCCGTCATCGACAACTGCAAGTTTTTGTCCATCCGTTGCTAGGAAATTTGGATTTCGCAAGGTGTTTGGTCCAGCTGACCCACCCTGGTTAAAAGAGTTTGAACTAAAATTAGCTTGGCCGATCACGATATCTGCCGGCGAATTGTTTGCAGATGGTATGGAATTATAGATAAGCACACGATGGTTTCCAAAATCACTGATCAACAATTTTCCATTTACTACCAGGGTTCCTAAAGTTGTGCTCAAGGTATTCGCCCCGGCCGATCCACCTTGGTTGGCAATACCTGAAGTAAAATTCTGTTGGCCTATTACCAGCGAAGCATCCATGTTTGTGGTATAGGCAGAGACCGTACCAGGAAAAATTAAGAGGGAAGTAAGTAGTACAAAAACCGCGAACTTTTTCATCTACTCCAGTGAACCATATTCTCAAGACCGCTTCAAGGTGAATAAACTACTATTTGCCGGGTTGTTTGAAGAGATAGGTAGTACTCGGTAAACCCAGCGTAGAATTCCTGTTCATTCAGTCCAGTGATTTGCTGAACAGCTGAGAAGAAATCTCCCTTTTGATAGGCTAGTTTGAGAATTTGGTAGGCCAAATCAACCGTTCCCTGAGGTGAAAAGGTGGCGATATATTCAATTGCTAGCGTAGAGAGCGCATACGCATTTGGGTTGTTGTACTGCCATCGTAGACCACTATATAGAGGGCCGGTAAGATCTGAGAGTGTAGGATTTTCTTGAAAAAGGAAAAATGCATTCCGAAAATTCTCTGCATCAATGCTTGTATGCCAATCCTGTAATCCGTAAGTGAGGTCCATGGCGGTCGCCTGAGCAAGTCCTTCTTTAAACCAAAATGGTATTGTCATATCACTATTATTGATATTCAGAGATGACTGAACCAAGTGTGACCACTCATGTGAGAATCGTATGTCGCGTACACTGCCCGCATGATTGATATTGAAAATAGCTTCGTTACCTTCACTACCACCTACGGCCTGACCAAGAGCATACGCGCTGAGCGATCGATAGGGACTATTCCAAGGCAATAATTGTCGTAAAGATTGGCCATTACTGAATACAAAGTATGTTGTACGTTGCAAATCTGATTGATTTCGAAGAGAAGGATAATAAATCATTACAGATGTTCTCCAAGTATCAACTTGCGATTGGATCTCACTCTGTAGATCGATTGAGATAGTAGGATCAATCACGAGCTCAAAAGATTGTGCGAGGTCAGTCTCGTTATTTGTTTCCGATAGTAAAGTTTTCGACGTGTATCCACTAAAGTTACAATCTTTTGTTTCAACAACTTCCCATTCATTACTAGTTTGATTGTTCGTTGTGACAGACTGTCCGTTGGTACTGCCAGTCATAATGACCTGGTCTCCAGCTTGAAGTACCCAGACCACATTACTAGAGGTATTGGGATTCTCTCGAATTCTGGTGCCATTAACCAAAACTGTAGCAAGAGTACCATTCGCACATTCCTGAGCGTGAGAACTTTTCGTGTCAGCTTGCCACAGTGCCCCAAGCAGTAAAGCAATAGTGGCGACATTGAAAACTTTTTCTCTGGTAGAGAGTCTTTCGGTCTTCATGTGAGCGATATCTTATAATAAATGTGGCGAAAATCAATACAAGGTGCTATATAATGGGTCTTCCAAAGGAGTTTTGTATGCCACAACCAGTACGAAAGGCCGTCATCCCTGCTGCAGGATTTGGAACACGATTCTTGCCGCAGACGAAAGCGATGCCAAAAGAAATGCTTCCGGTCGTCGACAAGCCAATCGTGCAGTACATCGTAGAGGAACTCGTAGCCGTAGGTATCAAGGAAATTATTATTGTCACCGGATACCACAAACGCAGTATCGAAGATCACTTTGATAAACCATCGCTAGAACTTGTAGAAAATCTGCGTATGGGTGGAGATAAGAAGAAACCCTTGCTGGAAGCTACAGAGAAAATCTCGGACATGGCTAATTTCATTTACGTCCGCCAAAAGGGCCCATATGGTAACGGTACACCACTGCTCAACGTGCGAGACATTATCGGTGATGAGCCGTTTATTTACACATGGAGCGATGACTTCATCAAAGCTGAGCCGGTATCCCGCTTTCAGCAGCTTCTAGATGTCTACAATGAGTTTGGCTTATCTGTGCTTGCGAGCGTCCGCGTGACTAAAGATGAAGA
>DATIJC010000029.1:0-18584 GCA_035479015.1 Patescibacteria group bacterium | reverse complement strand
ACACTATTGTCATAGACATACAAGCCGGTGACGGCATAATTACTCGTAGGATTCTTTGGCTTCTCAATAATAGAAACTACTTTTTTATGCTGATCGAATGTGACGATGCCAAACCGCTCTGGGTCCTTGACTTCCTTGGCAAATACCCTAGCTCCTGATTTGAAACCTTTGACTGCCTGAGAAAAATTATCATCAAACAAGTTGTCACCGAGGATCAATGTCACATCATCTTTGCCGATAAAGTTTTCACCGATGATAAATGCTTGTGCCAGCCCTTCCGGTTTATCTTGTATCTCATACGAGAATTTGCAGCCGAAATCTTTGCCTGAACCCAGTAATTTCAAAAAGTCACCGGCGTGATCGGGGGCCACAATGATGAGCACCTCTTTAATACCTGCATCCAAAAGGGTCTGCAGAGGATAAAAAATCATTGGCTTGTTGTAGATGGGAAGCAGTTGTTTGCTGGTAACCTTGGTAAGAGGGTGAAGTCTCGTTCCAGCCCCGCCGGCGAGGATAATGCCTTTCATAGTCACTCCTTTTTAGAGGTTTGAGATTAGTAATACCAGGCTAGTGGTAGCTAGCAATCCGATGCAGAGGTATTCTAGCATGAGCTTGAGCGTGCGGATTTCTTTCCGGTGCGTGAGGATCCCAAAACCTGCATAAAACAGACCAATAAAGATGGCCAGCCATAGCCGGACAATCCCTTCAGGTCTCCATAGGAAGCCACCAAGAAGCAGTATTTCCACAACTGCTAGTAATACGTACTGTTTCATAGCACTACTCCAGATCGGATAACCAAGACTACGATGGCGATACCCGCGAGGAAAATCAAATGAGCGACATTTTTTCCGGCAATGCGGACGGTCCGACGCTGGTGCACAAGATACATATCAAGCAGTAAGACGGCCGAAAGCATGCCCAATATTCCCAGCGTAATGGCTTTTGTGATCTGGAGTGGCGTGAAAGCATTTATGTTGTTTTCTGAAGGCTTGCTTTCCAGAACCAGGGTAGGATTGGCAAGCGCCAACAATACAGGAGAACTTGCTGGGGTGGGTTCAATAGTCGGCTCTATGGAGGGCTCCGGCGTCTTGAGCAGTGCTAAGATCCTCGGGGTCGCTCTTGGAGTCGCCTTGGCCGTCAGTGTGCTAGGAGCTCTGGCGACAGCTGACGATCCGGCGCCAAACATCTGGACGACAATGGCAGTATCACTGCCTAAAAGCGAGCAATACACGACGGATACGCCAATATCTCTGTACGCAGGGTTGACTAGGTTCTCTTTATGAGAGGATGAGTTTTCCCAAGCAGTCATGACGCTGCCTGTATCGGAAAAATCCCTAGCCAAGTTTTCACCGGCTACCGAGAAATTGTATCCGGCGGCCTTTATAAATGACCAGGGTGTCTTGCCGCTGATCGAGACATGAGCCCAGTACTGCTCGGCACACATATTATTGCCTTTGGCAGTGGCTGCTGCTACTAAACGGCTGTCACTACTTAGAGTCCCCAGTCCCAAAGAAGAACGATATGCGTTGGTCTGGTCGACCACCTGCGAGCCGGTAATACTTGAAGAAAAGCCCAATACTGCGGGAAGTACCCCATGGCGAACGGAGAGTGTGCCAATACCTACCTGAGAAAGTACAGCCAGCAGAGCAAGCATGGCGATCCACTCGGGGTGTAGGATTTTTGGCCTGTGGTTGTTACTATGGCGGGCTATGAATAAGTGGCTTAAGACTGCGGAAAGCATGCTTCTACACTAGCAGTTTTGAAAGCCCCTTGTCCATGCCGACTCGGCTATTACTTCGGGTTTTACCTCTTTACTTTGGTTACTATTGGGGTATAATTCTGGCCTATATTATATTTTAGTCATATAGGATCCTATGACCAAGAAATTTTTGGCAATTTTATTCCTCGTCGTCTCAGCAGTTTTTGCTGGTCGAGTATATGCAAGTGTCTCTAGTTATACTGCTAGTGAGTTTGCCCAATTTTGTGCCGCAAATCCAACGATATGTAATAAAGTTGACAGGAACGGCAACTCAGGCAGTGTTTCTTGTCCTAGCTCAAATCAGACTATTATCTCTGTATATGTTCATGCGGGAGATGGCCAGACTGTCTATCTTTTGCCTGATTCGAACTGGAACTATGTCTTCTCAAACAACAATAATACGGTTACGGTATCAGCTAATGGCCAACAGCATGGTTTGAGTTGGATCGCAGTTGTTTGTGGGAATCCAACCGCGACTCCTACAGCTACCCCCACGGCTACGCCAACAGCGACACCTACGAGTACCCCAACAAGTACTCCTACAGCTACACCAACCGCTACTCCTACAAGTACGCCTACTACTACCCCGACAGCCACACCAACCACGACTCCTACACCTACACCAGAAGTTACGCCGACCCCTGAAGTGACATCAACTCCAGGTCCGACAAGTACTCCAGGTGATGGAAAACAATCACATATGGATCTGCCAAACGTGTGTAATGGTGACAACTTCGATGCACGCATCTGGCTTACCCTCGATGGTAACCCAGTTTCTGGTGTCAAGGTGAAATTCACATACCACAACGAGGCAAAATACGCCGTAAGCGGTACGGATGGTCAAGCAGGTGTCGCATTTGGATACCGTGATGAATCCGTTGTCCGTATTGAGCCAGAAGATGGGTATCCTGCACAACAGCAAGATCTCAAGCTCAAAACCAACTGCGTCAAAGGACAGGTCTTAGGTGCCAGTACCCTCGGTGAGACTGGTATCGTCGACGACATGATCGCCAACATGGTAGGATTGATGGGAACTGCCAGCGCCTTCGCGGGCACCATCCTCTATGCCAAGAAGAAGAACAAGTAAACGAAAGAAGCAAAACCTTTTTCGTTATATCCCCGAAACATTGATTGTTTTGGGGATATTTGGAATTGGGTACTTTTCCCTACACTGGTTTTTGTATTACCGATCACTCCGTTTGAGTAAGGCTACTGTGCTTGCTCTCTCCACTAGCCAACTTGCCTCGCCGATAGGCGGGCCAGCCACGAAGCCGCGCCATATCTTTATCCGTTGGTTTGTAGATAGCGATATTGAGGATGAGGCTCTGGTACATAATGAGTGGGCAATCTCACCCACTAAATCCTCATATCTTGTGCAGTCAGCGCGGCCCGGAGAAAAGGGGAATGTCATTATCTATGGCCATAACAAACGGGAAATTCTGGGAAACATCCGTGCACTCAAAGGGTCAGAGATTATTACGCTTACGCTTGAGAATGGAGTTCAAAGAAAATACGCAATTGCAAAACTTATTGAAGTCGACCCTTTTGACACGACATACTTGAAACCGACGACTACTGAGGTTTTAACAATGTATACCTGTTCAGGTTTCTTAGATAGCCGCCGCTTCATTGTCCGGGCAGTGCCGGTGCAGTAAGTGGCGGTGGAGTAAATGCAGTTGGCGGGGGTACTTCAGTTTCCCGCGTAAACGTACTGATCGGAGTGAGAGTTACAGGTAGCTCCTGGGGTTTTTTAGTCTGCTCAAAGTAGACGAAATCACTGGGGAACCCGCCCTCCATAGCAGTGTATTGTTGTTTGGTAGGAAGCAGCGAATATTTCCCCTTTGTGAGCCGTACTGAGAATGATCCATCAGGTTTACTGACACGGATCGCTTTCAGGTTATTCGTGCCTTGTTCAATAAACCGGAGAATGGTACCGGCGAGTGGCCATCCGTTCGCATCCTTCACGCTACCCACGATCAGTGGTTCATCATAGATACCTAGGCGAGCAATGATAAACAGTGCGATATATACGAAAGTAATAGCGAAGTTCACTAAGCTCGGAAAAAACAGCGATAAGATCACGCTAAATAACGCCAGTGGATAAAAAAGGGTACGCAAGATTGTCGAAATGATCAGTGGCAGCACTGGAGCTTTATTTTTGCTTGATGTTTCTATAGTTTGTGGTTTTGGATCCATCGGTATCATGAAAAACTGCTCACTGTTTTCATCAGTTATAGAGAATGGTTCCCCTTTGAAAAAATTAAATAGCGGAGTGAGGGAGAAGCGCGGCTTCACTGTGGGAAAAGAATAATCACTATGAACGGCTTCTATGCTATATTTTCCAGCTGGTAATTTTACGCCACGATAGACACCGTGTTCATCTGTAACCACCGTATCAGTAGTCTCTTCCTTGTCATGCCGATGAATAAGAATATTGACAAAGGGAATTGAAGAACCGCTTGCCGTGTTAAATGTAATACCCATCGGCGTAATGTGTGGGAGAAGACCGACAGCTTGAAGAATCTTTGCGAGTATCTGCGCCAATGGATAAAAAGCGCCGGAAGTAGCTGGACTGACTGAGGCAGCTGCGATGAGCACAGAGAGTACCGGTGGAATGATAATGCTGGCAGCAGATATCTCTTTTGAGGCGCGCTTTACAGTTGGGTTGTCGACAAATTCTTTCAGTGTTATGGATTCCCCTAATATTTTGTCGATAATTGCAAGTCTTGGAGGATCCTCCCCCCGTGCAATTGCACTAAAAAATTCGTTGATTGCATTTTCAATGGTTAAAAGAATTGCAGGAGTGTTTGCTGAAGCTGACGCATTTATTTCTTCTGCCGTAACAATAGCTGATCCGCCTGCGGTTGGTTCAGGCGAGGGCGACTCTAGAACAGTCTCTGTGGTAGTAGTTGTGGTTAACGAGGTAGGTGTGGGCGTAGGAGAACTGGTAGCCGCTGACCCGCCGATCACAAAAGCGGGGCTTCCACCATTGGCGGTAGTCCATCCGCTTGCCGCGCCACTGTTGTCAATAGTGCGCACTCTCCAATAATAAGAGCCAGATGAGAGCGTCTGTCCTTGTGTTCCTATCGCGTATGAACCGGATCCAGGCGCTTGGCCAACTTGGAATGTGGCAGTCCCTTGTGACTGTAATCCTGATGTGTAATCAACAATCAGTGAAGAAAAATTTACTGTGTCATCGATCTGAATTTCATATCGAACAGAATCAGATGTATTTGGATCGGATAGCGTGAATGTAAATGTTGGTTGATTTGGAGAAATCGTACTGCCATTTGTAAGATCCGATGGCCCGATATTTGATGAAGCATCAGGCGCTGTGTTTGATCCTCCTCCACCTAAAATAAATGCTACAGCCCCTCCATTTGCAGTTGCATAGCTGCCTGTCAAATTATGATTATCGATTCCGCGTACTCTCCAGTAGTACGATCCATTTGCCAATGTCTGGCCGCCGCTACCTACCGTATATGTACCAGACCCAGCTGCTTGTCCGACTGTAAATGATAGGCTTCCCGGTGTTGCAAGGGCGCTTGTATAATCGACTACAGGCGAGGAAAAGTCCGAACTATCATCAATTTGAATTTGATATTTATCTGTGTCCCCTACATCAGAGTCTGTCAGTGTAAATGACAGCGTAGGAGTGGTGGTAGAGATGGTGCCACCGGTGGTGACAGTGGAATCGCCCAAGCCTCCTGCGCTTGGTGCACTGAGAGCCGTACACGATGTGGGAACGATACCCTTTGATCCACGTGGATCAAAGGTCTGAGCATATGTGGTTGCTACTCCTGATGTAGTGAAAGAAGTCCAGATATTTGCACTGTTGGAAACAAGGAAGTAATTGCGCGACGGTACCCACATCATTCCTGCGGTTTCAAAGTAAGAATCTCCTGAAGTTGGGATATTTGTTACAACATGTGTACTTAAATTTATTTTTTCAAACACCTCAGTGAGTGAACCAGACATGTGGTAAAGATAGCCATCACTCATATTGTATGCGATTGATTCACCTGAGTCGCCATTCCCTAGAGACAAAAATAGAGTTGGTACAGCAGTTGATGTGTTGATTGTGTAGAGTGTTTCTGGGAGATTAGTTTCCCCATCGCCTGTAACTCCGTATAAAATTCCCTGGTCATCAAATGCCATTCCTGCAAATTGTTTTCCCGTGTCACCGATGTTAGTGGCTACACCCGTTGTGGGATTGAGAGTGACGAGTTCCCGGCCTGTTTGTGCATTCAGTTGTAAGAGTGCATATAAAGTACACGTGAGGGGGTTATATGCGAGACCATTGGATTTTGTGACCGTTTTCCCAGTGAGTGTAATCGCTGTTATTGCGGTGGTTCCAGAAGTGTTTGCATCGACTGTGCGCACGTTACTGTCAAACGGAGCGACTGTGTAGACGGTAAGTGGTGCAAGTATGGGGTCCCCAGCAAAATTCCACCTGGTATTGTTGAGTGAATTCGTAATATTGTGTCCGCTAACTTCTATTTGTAGAGGGACCATGTTGAGAGAGTCTTTTACGTCGAGATAATTAATGGTTCTATTTGATGTTCTGGGCGCAATCTGCCATTGAGTCCCGCTAGATGACGAACGAAGTGAAAGTAGTTGTCCAGCTGCACCTTCAAGATCCATCGCACCATCAATCTCAACTTTTGTACTTGCGGGAAATGTCAGCGTAGCTGCGGAAGAAACAGTTTTAGTGAAATTATAGAAAACCCAAGCATCGGATATAGTTTGACTTGTACCATTTAAGTTTACTGTTCCTGAGTTGGCGGTGAAGGTTCCACCCGAATTACTCAAGTTTCCACCTATGCTAAGTGTGCCAGTTGGAGCGGTAAAGGTGGCTGAGCTTAAGGAAAAATTCCCCGTCACAGTCATCGCCGCTGGAGCTGTAAGCGTACCTCCACCATTAGCACCCATAGTGAAGGATCCTGCTGTGAGATTAGTCATTGATGAAAGGTTAAACGTAGCTTGTGAGAAGTCGATGCTTCCGCTTACTGTCATTGCGCTAAATCCAGATATTGCCGAACCGGATTGGTCGACGAAAACGTTCCCATTTACTGTCAGAGTGCCGGTGCCTGAGACTGTGCCTGCGAAACGAGTCGTCGTATTAATGGTTGGATTGGCGCCAAGTTGTACTATACAGCCTCCTCCTGGGGTGACTGTTCCTGAACTATTAGTGATGACTACTTTGGTAAACGTTGCACTAGAGTCACATCCAATAGATTGCGTTGTGCCATTGGTCGTGAGAGTTGCACCGTTTGCGTTAAAGGTAAGTCCCAAGCCACCATTACTGACATTGATGTTCCCCGCAATAGTCCATCCTCCTGACGGTGCGGTAAAGGTTCCAGCGCGTACATTCATAGTCGTCCCCACTGTAAGTGACTGTGAGCCTCCATTGAAATTTGAGGATGTGGCAAACGCGCTCTGCGCAAAGCTAGCCGCTACCGAAAGAGAACGGGACATGGTGATGGTCCCTGTATAGCCACTATTAATGCTTATACTATTGATCGAACCACCGAAACTCGCGTCAATAGTTGCCGCCTTTGTTGATGTACCGTCAAAGACGACATCATCAGAGCCTGTCGGTACGACATCACCTGACCAGTTTAAGGCACATGACCACTTGTTGCCGTCACCCGCACCGCCTCCGCATGTCCCATCGGCGCCACCACCATCCCATGTACGCGTCACCGCCTGAGCTTTCATGACCCAGATGAATAGGAGACTTCCAAAAACGCCAACCCAAACAAAAGTAAGAGCTAGGGACGAAAAAAAACTACGTTTCTTCAGATGCATACTAGTACCTTCAGTATGCCTGAAATTTGCTAAAAAATCCTCCCCAACAAAAGGCAAAAATAGGATGTATCTCTCTGGGTGTAAAATACGACTACAACATATGAAACTCACTGAAAAAGAAGCACGAGCAAATGGGGCAGTTGGTGCGGAAGGAATGGCGCAAGAGCTACAGGGGAAAGAGTTTCAGGTAAGTCTTGGCGGAAGTACCATTACCATAAAGATTGAGTCTGTTGTGCAGTTTGCTTTAGGTGACAGAGGGAGTTGGTCTCCCGAACTTAGAGTGTTCTATGTGAGGTTGGATACCGGAATGGGTGCTTTTGCATTTATTTCTCCACAGAATGCGTTTTCTTTTAAGTCCAAAGAAGAGTGTGCTCAGAAGGGTTTTCCCGAGGCAATCTACGGTTTTGGTAACGGATCTATTCTAAAAAATTTGATTGAGGATATTGAGGGTAAACTTATCTCTGCGGGACATACCGAGAGATCGAGAAAATACGATAGTCGTTCGTAAAGCGATTGTGGTGACCCACGACTTTGATAGTACGAACTTTTTACAGGAGTTTATTGACTCGTACAACACATTGATTGGACTGGTGACATGGGAATGTGAAAACGGCTCACCCTTGTCAGAGCGAGCCGTAATTTTGGTCAATCACGGAGGTCTTTGATAACCTCTGCAATCAACCGAATGGGGTTGTAGATCAGTTCGTTGTCGTACGGCTTTAACTGCCGTACCGCGTTGAGAAGGATAAAGATCCCAGCGTACAAACCAAGGCTTAACAGCCCGATTCCTGCTAACACGTTCATGGTTTTGCTCCTACTAAACGAATCTAGCTAGGATTATATCCTATAACAATTAAGCTCGGAAATCAATACATGAAGGATTCTGAAGTTTTTTCCTCAAGTGTGTGACCCCAGGCGAATTCGAATCGCCGTTACCAGGATGAGAACCTGATGTCCTAGGCCTCTAGACGATGGGGCCAATATTCTTGGCTAACCCCTATTTTACCATCTGGGAAGGCTATTTGGTCACGAGAGCAATCGCGTCGGGGGTTGCGCGCAGGAACTTGATAGGATCGATGGCCATCGTGGGCGTGTGCATTTCAAAATGGAGGTGTGGGCCAGTGGAGTGGCCAGTCACGCCTACAATACCGACTTCATCGCCAGCTGCAACAGTATCTCCCACTTGGACTCTCACTGACTTCATATGGGCATAGAGTGAAAATAATGTTTTTCCATCCACGTGATGGACGAGAATGGCATAGTTTCCATACCCACCCCGCTCAAAACTTACTTCATTGACTGTACCTGGAAGTATGGCATGGATCGGAGTACCGACATCAGCGCGTAAATCTATGCCCGGATGCCAACCGGAAAAGAATGTAGAAATACCTTTGAGATCACTCGTCGCAATCGGCATAGTTTTTTCGCTGTCAGCCGAGTCTGCCGTCATGGTCGGAGTTTTATCTACAAATAGCGATGCAAATACTTGAGCATCCGTTTGATCAGTATCTGCAGAGTCCGGAAGAGTAGCAAATAATAACGGGAGAAGTTTTTTTAGTTCTGGGTCGGGACCAGCAGAGTCCAAATGGTATGAGACCGGTTGTTCGACAAACCGCTGTTGTTGTATGTGCGAAGGCTGCGTGATCGTCACCATAACGAATAGTATACATGCTTGTGCTAAACTAGCTCTATGAGAGCATTAACTCCTGAAGCAACAGAAAACTTTGCAATTTTGACAAGTGACGAGGTACTTGCACCATTTACCAGTGAAGTAGCTATGAAATACGAACTTGATAAGCATTTGAAAGCTGGTTTTGTAAAGAGACTTAATGAGGAGGAAGTAAGTGAGTAAGCAATTTATTAATTTGATTGAGAAGTTGCAGAAAGCCATGGACAACCCTGTGGATGGGGAGGTAAATATTGCGCAGTGTCAAATTGAATCGGAAATTGTAGGATATCTTCTGGCAGAGAAAGTTATAAAAAAGCAAGCGGACGCTGTTCCCGAAGGGATAGGCGGGTATCACACATTACCTTTGCAGAGTTTAAATAAAGTTGCCACAGCAGCGTATCTTGCGTACCAAAAAACGAAGAAATAATTGAATCAATTCTGAAATTTGTCATTGACAACTTCTTTAAATAAGCGCCATACTTTTATATATGGCAAATCCAAATTTTTCGGTTCCTGTCAGGAACACACCAAAGAAATCTACCCCGAAGCAGCATTACTCTAAGAGTAACAACCCAAGCAGAAGACAAATTATTTCGTATGTCATTTTTGCCGTGGTAATTTTGTTAGTTTCGTTTTTGGCTCTAATTTTGAGGAATCGATCCCTTGAAGAGCGTAGTAATGCAAGTTACAACTTTGCCGTAAGTTGTTCGACACTCTGCAATAACGGGGCATCGTTTAGCGATGCCTGTCCCGGTGCACCAAAGAGCAGTTCTGGTTGCTATATCGGTAGTGGCACTTTTGGTAGCTGCGGTGATTGGGCGACCCAAGCATGCGCTAGTAGAGGTGGTGTTAATGGCTATGGTGGAACGACCTCATCCACATGTCCAAATTCCTGTAGTGGTAATACGGGTGGCACTACAGGTGGTACCACCACTCCTGCATGCAAGGACGGTGCTCTGAAGTGCTCAGGCTCAAAAGGTTTGAAGTGTAGGCAGGGAACTTGGGTAACTGTTCAGAATTGCGGTCAATATGCATCCTGCGCGATATCCAACGGAATATTTGTTTGTAAGCCGTATTAAAAAGCGTACGCTATAGATCATGAACAGAAAAAAGATACTTCTGCGTGCTGTTGGGCTCGTGATCTTCGTGTTGTTTGACCTGTTCCTCCTGCAGCGGTTTTCAAAAAACTTTGTAAGCCTGAAGCAATCTCTTCAGAAGTTACAAACGGAAATAAGTACTGTTCCTGAAGTTGGCAAAATGGAGCTTTCCGATCTAAAATGGGTCAATACTACGCTCTACGGAAAAATCACAAATCATAACGTCATCCCGATAGAGTTTGTTTCGCTGAAAGTAGACCGTAGTAATACGAAAGACCCGTTCACGATATCGAAGACCGAGCAGATACTGATCCCAAAGACTATTCCAGCAGGGGGAATAGTGTATTTTGCACAGTCGCTCGCACCCGCTAGCAAGACATTTTGGTGGCAAGCAACTGTAGACAGTGCTTTGAGCGCGACTGACTCAAGCAAGCTCCCGAAGGGTCTGCGCCTGAGCGCTTCACCTATCGCTATCCCCAAAGTAACTTCGCAGCCTGCTGATACTACGCCCTGGGGTGTGGCACAGCAGATTAACGCTGATACATGGAGGATCCGAGTGGGTGAAGACAGCCGGATGGGAACACCGCAGGAAATTTTACAGGCACTTAATACCTACAGAAACACGCACGGAAAAGGGAGTTTGTCTTGGGATGATAAATTGGCCACTTTTGCTGGGAGCCGCGCTGCATACTTAAATTCAATTAAAGGCACGGATAATCACAAGGGCTTTATTGATTACACCAGTAATGAAGACAATGTCCGTGCTCTGGGATTTGGATCCTTAGGTGAAAACTTAAGTTATGGGTACCAACTTTTGGGGGTCCACTTAATCGAGTGGATTTTTGCTAGTGATAGTGCGCACGATGCAAATCAACTCAATAGTCAGTGGACACATGTAGGTATCGCCACCAACGGCCTCGCTGTTGATTTGATTTTCGGTGGAAGTAAACTCTAAATACCTCTTTCCCTGGCCACTCGAACATAATATTATGGAATGATGAAGGATTGGATTCGCGCATTGTTTTCGTTGGATACCATAGGCATCGCCATCCCGATACTCGCACTTGTTGTGCTTTCTCTGGTCTTATCGCATAAGTTGGCATCTGCCTCTGGCACCACGGTCATTTCCGATACGTTTACCCGATCCGTGTCGAGCGGGTGGGGCAGCGCAGACACGGGTGGTGCGTACACGTTGACTGGGACCGCCAGCGATTTTAACGTAGATGGCAGCGCGGGCACGATGAACGCGCCAAGCTTGTCGACTTCTCGCACTGCATTGCTGGGATCAGTCTCCAATCAAGACACGGATATCACTTTCCGTTTCAATACGAATAAACTTGCCACAGGTATCTCACAAGAGGTCTTTTTCATTGCCCGTCAAGTAAGTACCAACACTGCATATCGGGGAAAAATTCGCTTGACGCCAAGCGGCACAGTTACAGTACAGGCCGAAAAACTCATAGCAGGTGTCGAAACTTTCCTCGGTGCACAAACAACCGTTACTGGTTTGTCATACAGTGCGGGTTCATATCTGCGTGTGCACTCAACGGTGACCGGCACCAATCCGACCACGATCAGTATCAGCGTCTGGGCGGATGGCAATAGTGAACCTGGTAGTTTTACATACACAACCACTGATAGCGATAGTAATTTACAGACGTCTGGAAATTACGGACTGCGCGTCAATCTACCATCAGCAACCTCAAATGCTCCAGTCCTATTTTCTTTTGACGATTATATTGTGACTTCGACAGATCCGACTCCCACGCCATCACCCACTGCGTCGCCGCAAACAGGTTTTACGCTACTGACTGATACCTTTACACGCACGGTCAGCAATGGGTGGGGGACAAGTGATAATGGGAAAGACTATGTGATTGTGTCTGGAAGTGCCTCAGATTTCTCTGTGAGTGGAACTGAAGGAAAGATAAACTCTCCCACTAGCGCGCTCACCAGGGCGATAGTTCTCAATAGTACGTCACAGCAAGACGTGGATATCAAATTTCAGGCGAAAATTGATAAAGTGCCCACAGGTACTGCTGCAGAGATCTTCTGGATAGCGAGACGTGTCGATCCCAGCAATTATTACCGTGGCAAAATCCGCTTTACCGGCAGTACATCAATAACAGTTCAAGCCGCTAAGGTAGTTGGCGGCACAGAGACTCTGCTGGGAGCGCAAACTACTACTGGTGTAAATCTTGCGGCAGACACCTATGTGTGGGTACGGGCGCAAATTACTGGGACAAATCCAACCACTATCAATATTAAAGTTTGGGCTGCAGGAGACACAGAGCCAATTGCATATCAGTACACCACCACTGACTCTGAAAGTGCCTTACAGGCGAGTGGTTCAATAGGTTTTCGTACAAATATCCCGAGTGCTGTGTCGAATGCACCACTTCTTGTGACATTCGACAATGTAAATGCAACCACACAGGACGCAGGAATTGTGACACCGACTGCTCCGCCCCAATCAGGAACAACGTTAGCTACCGATACATTTACCAGAACCACTTCAAATGGATGGGGGACCGCTGATACTGGAGGTGCGTGGACGATTTCCACAGGTGCGTCGTCAAATTTTTCTACAGATGGATCTACAGGGAGTATGGTCGCTATTGCTGGAGCATCACGCTCACTCTTTTTGGGTGGAATTTCACAAGAAGACTATGACATCCAGTTTAAAGTAAAGGCGAGCAGTATTCCGACGGGTACCGCAGCAGAAGCTTTTTGGGTTGCACGCCGTCTCGATCCAAACAATCAATACCGTGGCAAAATCCGTTTCACCACGTCTGGAACAATTACCGTTCAAGCATCAAACGTCGTAGGGGGTGTGGAAACACTGCTTGGGACTCAAGCATCGACGGGCACTACATTTACTGCGGGGTCGTATGTGTGGGTGCGCTCACAAATTATCGGTACTTCACCGACGACCATATATATGAAGGCATGGGCCGATGGATCCACAGAACCAGTAACTTGGCAGTACATTCAAACCGATTACCAAGTGAGCGCTCTGCAAGGATCAGGCTCTGTGGGGCTTCGTATAAACATACCCGCCTCTGTATCAAATGGACCGCTTACTTTTACATTTGATTCACTGAATGTGACGACCGACGATCTGACAATTTTTGATGCCTCGACTGCAGCTACACCCACCCCCACGCCCCTGCCACCTAGTGATGTAACAGCAAGTGTAAACCTCTCTGGCTCTCCGACCGTAAGCAAGCTACACATTGGAGTGACTCACACGCAGGAGAGTATCAATAGCGGAGGTGATGCGACAGCAATAAATGCGGGGAAAGCGCTGTTATCAACGGTAGCGCAATATGAAAACCAACACATCATGGGATTTGGTGCAAATAACCTATGGGATGATCCGAGTACGGATCCAGTTAACTGGAATTGGTCGTCACTGGACACTAGAGTGAAGCTCATGCGTGACACGGGGTCGGTGCCCATACTCACATTATTTGGTGCACCGACGTGGATGGTGGATCCCACTTGGTATTCCGGAAAATATAACGGGAGCAATACGGACTGGGGTCAGCTGACACTCGCACCACTTGATGTCTATGAGAGTGATTTTGCATATATGGTCGGGCAAATAGTCAGCCGGTACAACGGAACGACACTGGATGATACGGGTACCCCGTTTCCCAAAATTGAGTACTTCCAGGTGTGGAATGAAATGAAGGGGTTCTGGGATAGATCAGTCAATCACTGGAACTATGATAAGTACAACCGAATGTATGGGCTGGTCTACGACGAAATAAAATCACTTCGTCCTGAAGCAAATGTCGGTGGTCCATACGTACGCTTCTCAAAATATGTCTATCCGCATGCTGCGCAAAATTCTTCGCTAACAAGCACTGCGTACGGCACAGTGGATCAGCGGGATATGAATGTCGTCACACAATGGCTAACTTGGCTGACAAACAATCTGGATACCGATGGCCATCTCAAAGCGCAATTCATTGCGGTCGATGGCAACATCACACCCAAAGACGTATTGGATGGAACATTTCCACCAAATCTCTTTGCGGCACTGCAGCAGTACAGCGACATCGATGATTGGATGAATACGCAAATGAGTACGATTATTAATACGACGCTGCCGATTTGGTGGTCGGAAGATTATGTGGGTAAAGTGAACGGCGATCCTGTATTGATCACGTCTGAGACTTTACAGCCACCGGCGCTGGCTACCATGTTGTCACACCACGTCAATTCAGGAACGAACACATCGCTTCGTTGGGGCCCAGAAGAACAGGTGAGTAGTCAAGGCGTCGCACAAGGAGATAAGCAAAATCTGTTCAGTAGCACACAATTTGCCGGAGGTGGACAAGCATTCACCAACTACTATGTATATTCGTATTTTCGCAACTACTTTAGCAGTGGCACCTCCGTCTATCCTGTTACCATTGCGCCATCTACAAACGCGATTTCAGTGCTTGCATCCAGTTCTAAAGCCCTCATTATTAACACCTCTTCAATTCCAATTAATGTCACTATATCTTCTTCAGTAGCTGACAACACGTACAGCACGGCAGCGTATGAAGTAAAACTTGTGGACATGCCTACTCCCGCTCCTACAGCTTCTCCGACCTCAACCGCCACAGCTACCCCGACAGCTACACCTACTGCCTCACCCACTAGCACTCCGACTAGTCCTCCAATAGCTGGAGAAACACCTCTTCCTTCGCCGGGAGAAATTATCCCATCACCGCTGCCGACACCCGAGCCAATTCCTGTTGCAAACGGGATTATCGATCTAGTGAATACAATTTTGAGTGGAAATGAACTACCACGGCTCGCAGTGATTGAGCAACTTATAAAGAATTCGGCAATCGTTGGCGACATCGTGAATTCTCCACTTGTAAGGAGCGCCTCTGAAATTATACCTGCTGCGGGACTTGTCATTCCACCCGTAGTCTTAGTGGCACTTGCCGCCGCCTCAGTCAGTCCCGCAACCGGGGGAATTTTCTTCCCACTTGTGCAACTTTTGATCAGAATACTGCAGGCAATTGGTTTGCTGCCTGTGCGAAAACCTGAAGGGATTACCTTTGATACACAATCAGGTTCCGCGATACCATTTGCAAATATTACTGTCCATCGGTTTGGTGATGAAGAAACAACTGATAGGGTGATCACAGATGAATATGGAGTGTATCAAGGGGTAAAGTTCCCTGCTGGAAAATATAGCATCGAAGCCTTACATAGCGACTACTCCTTTCCTACCACCAAGCCAAGATTTTCACTAACTTCGCTGTCTAATTTTTATAAAGGTGAGAAGTTTGCGATAACGCAGGAAGCGAAAGAACAGTTTTTTGTTATCCCAATGGATCCAAAATTCGCCACTTTACGAACGGCATCCATAAACAGGGTGCGTACACTGCCACTTTTCATCTCAGGGATTTTGCGGTTGCTCTTTTACCCGCTGGCAATCATAAGTATTATTATGCCATTATTCTTTCCCAGCTTTATTAATTTTGTGATTGCCTTTGCCTATATCTCTCTTTTCGTCGTCTCGAAATTAGGCGTCTATGCTGAACCGGTACTAAGCGGAACGATTAAAGATGCACTGGGCGTACCTATTCCAGGAGTTGTATTGCGATTTATTGAAGCAGGAACAAATAATCTGCGCGCCATCCGTGTGAGTGGTGCAGACGGATCTTTTTCAGTTCCACTTAAGAAGGGGAATTATTCAATTCTGCCCACCAAACAATCCTTTACGGCAACCCAAGAGGGAAACCCAAGCGACTTTGTCTATTTTGAACAAACCAGAGCGCCGGAGTCTCTCGATATTAAAATGACACCGGTGTCACAGTTTGCTTAAATGCAAGCGTGGTACGATATGGGTCTTATGCAATCTATATCGACAAAAACGGGCGACAAAGGTGAGTCGGGACTCGCGGACGGTAGGAGATTGCCAAAGTCTGACCCTATTTTTGACGTGTTGGGCACGCTGGATGAACTCAATTCTCACCTAGGTTTGTGTGTAATAAAAGTAGGACAGAAAAGTATTTTACTGGAGATCCAAAACACGCTATTTCAAATCGGGGCACAAATTGCAGGATCGGCGAAAACAAAACTAACGGAAAAACAGCTTCATATACTGGAAAACGAAAGTGAACGCTTGCAGCAAAGTATGGAGGAGGGATGGCTTACCAAGTTTCTTCTTCCGGGAGGGAGTGAGAGTGCTGCTACTTTAGACATTTCTCGGACAGTTTGCAGACGTCTAGAGCGCCTACTCGTTGCGCACAAAACTACCCCGTTGATACAGCTGTATATTAACCGGTTATCTGATTATTTGTATGTGCTGCGCTGTAGTGAAAATCAACGCACTGGTAAGCAAGAAAACATCTTCACTTATATTGAATCGTCAAGGTAGGCGGCTGTGCGGTCTCACGGGAGTAGAAATAGAAGGCATCCTCTCCTTGAGGATATATTGCTAATCCCAGTTTGCCACCAAAAGCCGACAGGATCGCCTGACCTGAGAGATCAATTGAATATTGTTGATTTGCTTTTGTATTTGATAATGAACCAATGACATTGCTTGAATATGAAGCCTTTGTCGAATAATTCATGCTGTACTCACTCCAAGCAGTAGAACTTATCCGTACATCCTGAGTAGATGGCGAGCCAGAGTACTGTGCAGAGGTCGTATGCAGGTTAAGGGTAGCAGATAAGATTGACGAGTTTGGAGGAATAGATGATAAATCAAAGGTTAAATACGTGATTTCTTGTGGCTTACCATCCACGTAGAGAGTCTGGGCTGTCCCGTAGTTTGTACTGTTCGAATCAGAATTCACATATGTATCTGCCACAGGCGTGAGGTTTGCTGTTTTGAGAGTAGAAGGTCCACTCAGTGAGACGTCATCTATCCACACTGTGTCGGCAGTAGATGCTAGATTAAATCCGGCAAATACATTCGTGAGGGTTGTAGCAGGTGTGTACGTATACGTGTATTGTTGCCATGAAGTTCCTAAGGACGCTGTTTGGGTTACATAGGAAGGGTATGGTAAGACACTGCTCTGTAGTTTCACCTCTATAGTACGAGTAGCGTTGGACTTTGCCCAGAACGTCAGTGTGTACTCTTTCCCCGCGTCCAATGTCTTTCCTTCCTGACGGAATTGTACATTCCAAGGAGAAGTTGTATTGGCACTGGCTGGGGCTATTTTTACCGATGTGGTGCCAGAATGAAAGGTAGATGTATCTTTGGTAATACTTGGGCAATTAAGTAAACAAATATACTTCACATCAAATATCCAAGGGGCGTACCAAGGATTGCTATCGACTTCAAATGAAGGATTGGCCAATACATTGTCTCCCGTTACAACCGGCGTCGGTGTCGGAGTGAGTGTGGGAGTTGGTTGAGCTGTTGGGGTATGTGTCGGTGTTGGGGTCGGAGTTGGGACAGGTGTGGGCGTACGGGTGGGTGTTGGTGAAGGGGTGAGTGACGGTGTGGGTGTAGCAGTTGGAGTAGGTGTTGTGGTTCCAGGATTTAGAGTCACAGGAACTGGCGTAGATAGACTCAGGGCATAACAATCACTAGGATTAGACGGCGCTAACAGAGTACGGGAATTATCCACAGCAATCTGTGTGGTGTCATTTTGTAGGGTAGATACCGTAGTAAAAGGCAGTGACGCAATCTCAAATTGACCAGTAGGTGGCGTCCCTAAAGGATCCACACCCATAGCAATCACAATTCTGCCTGTAGAGTTTGCAGTAGTCTTATCCGTAATGAGAACCTTTCTGCTAAACAGTGAACTGGTGCTAATGATTGTAGATGTGTCGGCTAGTTGGATCTTGGTTGGGTCAAATGTAACCTCTACACTTTCAAAGGCAAGAGCTGCCCCCCCTGGGTTCGCGGTTAAGCTAAAGGTTTTATTGGGTGGCATGGTAGCAGTCTGTGGTGTCAAATTTATCGTAGCCACAGAAAAGCCTTGATTACAACTTTGCTGCGCACGAGTTTTTAAATCCGCATCTCTTTTGACAAAAAATACGATAATGGGAACGATCAACAAGAGGAGACCGACTGTCAACACACGCAACAGCAATGAAGTCTCACGGATGACATCCATAAAATGACGGTGGCGGATGTTTTCTTCAATGATGTTGATGGGCTCATTAGTATTCATACGCTCCTATATCTACCGCCGAACCCCTGGGAACAATATGCGCTGGGGTACTCAAATCATAGGTAAAGCCGCCATTGTCACTGCTGCCTTTATCAATCGCTGCT
>DATIJC010000028.1:0-21643 GCA_035479015.1 Patescibacteria group bacterium | reverse complement strand
TGAGTGATTTGGCACCGCTTAACTACGGACCGGTCTATGACACTACTGATTACGGCAGAGCAGTCTATGATCCGTACACCATCTCTGAGGATTTGAAACGCAAAGTAGATCTTGCTGTAGAAAAAGTCGTCGATGATGGATGGAAGCGTACCGTCGCAATACTTAAAAAGTACCGCAAGCAATTGGATAAAGTTGCCGATAAGCTCTTGGAGATTGAATCCATGGATGAAGATGACTTTACCAAGGCAGTAGGCTCACCCAAGGTCAAAGCAGAGTAGAATGTTATAGAGGAGCTATTGTGAAAAACTACGCCAAATTCAATTCTAACGGAACTATTTATATTCCCAAAGCAATAAGGATAACAGCAGGAATTAAACCTGGAACTAAAGTGCGGTTTATAGTTTCAAAGGGAAAAATAATTTTGGAAGTGATTGTTGAGCGTTGAACATTGATTATTGGATGTTTCATGTATGTCTACTTTAATGCTCATTGACGGTCATGCGCTCGCATACCGCGCCTACCACGCGTTCCCACCGCTTACGACTCCAAAAGGAGAGTTGGTGAATGCGGTGTATGGTTTTACCAGAATTTTACTCACCGTACTTCGCGATCTTGAGCCAAAATATATAGCTTGTTCATTTGATCTGCCCGCTCCCACATTCCGCCACACAGCGTACACAGGTTATAAGGCCCAGCGCAAAGAAATGCCGGCTGACCTGCAAACGCAAATTGACCGCATTAAAGAAGTTGTCCAGGCGCTTAATATTCCTATTTTTGCAGTCGAAGGATACGAAGCCGATGACGTGATAGGTACGATCGCTACACGCGCTGCCAGTGGTGATATGGATCACGTAGATAAAGTGCTCATCGTTACGGGTGATCGCGATGCATTTCAACTGGTCACGGAAAATATTCATGTCTACTTGCCGCCACGTGGCAAAGATCCCTTTTATTTGGAATGTGGACCGGAACAAGTGACAGAGCGCATGGGAATCGGCCCAGAACAAATTGTGGATTATAAATCCCTAGCAGGTGATGCAAGTGATAATATCCCAGGAGTACGAGGCGTGGGTGAAAAGACAGCAGTACGACTGCTGCAAGCATTTGGTACGAGCGAGGGAATCTATGAAGCAATGAAAACGCCAGAAAATTTAACTGAAGAGCAAAAGAAATTACTCAAACCAAAAGTCATTGAGAACCTCATGAATGGATATGATGACATGAAGCTGTCACGAGATTTAGCGACTATTGACCGAAATGTCCCACTGACTTTGGTTATGGAAGATTGCGTAGTCAAAAATTACGATAAGAAAAAAGCGACAGCACTGTTGGAAGAATTTGATTTCAAGTCACTGATCAAACAGCTCCCCCAGGATCAGTTTGAAGAGAGCGTACAAGAAGCCCTGTTTTAGAGGTACAATTCCTTCATGGCAAAGAAGCTTAAAGTAGCACTAGTGCACGATTTCCTACGTGAGTATGGGGGAGCCGAGCGGGTTGTTGAAGCTCTGCATGAAATGTTCCCAGAGGCTCCACTATATACGGCATTTGTCGATCGAGAAGCGCTAGGAATCCACTGGCAGAGATTCAAGGATTGGGATATCCGCGAAAGTCGGGCTGCAGGTATTCCTTTTATTAAAAAACTGTACTCTCCATTGCGTTTGCTATCGTCCTATTTTTTTGAAAGTTTTGATTTGCATGGTTATGATGTGGTGATTAGTTCCACAAATATGTACATGGCCAAAGCTGTCATTACGCATCCGCCGACAGTGCATATTTGTTACTGCCACACGCCCCCACGCTCGCTCTACGGATATACTACGATGACCGATTGGAAGAAAAATCCATTGGTGCGGATCTTTGGAGAGCTGATCAACTTCCGCATGCGCCAAATCGACTATGTGACCGCCCAGCGGCCCGATGTGTTTGTAGCAAATTCTGAAGAGGTGCAGAGCAGAATCAAAAAATTCTATAGACGTGAGAGTGAAGTGATATATCCTCCGGTAACAATGGGAGAAGATCCCTCCACTTCGGTCGGGATGACAAACAAGGAAAAAGATTATTATTTGTACGTTAATAGGTTGGCTTTTTCAAAGCATCCGGAGTTGGCCGTGGCAGTTTGTACCCACGAGAACCTTCCGCTCAAAGTAGTAGGGACTGGGGCAATGCTGGAAGGACTGAAAGAAAGTGCGGGTCAGACTGTAGAATTTTTAGGCGCTGTCTCAGATGAAAAACTCAACGATCTATACACAGGTGCCAAAGCACTTTTGTATCCGGTCAAAGACGAAGACTTTGGCATAGTGCCCATGGAGGCAATGGGTCATGGCGTTCCGGTCGTTGCCCACGCTTCAGGTGGGCCATTAGAGACAATCATTGATGGTAAAACAGGTATCTTCTTTAGCGATCTTTCAGAAACAGGTTTATCAAAAGCGATTAAGAAATTTGAGAGCGCCAAATTTGATACTAAGTTTATTCAAAAACACGCACAGCAGTTTTCAAGCGAGAAATTCAAAGATAAAATAAACAAATTAATAAATGATAGTGTCATGCCTGCGAAGGCAGGCATCCAGTCAAAATAGAAATACAATAAGGAATTATTTATTGTCTGGATCCCTGTCTACACAGGGATGACAATGCAAATATTGAAAATTATTTTATATGTCACCCACTTATCACACTAAACACCAAATCTATAAAGTGCTAGAAGCGAAGTCGCTACGGAAGCGCAGTTGGTCGACGACGTTTGCCGACCATCTCACCGCATATTCGAGTACTGCCAGATTTTTGTTTGCCAACATTGCAATTTTTGTTTTTTGGATTGTAGTAAACGGAGGAGTCATTCATGGAGTGAAACCCTTTGATCCATATCCATTCGGGCTTTTGACGATGGTGGTCTCACTTGAAGCAATTATTCTCTCGGTTTTTGTGTTGATCTCACAGAACCGTGCCGCACAGATTGCGACGCTGCGTGAAGAGCTACACTTGCGGATCAATCAAATAGCAGAGCAGGAGATCACCAAGTGTCTGGAACTTCTCTTAGAACTTCGTGAACACGCTGGCATCACGAGAGTGGATATGGAACTTGAGCAAATGTTAAAACAGATTAATCCAGAGGAATTAGAACGATCGATTGAGAAGCAGTTGGCCAATGCCGACAGGTCTTTGGTGCGCGAGATGCTAGGAAGTACTCTTTTTCGGTCAAAAAAATAAAGTATGTATAATCACGAGCCTGCAAATTACACATGTCCTTTTTGTTCTTTGGTTGCGGGAAATGAAACAGAAGAAGTGTGGACAAAACAGAACAATATCGTGTTCAAAGATGAGTACACGACGGCCTTTGTTTCTTCAATGTGGTGGCCGAATAACAAAGGACATGTGCTAGTGATCCCCAACAAACATATAGAGAACATCTACGATGTAGATGAACAGACTCTTGGTAGGGTGTATGTGACTACTAAGAAAGTTGCCCTTGCACTAAAAGATGTGTATCACTGTGAAGGTGTAACCATCCGTCAAAACAATGAGCCGATTGGGAATCAGGAGATTTGGCACTTTCATGTGCATGTATTCCCAAGGTACACAAACGATAGATTGCATGAACTTTTTAATGAAAAATATGCTGCTCCGTTAGATGAAATCCGCGCATTCTCACAGAAACTACAAAAATACTTTAGCGGTTTATAAGTGGTGGAGGCGGAGGAATACCGCAGAATTCACTTCAAAGGGTATGGCGATCCGCAACTCCCCACTAGTGGTAGCGACGGGCCGTTCTATTGGACTCTTGCCAAAGTATTGCTCGGTTATGATGAAGTTGCCGGGAGTTATGCCCGTAAATGTTACCGGTGTTGTCTCTATGTGACGGCTTTGTGAGTCATAATTGATTATTAGAGCGGTCGTATCCTCGCCGTCTTTGGCAGCAATTCCTTTTACCCAAGTACCGCGTCCCAATAGTTGTAGTTTTTGACTACCCAACTTTTCTAAGAAACGGAGAGCATTGTAACGGGGCTTGGGTGCACCAGTGCTGTCAAAAATGCCCCATCTACCCCAGTGCACGTTGCCAGCCGGATCCTTACCGTCTTGAATCTCAAACAAAAATGCACGGTTGATTAAATCAACAAACTCCGTACTGACAGCCATGGTGTGAATCGCGCCAAAATTGTTATCATAGCCGGCGTTGTTTTTAGGATCATGACCCCACTCAGTAATGAGCAATTCGATATTCTGTTTCGATGGATATGGTGCCAGCCAGTTATGAACAGTGGATACATCCGAACGGAAAGTGTCAATACTTGTTGAATAGCGGTGCCAGGAAAAGAAATCTAAAGGTAGGTTTTGATCAATCGATAATTTGACTAGCGCATCCACCCAATTTTGGTACAAGGCTGTGACTGCGGGTCCGCCGAATTTGTATGGCTGCTTGACTCGGGCTTGTTTAGCTCCTTGGGCTGCGTACGTGTACATCGTCAAATAATTGCGTGAGCCATAGGTTTTATACCCACCAAATAAATCCGGTTCATTCCATACTTCGTAGTACACATTGGGAATATTTAATGTGCCGCTGACATGCTCAATGATGGCCCTAGTGGTATTTTGCCAGTCACCCCAGTTGGCAGGTGGAGCCGTGATGTCGCCATTGGTGGCGAAGGCAAGCGGCATATACGACAGGGATAGAAATGGAGTAGCGCCTGCCGCCCTTATGTCGGCGATTATCGGATCAAGTTTGGAGAAATCATATGAGAGGTTACCACTGGTGCCGTGGACAATATCGTAAAAATCAGTTAAGTGATCAATGCGGATATATTCAGTGTTTAAAACCTTGACTTGGTTAGTGAGTGGGCCTAATCGCCAATTTTTATCCTCGCCGCCTTGGGCAAGATTGCGCCAGGGTCGCGACAGCGTCCCTTGGACATTATCAGTTTGAATGACGATGTTTGCTTCCTGACCCGCAGCTCCAATAAAGAACTGCCGGATTGCTTTAAAGTTGTAGGCACCCAAAATTCCTGCAACTGACAAGAAAATTAACACAAAAAACTGCAATATCGCCCTGGTGTGTTTTGCGTTAAAATCCATAGAGTTAGTTTATATGAATAATCTCATACTTGCATCTACTTCACCACGTCGAAAGGAACTTCTCGAATTCTTGGGAGTGCCTTTTGAAGTGGTCCCATCTCCGTTTGAGGAGGATAGGGTAAGATTTGAAGATTTTGACGAGCCAGCAGATTTTGTAGCTACGCGGGCCGTCGGGAAAGCTCTGGCTCTTGTCGATGAGTATCCCGACGCAATAATTCTTGGGGCAGACACAGATGTATTTTTTGATGGTAAAGTTTTTAGCAAGCCCGCTGACTTGGATGAAGCACGTGAGATCCTGAAGACTCTGCGGGGCAATACACATGAGGTCGTCACAGCATATAGTCTCATTAATCCACTTACCAACGAACGGTTAACTAATGCCGTTTCCAGTTTAGTAGAATTTTTCCCATTTTCCGATGAAGAGTTAGAGCGCTATATCTCCACCAGTGAACCGCTGGGCAAGGCCGGCGCCTATGCTATTCAAATGGGTGCCAAGAGCTTCGTGCGGCAGGTACAGGGGAGTCTCTCCAATGTGGTGGGTCTTCCGCTCACTGAAGTTGCCGACGCACTCGAGGCGTTTGGCATCCCGATTGATGTGGATGTCCGTGCTATCGAAGAGGAGCACTTCCAACACGTTACATGATCACCATGCTATGATGGAAGGCGTATGGATGATACGCAAAACCAGCCAGTTGCCCCGAGTTTAGTAGGCCCAGCACTGCAACAAACTGCACAAGTTCCTGCTCCAGCACCTCCCGTGTCGGTGGGCAAGACAAAAGAGGTGGCGCCACAGTCACAAGAACTGGTGGGACCAATCGAAATCGTTGGATCGGATGCGATCGAGAAAGAACCACTTCCACCTGAGGTCTCCGGTTGGATGGAAAAAGTGAAACGGGGTGAGTCGGGTGAGCAAAAACCGCCTGAGATAGTGATAGCTGATAAGACAGCGCAGGCACCGACAGGTGATTATGCGAGTCAACCCGTTTTTGTGCTCCCCTTGGGTAAAACTGAAATGCGACAGGGTATACATAAGAGTGTCAACGACAGTGTCCGGTGGTTGGCGCAGTGGTGCGAGAGACTCATGAAAAAGTTAGGCAATAAAGTGACTCTGGCAGATGAATAATATGGATCCGTTTTCAACAATAACCAGCTCTTTTGCAGGATTCGCAGCTACCGCACTCATGGTTGCAGCGCCAGTGCTGGTGATCGCAGTCTTCCTCTACATGTTTATCCAATGGTGGCGCTTTCATGGACGGGAAAAATACTCGTTACAATTTATCGTGCTGAAAGTTTCGCTGCCTAAGGATAATGAGATCAAGATCGATGCTGCTGAACAGATGTTTGCGGCACTCTACTCACTAAAAAATGAGGGTGTCTCTACACTGCTCAAGCCTGAAGATCATTTTACATTTGAAATCGTAGCGCTGAAAGAAAGTATTGTTTTCTATATTACGGTGCCGCAACCTTTGCGCGATCTGGTCGAAAAACAGGTATATGGCGCGTATCCGTCAGCCGAAATTTCTGAGGCTCCCGAATACAACATCTTTTCCCCCGGCGGTAAAGTCGCATTTGCATCCCTGACACTCACAAGTCCCACGTACTTACCGATCAAGGTGTTTAAAGAATTGCCAACCGATGGACTCTCACTCTTCACCAGTGCACTCTCGAAAATGAGTGATGGTGAAGGTGCTGTCGTTCAATTTTGCTTAGAGCCAGCAGGCAATGGTTGGCAGGCAGCAGGTGAAAAGTTTGTGGCAGATACAAAGAAGCGTGAGTCTGACCCCCAGAAGGCAAGCTATGCGCACGACCCCAAAAAACTCGATGCAATCGATACCAAGGCCCAAAAGCCAGGGTTTTATACGAGTATCCGCGTAGTAGTGTCAGCTCCAAGTAGTATTATCGCAAATTCTCACTTAACAAATATTGTCGGTGCATTTGCTCAATTTAGTAGCCCGACTAATAGTTTCAAAAAAAGCAGGGTGTGGTTTAAACACATCTTCATGATCGATTTTATATATCGTTATATGCCAATCTTTCATAAAGATGCGAGTGTGTTAAATTCCGAAGAACTGGCTACAATTTTCCACTTTCCAAATAAAACCGTTGAAACACACCACATTAATTGGCTCAAAGCAAAATCGGCACCGGCACCCGCTAATATCCCGACAGAAGGTCTCTTTATTGGCACCAGTATTTACCGTGGTCAGAAAAAGCCAATTTACATGGCGGAAAAAGATAGACAGCGTCACATGTACATCGTAGGTAAGACCGGTACAGGTAAATCGGAATTCTTAAAAGACATGATTATGCAGGATATCCGCGCGGGCAAAGGATTGGCAGTCATGGATCCACACGGAGAACTGGTGGAAGACATCATGCAGATGATCCCGCCAGAGCGTGCTGAGGAAGTGATCTATTTTAATCCATCAGATACGGACAGGCCAATGGGACTCAACATCATGGAAGCGGAGACAGAGGAGCAGCTGCACTTCGTCGTCGGATCAATTATTTCGCTCATGTATAAACTGTATGACCCGCATAAGACTGGTATTATCGGTCCGCGTTTTGAGCATGCTATCCGTAATGCGATGCTGACGATCGCAGCGGATCCGGGAAGTACGTTTATCGAGCTGGTGCGCTGTCTCACGGACCAAAAATTTGTGCAGGAGTTATTACCCAAGGTAAAGGATCCTGTGGTCAGGCGTTACTGGACAGATCAAATTGCCCAGACGTCAGATTTCCATAAGTCGGAAGTGTTGGACTACATCGTCTCTAAGTTTGGCAAATTCATCACCAACAAAGTGATGCGTAATATCATCGGTCAAAGTAAGAGCGCCTTTAATTTCCGTACAGTCATGGATGAAGGAAAAATATTGCTCGTCAATCTATCCAAAGGAAAGCTGGGAGAAGAGGATGCAAAATTCTTAGGTTTAATCTTAGTGCCAAAGATTTTGACTGCGGCAATGAGCCGTCAGGATGTTCCGATGGAGCAGCGCCGTGACTTTTATCTGTATGTCGACGAGTTTCAGAACTATGCGACCGAAGATTTCGCGGTGATTCTGTCTGAAGCTCGAAAGTATAAATTAAACTTGATAGTAGCTAACCAGTTCGTGGCGCAAATCGAAGAAGAGGTAAAAAATGCTGTGTTTGGTAACGTGGGCACCATCGTGACGTTCCGTGTGGGTGTTCCAGATGCAAACTTCTTGCAGCATGAATTTGCACCAACCTTCACAGAAACTGATCTAACGAACATAGAGGTGTATCACGTCTATATCCGTACGATTGTTGGCAATGAGCCTGTGCCGTCATTTTCGATGGACTTAACCCGCGATATAGAGGCAGATAAGCGCATGATGGATCCCAAGCGGGCAGCCTTGATCCGTGAGTTATCGCGTGTTAAATACGGCCGGCCTCGAGATATTGTGGAGCAGGAGACTGCAATACGAGCAAAACTGTAGCCCTTTTTTCCATTACGCTTTTACTACTTGTCAGGCCTGCGCTGGCACGAGCGTTCACAACTAATATGTCGGCGAGTTTGGTCATCGGCCAAACAAATTTTACAGACAACTCTACGGGTAATGGTAATAACAAGCTTAATAACGGATCTCTTCGCGGCATCGTAGTGGATCCTAAAGGTCATTTGATTATTTCTGATCGGTCTAATAGCAGAGTATTGATTTGGAATAGTGTGCCTACGACAAACGGTGCGGGCGCAGATCTCGTACTGGGCCAGCCCGACTTTTCGACAGTTACTCCAAATACTGGTGGGAGATCTGCTCGGAGCATGAATAATCCTACGTACGTGTATTCAGACGGAGACAGACTTGTGGTAGGCGAGGAAAGCAACAATCGTATCCTGATCTGGAACACATTTCCAATTACCAACGATCAGCCAGCAGATGTGGTCGTAGGGCAGCCAGACTTCGCCTCTGCAAATGGAACGTGTGATGCTGCTTCGACTACGCTCACGGAAGGTGTCTTTATTTATCAAAATAAACTTATCGCTGCGGAACGGAACCAACGCAGAGTGCTCATTTGGAATACTGTTCCGACGACAAATTATGCACCGGCGGATATTGTTTTAGGTCAATCGAGCATGACTGACTGCACAGCACCCAGCTCCTCAACTGCTAGTACGCTTAGTAGCCCTAGAGGAATTTTTGTGGATTCGAGTGGGAGGCTCTTTGTTGTGAATGCAACTGGTTCTAGTAGAATCCTGATCTGGAACACATTTCCGACTATCGATAATCAACCAGCGGACGTGGTCGTAGGCCAACCAGATTTTACGACTACCTCTTCACCGATTTCAGCATCAGGTGGTTTTAATAATCCTGATGGAATTTTTGTTTCGGATAATCGAATGTTTGTATCGAATAACAGTAACAATCGGGTTCTCATCTTTAACTCAATACCTGGTACAAATGGGTCGGCTGCAGATATTGTTTTAGGCCAACCAGATTTTACATCTAATTCAGTAAATCAAGGCGGATCTACAGCTGCAAATACGCTCAATAATGGCGGAGGTGTTTTTCTTTATGGTGACAAATTATTTGTCGGAGACCCCGGTAATTCACGCGTGTTGGTATACAACAATGTTGTAGCGATCCCTGGCCTATCACTCACAAACACAACGCAAGATAAGGGGAATGGAATTACGCGCATGTTTGGAACCGCTACTGTCAGTCAACCATACACAGTAAAACTCGTAACTTATTCTGTAAATGGTGGACAGTACTCTGCTAGCGTGCCAGCTGACGGGTTTTTTGACTCTACACGTGAAGATTTTCACTTTGACTTTGATCCCAAAACCAATCCACTACAAGATAGCACCGGTCAATCTATCCCTGGGTATACATTACAACTCAAAGCTATCAATACGAATGCAGATATAGTTGATCATCTTTTCTTCTTTTCTCCGTTTGTCGCAAAAAAACCTCTCGATCTCACAATCACAACTACTCAATATCCGACATTTGATTTTGATGTAAATAAAAAACGTGAGTTCTTACGTGACAATCTTGAAAAATATCAAATCAGAACTCAAACTACAGGGAGCGATGTCTGGTCGGTGCTGGTTGACGATATCCCAGTAGATTTTGCCACAGTGAAGGCTAACATTGACAATGTGTTGTGGTACCAATATCGCGACCTCGCCACTAACAACGGTGAATATAAGAACACTCGATTTGATGCACAGTACAGTCAAGAATCATCTCATATTAGTGTAACGGTGAAACAAAAACCTTTACGCGGTGTCTATCATTGGAAAGTAGTCGCAATTGATAAGGCGGGTCATGAGGAAGACTCAAATACACAGACATTGATTCTGCGCGGTCCAGCCACTTCCTTTTATCCATTCTCGCTATTATCAATCTCGCACAGAATAACCGCACCAATTTTCTACGGGATCGCACCCAGGGATGCGGTGGTTACGCTTTCGCTGATTGATGATAACTGCCTAGAAAATATCTGTACGAAGACATACATCACAGTTGCTAATGGAAACTCACGATTTGGAATTAATATACCCCGTTCTGAATTCAATCCTGCTCATACATACCAGGCTTTTTTAACGTCACAAGGAGATGGATACGGAGAAATTGGGCCGATACCCATCAACACACAATCAAGTGCAATATCGCTAGCCAAACTATTTTCGCCCCTGCCGCCAATACCCCTTTTGACGACCGTTCCAACTCAGCAAAACGCGAAAAAGCTGACATGCTTCTTGTGGTGGTGCTTCTAGGAGTACAATTGTCATCCTGACTATGAAACCTACCTTTCGCTGGGAAGCCACCAAGGAGCTTTCTACTCACTTGAAGCATAATGAATCTGTGGTGCTAGTAGGTATGAAGCGGGTAGGGATAAGTAATTTCCTCCGGTACTTCTTAAAAACGGATGGATTTTTCTTTGTCCCTATCGACATAAATAATCTTGTAGAAGCTGGTCTGTATCCTTTCTGGACATTAACGCTCAAGCGTCTAGTGGATCAGATTATTGAAGACGGACAATCGGATCATCTCAAAGCCCTCTCCAAACGTTTGTTTGCAGAAAGCATCCAGCTTCAAGATGTTTTCTTTACGTTCGAGGCGGTGCAAATGATTGTAAAAGAGTTGGGAATAGAGGGAGAACATGTAGTGCTCGTGTATATGCGTTTTGACCGTCTGAGTGAGAATTTGACACATGAGTTGTTTGCAAATTTGCAAAGTTTGAAGGATGCAGGTGGTGATGGTGTGAGCTTTATTTTTACTGCTTACCGCCCACTTGGCGAGATAGCTCCGACTGTCTTTACCACAGCATCACTATCCGTGTTTGCCCGAACCATGTATTTGCGGCCCGCCTCGCCCGCAGACTCGCTCATTTTGCTTGATAGTTTTGTTTCCCGCTACGAAGTGGATTTACGTGCAAAAGAAAAGCAACAAATTCTCGAGTTTGCCGGAGGCCATGCCCAGTACCTTCAGCTTGCCTTAATGAAATACAAAGCCGTGGGCATGGATCATCTGGCGGATGATGAAGAAATCCAATCACTGTCCGAGGAAATATATCAGTCGCTAACCAGTGAAGAGCAGGAGCAGCTTGCAAAGAACAAATGCACATCTCCCTACCTATTTTCCAGCGGGTTAGTTTCGACAACAGGTAAGTTGTTTAATAGTGCTCTTGCCCACTATGTGG
The DNA here is from genome assembly GCA_035479015.1 of Patescibacteria group bacterium. Classification (GTDB taxonomy): domain Bacteria; phylum Patescibacteriota; class Microgenomatia; order UBA1400; family UBA12028; genus DATIJC01. Next base: position 9,904 of record DATIJC010000028.1, on the reverse strand, counting down.
CGCAAAAACACCCCGAAACGGTAGAGAGTACTGAATTTACACGCAAAGAACAATTGCTCTTTGCGTACATGAGAAATAACTTGGGATCTGTATTGGAGCGGGACAGCATTATCGATGCCGTATGGCCCGATCAGGCGGAATTAGGTGTGAGTGATTGGGCGATTGACCGGTTAATTTCCCGCCTACGGGTAAAGCTAAAAAAAACTGCTTCTCCGTATACTATCCATACTGTAGTCACGCGGGGATATAAAATGGTAGAAGACCGATTCTAGGACTGGATATCGGGGAAATTGCGGGCAAAACGGATATAGGGAATCTTTAATTTCTTTTGTTCAGAGGCAATGGTCAGCGAGAACGCGCTCAAGCCTAACTCTGCACGTTCTGCCATAGCATCTAATTGCTCCACGTGTTCCCAGAACTCATCATCGCTTAGGTTACTCAATTCTATGGGAAGCTGGAAGGCGTTTTGTAACATACTCCCTAGTATACACGACGATATTTCTATTGTGCGCATACTAGGACTCGAACCTAGAACCAGCAAGGTATAAGCTTGCCGCTCTGCCAATTGAGCTATATGCGCCACGCCTGCCCGCCGAATCCCGCCACAGCGGGAGTAGGAGGGCGCCCATCCTTATTATCTGGAAGAATTATACAACGAGCTATGGAGATTACATTGCCAGTAATCCGAGCAGTCCGATGACTGTAATGATTGCGCCGATACCCAGTATTCCATATGTCGGGATACTCGCACCTGTTACTGGCTGTGGAGGCGGTGTAGCCTGGGCACAGTAGCAGTTTGGACTCTCGGTGCACGATGGGTTGCGGCAGTATCCGCTGCTGCAGATCATGCTGGATGGACAGTTGCTGTTAGATGTACAGGTGGATTGGCATCTTGGGGCAGGTGGCGCGTAGTAGGGAGTGCTGGTTGGAGCCGGTCCTTGCCAGTTACCAAACACCATGAGTCGGTTCTCACCCTTCTTGATCGTTAGATTGACATCTGTCGGAGTGGTGGCGGTCCAGCCGTCTACAGCGACTTCCTTGACTTCAACTTTTGTACTAACTGGGAGGGTAATGACGCTGCCTTCACCTGAAGTACTCTCATTGGTTTGGTAATCCTGCCAGTTGCCATCACCATCTTTCTGCCACTGGAACTTCCATGTCATGCCTTTTTCATTGGTCCCTTGGTATCCATTGCCATCAGCATCCATATATTTGCGGATGAAGAACCCACCGGTCTGCAAATCTTCACAGGTGCTGCTGCCAGGATTATTTGGGTTCCGGCAAACACTATCTGATGTACAAGTCATCGTGCTTGGACAATCGTTATCTGTAGCACAGGCACTGTTACAACCTGGAGTCGGCGTGCTTGTTGGCGATGGAGATGGACTCACAGTAGGTGAAGGTGAAGGGGATGGAGAAGGTGATGCTGTGGCTACGGTTACACATTCCAGCGTAAAGTTGTCAAAAGTTGCTGTGACGGTAGGATGACTGTCCCATGATCCAGAGACGAGTTCGATGCGCACGGGCTCTGTTGTAGCGCTGGTAAAGTCACCAAGCAATGTATAGGTAGAACTACCTGACGATTTATAGTAGGTTTTTATATCTGAACCTACACGTTGAATACGCATTGTGTATGCTGTGGCGTCGGCAGTCGCGTCAACTTCTCCAGCCCAAGTACTACCTACTTTAGAGTTAGTTTCAAGGATTGGCCCAGCTGCTTTTTTACGGAAGGCAATGTGTACTGATTCTCCATTGAGAGCAGCAACCACGAATTCTTGTGATCCATGATCAACTTGTGGCGAGACTGCAAGCGACTTAAAGTCTACCGTGGTATCGAAATCTCCTGAAACAACACTTGAAGTCTTCAGGACTGAGACACTATCGCTCGATCCAGCCGCTTCACTGAGGACCAACTGACCGTTTTGAGCGACCACACTACCTTGCTCTACGGTCCACTTTGTCGTGTCAATTGTACTGCTAGCAAATTCGTCATTCAGGCCTTGCGTGCACGTAATAGTCGCGGGAGGACATACACAAGTAGATTCAGTTGTGCAATCAGGATTACGACAGACCCCACCTGAACACGTCATGCCATTAGAGCAGTTCGTACTGTCAGTGCAGGTGGATCCACATGAGGGGACAGCTACTTCAAACGTAAGTGTGCAAGCACCGGCATGTGGCCTACTTGATGGGGCATTTGGTGCGACTGGAGCTTTACGATTGACACCTTGCGTGAGCAGCAGAGCCACTCCACCGATCACCAAGAGAACGATGAAGAAGAGAACAGCTAGTACAATGTTTTTCTTTTGTTTCATACTTACCAAGCTTCGTATTCACTACATAACGCACCTACACACGGACGACACTGGACACTATAACTGCCTGCTTGCGTGATTGATAAAGGCTTTGATATAGCTGATCCCGCATTTACTGGATCAAGTGCTCCCTCTACGCTACCTAACTTGTATCGGAACTCATACTTATCTGCGCCAGCAACCTGGCCACAAGTAAACGTTATTTGCGATCCAATAAGTGGGGTAGCAACGTCTTTTGTGATGTTAATACAGACGGGAGCTGGCGTCGACGTGGGTGTGGGCGAAGGTGATGGCGAAGGAGAAGGTGATGCTGTCGATGGACACTGTAGTGAGAAATTATCCATTTTGTCGACGACTGAATTTGGAGTAGTCGCTATTTCATTGCGGCCAACTAAACGGATGCCAACATCATCGCTATCGGTATATGTCCCTAATTCTTTGTACCCGCTTCCTGCATCAAAAGATGCAACTATTGTTCCGGCTTTTCTAACCAAGCGAAGTTTTACAGCCGCGGTATTTGAAATAGTCGTATCCTGCACGAGTCCGGTAGGTGTGGTGCTGCCAACGGTGCCTTGTTGTGAGTACACTCGATGGATTGTAGGACCTTGTTCAACTGATAGTGAGATAATAGTGCCTGTATTATCAGGCCGCAGCAGTACCAAACGCGCAGCGCCACTGTTTTTAGTAGTACTGATAGAAACGGAGTCGACATCTACCTGGAAGTCGCCACTGTAGACTGCATTGGTCTGAATGCCTTGCGCCTGAGTGGCGGGCGTCGTGGGTGTAGCATTGGTTATTGTAGCCACGAGTTGGCCATTTGAAATGGTTGGTGTTGTTGTCGTGGGCACATAGTAACGGGCGTTGATTGGGGAACTATCAAACGTGTCGGTAAATGGATTGCTTTGGCATGTATACACCGACTTTGGCTGACATGCCGCCTGAATCTGTGCCACGGTTGGATTTACTCCATTGAGGGTTGCGTAAGAATTACCAGTATCACGAGCGACACAGCGATTGAGATCCCAAGTGTGTGTAGAGGCGAGATTGTTGGGTGGTACGCAGTATGTATTTGTCGGGTTACTAGGATTGGGATTGTCTGTACAGGCAGAACCATTAATGTATCGGCAGGAAGAACCTGTCTGACACAAGCCAATGGCAGCGCTACAAGGTGAGCCACAGGAATGAAGGTTACTGCAATCACAGTTTGCGCCCGGTACAGTCTTGCCGATACAGCTCAAGTTTTGACAAAGGCCTGCTCTGCAACCGACATTGGATCCGTTGCCACCCTTGGCGATACATTCGCTGTCACTGGTACATGTCTGACCGCAGGTCTTATTGCCGCCAGTGGTACAAGCTGTGCCTGATCCGGCGCATACGCCGCCTGAACCCACAATATCCACCTGAGTTGAACCGCAGGAAGGTGCGCTTGTTCTAAAATCTTGTCCATTCGGATCTGTGACCGTTACAGTCGATTGGGTCATGTTCTGGCTACATATACAGTCAGGATAATTAACACCAGTATTTGTGGGACAATTATACTGTTGCTTCGTATATGTCCCGGGTGGGCAATGAATATGATCAGAGAAAACTTCGCATGCCGTAGTATCAGCCCTGGGGCGTTGGCCGACTGTGCCTTTTGGAGCGTTCGCTGCTAGATATGCTGCAATCGCACCGCCGACGAGGAGAAACAAAACCAGAGCGCCACCGATTATCTTGGCACTAATACCACCCTTTTTAGGTGGTTCGGGGGGTGGAGTTGCAGGTGAGGGGACAGTGGTTGTGGTGGTAGTCGTAGCTGCTTGATACCCCGCCCCTTTACTTTCAAGCACCGGTGACTCGGTCACTGTGGTGGTTGTCTGAACTACGGGAGGAGGTGCGACAGATGCTGGAGCAGCAGATATTTCATTCTCAGTTACGGCAATAGTTGGCTGTGCAGGAGTAGGTGGGGTTGCTAGAGGACTGCTGTCTATTTTTACCTGTGGTTGTGGAGGAGTAGCACCCTGCTGAAGCTGATTTAATACAGCATCAAGCGATGCTGAATCTTGCGTAGGCCCTGCTGCTGGCGGGGTGGCTGGAGCTGGTGAAACACTCGTATCATCCATTATCTATTCAGCATACTAGAAAAAGTAATGAATATTCAAGGGGTCAATTACTCTTCGGTTGTGAGGAATTTATACGATGTAAAGAGTCCTGCCAGTATGGCAACAGCACCAATGACGAGTATGACGTTTGTGTACTCTGTTACTCCTGTCACAGGCTGCCTAGAACTGGTCGCAACTGGTGTAGCAGATTCACTGGATACCTGAGTAGGTACGGGTGTCTCTGCTGGTATTGGTGGGGCTGTGGGTGTCGGTTGGAGTGTGGCGGAATCGGTAGCAGTGAATCCCGGAATGTTTGTCTGAGTAGTATCGATGGTGAACGCTCAGTTAATCGATTGCACTGCTCCATTAACTGTCGCGCTTGCATTTAACGTGTAGTTTCCGTTTATCAGTTTCTTGGTCGGGGTATAGGTCCATGTGCCCGTGCCAGTGGTAGTTACTGATGCGGTTTGGCTGGCCGTCCCGCTTATTGTGAGCGCGATGCGGGTTTGCGCGGGCCCAGTGCCGGCGAGCGCGGGTTGTTGGAGCGAAATAACTTCATTATCTGTCGCAGGATACGTGATCGTCAGGACTGAGTTATTGGCGACCTCAGTTGCCGGAGAAAGCAATTGACTCGTAAATTTATTCTGTAACTGTTCTGTGATTTCAGCCGGAGTTGGGGTGGGTTCGCCACTGGCTATCACTACAGTGAAATCACTGCTTTGACCAAGCGTTATCTCAGGTACGGGTTGAGCGCCGGAAAATTTAACCGTGACAGTACTGCTTTGTGTACCGTCAGTAATCAGCAAGGTCAAAACGGTATCCGGACTAAAAGAGGCACTTTGACGGAGGTCCTTTGACCTGGCGTTGGAAAGAGGGATGACCCATGAGCCAGAGGTTTGGGTAAGTGTAGAAAGCGGGGCGCTTACATCCGATGCGACATAGACAAGTACTCCCGGTGCTGGCACACCTGACGCATTTTGAACTTGGCCGTACATAGTGCTACTGGTTCCGCTGGTGCTGGACCCGGCAGTCGTGGTGGTATATGGGGTGCCATTATTGTCATACAGGAGATTTGCACCAGTTCCTATTTTATAATAGTACTGCGTACCTGCTTGAAGTGAGCGGAACGTTACATGGTGGGTGATGTAATTATCTACTGATCCCGAGATTTGATCCCGGTCATCAGTGACGGTTACGCTCAGATTGCTAGCGGTTGTCCCATACTTGATATACCCCGGAGTCTTGATATCGGTTACCCAGGAAACAGTGAAGCCCGTGTCAGTAGTATTTGTGACCTTCAGATTTTTTGGGGTAGTTTCAGGTGAAGCACGCGGCAAGAACCCCGTCGTACCTGTTTGATTGACCAAGATTATTCCGCCCACCAAACCGATACCCAAAATAAGGATTCCGAGGACAGTGGGGATGTGTTTTTTGTCTAAAAAGCTAGCCATACAGTATGTGCTTAGAGAGTAACATTTTTTATGGAGTCGCGCTAGGAACCGGCGTAGGCAATGGTAGCGCACTAGGAGTTGGTGATGCTCCTGAATTATCTGATGTGGGTGAGAACTGCTCTAGTTCCTGCGGAGTCCACCACTTACGTTGTTCTAAATTATCAATTGCTTTGGTGTCAATTTTAGGATTGAGAGGAATAATATCTTGCTGTTCTTGTGTAGACAGGGTGGGGGCTTTGTAGGAAAAATAAATAGATGAAATGATCCACATAAAGATGACAAACAGAGAGAACAGCAGCACTGTCAGGACATTGCGTTGAAAGACTAAAGATCTAAATGTTGTTTTTTGTTGTACTGGCATATTACTTTATTTGAGCCGCTGGCTTTTTAGCCACTTGATTGGTGTAATCAAAAGCACGGGCGGCAATACCCATATTCAGTTTATCCTTCTGTTCTTTTGAGGGAGGAGAAATGACTACTTTATCCACAACGATCAACCGTCGCAAATTTTGCATGGCTTGCAGATAGTTAAATAGCTCATTATATGTTCCGGTGACTACCATCGTAAACGGAACACTTTCCACATTGAGCGCTTGTTTTCCGGTAGGATCCGGAGCTCTCTCAATGGGGATTGTCGTTGTATTGAGTGAGTTTATAGATATGTTTTGCTCTGACGCAAGTTTTTCCAGTGCAGTAAGCAATTGCGAAAACATCGCTGTTTGCGGTATCGCATCATCCAGGACGGCAGCCCGCTGTTCTTTTGCCAGCAACTCTTTTTGAGCCAGTGTTAGTGCATTTATCTTGAGAGCCAACTTTTCGTCAAGAATTTTTTTCTCATCAATCTGCTTAATAAGTCCTGCCATGGTTTGCAATGTCGGCCGGATAGCCGCAAGGGCGAAAAAGGAGACGCCTAAAATAGTGAGTATTAGACTCATGCTGACACGTGCAATCGGCTTCTCGTAAAATGTATTCAGTTGGAGTTGATTCAGAGTCTTTTGTAGTGATGGTCGTTGTATCTGCATAGATTTAAATGGCTGGAGCCTCTGTTGCTGTAGGCTTGGGTGTGGCAGCTGTCTTAGGTGCCGCAAAGAGAATATGCACGGAGAACAAGACGCCTTGTTCTTTGCTGTCACCAGATGATATTTTATCTACTGTTAATTGGTTAAAGCGTGGTTCATTTTGAAGCGCCGTCAGCAGCTGGGCAAATCCAGTGGAGCTATTGGCGCGTCCGGCTAGTGCTAGACCGGTAGTCTCAAATGAAAGTTGGTCCAGTTCAACGTCTGGGGGAATTTTGGCGGTTAGGAGGACAATAAGTGCTGCAGCCTGTGGATCATCAAGGATCTTTTGCGTATTCTCAATCTTTGATTGGATAGTGCGGGTTTTGGTTTCTACATCACCAAACGAAGCAATAATTGCACTTTTCTGGGTAGTGGCAGCAGTCAAATCGGTGAGGTCCCGGTCAAGTTTGAAACGGGAGGCGAAACTCATGATGACTATAATCTCAGTAAAAATGATAATGTAGCGGCCAATCTTTGTAGCCCAAACCATCACTTTCCCGATCGCGCTGTCATAGAACGGATCTCTGGGAACGAGATTTATGCGGGGAACATGGAATTTTCTTTTCTTTACTGCTGCCATAGTAATCACTTACTATTCCAGCATAGCAAAGACGGTGCGTGGGTAACAGGGTTATTTAACCAACTTAGAAAGCTGGGATTTGAGGCGGGCGGCTTTGTTGCGGTGGATGATATGGCGTTTAACGGCGCGGTCCAGAGCTGAGAAGGCACTAGAGAGTGTCTCAAGTTTGGGTGCAGCCTTGACAGCATCCATGCTGGATTTGACGCGGGAGCGGACCGGCTGGTTCATAATCGCGCGTTTTTTGTCCTGACGCAAGGCTTTTAAGGCTGACTTTGTGATTGGCATAGAGCGGAATTATACCACAGCCTCTAGTTACATGCCGCCTGGGCATTTGACTGTCCATTGGCTGCTGATCCGTCTGGCCTTTTTAGATACTTCTTTGTGTCTGCCGGTGCCAATGAGTTGGCATTAGCACATGTCGCAATAGTATATCCAGCGGTATTTGTATTTTTCACGCAATATTTCTCTGTACTTCCTCCACCACACGTACTGCTGCCTTTAACATAGACGCAAGTCTGCCCAGTTCTGCAAGTATCAAAGTTTGTGCAGCGTTGTCCGCAACCGACGACTGGTGGGTTACCGCCTTGTTGTATCAAGTCTCCACAGCATGCTCCGCCAGAGCATGTGCCACTCCCGTTTGTTCTGCTCATCGCACTGCACGATGTCCCATATCCAGTGATACAAGAACCACTTGTACATCCGCCCCCGCCATTTCCCGTATCTTCACCTGCTGGTGGCTGACTGCAGGATCCGGAGGCACGCCAGGTACCATAGAGGCAACCAGCCTTATAACAGGTGTATGTGATTGTCAACGCAGCACCTGTTGTCTTACTCTTACATGGATAAGCAGCATACTGCCCAAGCTCGGTATTAGAACAGGAAGTGTTATTTTTTTCTACCCTCTGAGTATCTGTGGTGCACTGATCTCGAGTTGAACTATTTGACGTATATCTCCACCGATAATACAACTCATAAGTTGGGCAACTGGAAACAGTATTTGACATACATGTTGCCTGTGTTGCATTGTAACTATTTGGACAAGAACCACACGATACGGTCTGCCCGATACTTCCGATATTTGATTGTCCACAAGGCTGACCAATATCTTGGCAGGTAAACTCACCAGTCGACGCTTTTTGACGAGTGTCCTGACTTCTGCTTGCTAGGGCGACGGCAACAACCAGGCCAACAAGTAGCAGAAGTGCAATAAGAACTTTGAATGGGTTTAATTTACGCCTAGAAGAATTTGCCATATCTCCATATCAGCATTTTGCCAGATTGGTGTCAATGGGATGTCTACCTCTTGAACCAATCGCAATTTCGGTTATCCTCAAAACAATGGTGGACACACTTTTCCGTAAGGGTTCCAATCTTTTTACAAAAGAACAGACGTCGATCATGTCGGCTGCGACGGTGATTACGTCACTCGTGTTCGTCTCGGCCCTCCTTGGTTTTGTAAAACAGCGGTTTCTGTTCTCCTTTTTCCCAGGGGAAATCTCGCGCCTACAAGTCGATGCATTCTTAGTTGCTTTCCGCATCCCTGACTTCTTGTTCCAACTATTAGTGGCTGGGGTATTGTCGGCAACTTTTATTCCCGTATTTACACGGGTGCAGCATAATAGTGGACAAGAAGCGCGGCATTTGGTAAATCAGCTCATTACGCTGCTGTCACTAGTATATGTGGTATTTGCTGTCATTGTGGGAATTTTCGCGCCGCAAATCTTGCGGGCTATGACTGGTCCGGAATTCTCGGACAGTCAGGTGATTCTCGCCGCATCAATGACGCGGTTGATGCTTGTAAGTACGTTCTTTCTACTACTGTCCAATTTTCTGTCAGGAATACTGCAATCCAATAAGCAGTTTCTGTTACCCGCACTGTCGCCTGTCATGTACAACCTAGGAATAATCATTGGTATTGTGTTTCTTTCCAAATACCTTGGTATTTATGGTCCAGCTATTGGCGTCATATTGGGATCTGTTGCGCACTTCTTGGTGCAAATTCCTTTGGCGAAAAAATTCGGGTTTTCTTATAAACCGGAACTCTCACTCTCAAATCCAGATGTGCGTGAAGTTAATCGATTGATGATTCCACGCGGAGCGACACTTACCACAAACTACGTAGAGGATTTTGTGGGCTTGTATATCGTGACCTCCATAGGCAGCTCACTGGTGTTGCTTTATAACAGTGCGTACCAACTAGCTGCCGCGCCTATCCGTTTCTTTGGGGTCTCTATTGCGCAAGCTGCCTTGCCTTTTTTATCTATAAAAGCGAAAGAACATGACCTCCGCGGTCTTACGGAATTACTTATTGATACGCTGCACCAAATTGCCTTTTTCATGTTTCCCGCAGGGGTTCTCTTGCTGATCTTGCGTATTCCGATTGTGCGCTTGGTGTTTGGAGCCCGGCAATTGCAATGGA
>DATIJC010000027.1:0-15956 GCA_035479015.1 Patescibacteria group bacterium | reverse complement strand
CATACAAGAGACTGAAAGTAGGAAGGTATCCATTCAGGTAAAGGGAATGATCTTAGATTCCTTTCCTCTTACCCTCTCCAACATATCTGGTGTCGGTAATCCCCATCTCTCTAGCTTCATTCCCTTTACCATGCAGAATGCCTACATCACCTCCAATACCCATCCTCCCTTCACTGGTATCACCTATGCAGGGAGTACAGTCACACTCAATCTCACATCAGGAGACATATCCAAGACCTATACAGTCATAGCTACACCTAATTCACGGTACGCCCTGAGCTTACCAAAGGGAGATCTACAACCTGGTAAGACCTATATGGCAGAGCTTTCTAGTCAAAGAGGAAATCTGTATACGGAGGTACCGGGGTTTACGATACGCTCAGAGTTTGCTACAGTTAAATAATCATGTTGGGAAATAATAAAACACTGGCGATTGTGCTAATTGTTGTTGTGTTAGCAGCAGTTGCTGGTGGCGTGCTCGTTTTCCTGCGCAATCAAACTCCTCCAGAGGCAGTGCCTACGCCAACACCTGCTGCACAGGCACCGACCCCGTCACTCACACTACAGCCTTCGACAACCGCGATGACTGCCAGCCAGTCAGCCTCGATCGATGTGTTCCTAAATACCAATGGAGCCAAGATTAATGGATTTCAATTTATCTTGACTATCTCCGGCAGCGCCAACACGGACGTGACTGATGCTGATCCGGCTGCCACTGGGATCCAGATCCAAGCTCCAGATCAACCAAGTTTGTCTGTCGCTACTAATAATGTTACCGACCAAAGTGGTAAAAAAGTGATCCGCTATGCGATGGTGACCACCGACCCGACAAAAGCCTTTCCAATCAGTGGGAATATCCAGGTCGCCCGGATACTCTTAACACCCAATAATGCAGGCAGTCTTATCGCCGAGTTTAGCGCACAGAATACCCGTGCCAACTTAGTGAGCAACAATGATGAGATTGCTGTGAATTCCAAAGATACTACGCTTGCCGTTGCAGCAGGCACCCCGCTGCTCGCGAACAGCGGGGCCACCTCTACTCCAGTGCCTACCGCCAGTAGTTCCGCCACCCGTGCTCCGGCCGTCACAACTCCAACAGCCAGTGCCAGCGCTACTCCTAGAGCGACAGCCACCCCGCCGCTCGCGAGCAGCGGGGCCACCCCCAAAGCTACACCTAGGGTAGTTGCAGCCTCTTCCTCAGCTCTGCCAGTAACGGGCGGCCTCGAAGATACACTCCTCCTAGTAGCCGGTGGTTTCTTACTCTTAGGCCTTGGTTTCTTTATCCTTGGGGACCGGTCAGGGCTGTGATACAATACACTCTTGCTAATGCACGTATGTCTTCCTTAGTTACCTCCCTAGCTCCTATAAAGTTTTTGACCGAAGTGATCGGTGAGCTAAAAGTTGTAACTTGGCCAACACCGAAGGAAGCCCTACGCTCAGCAGCAATTGTAATAGCTATTAGTATCGTGGTCGGAGCATACATCGCACTTTTAGATCTATTGTTCTCGAAGGGCATCGCGCTTCTCATCACGACTAAGTAGAAAGAAAACCACAATGGCAGATACTGATGTAGTAGTTCCAGAGGTTCCTGAAGAGCAGGAAGTTGTACAATCCACCGCCAGCCACATGATCATTACCCAAAGTACTGATCCCAAAGCCCGCTGGTACGTCGTGCACGCCTACTCTGGCCACGAAGCCAAAGTTGCTGAAGCACTCAAACAGCGCGCCGAAACCATGGGTCTTATCAACCAGCTTCACGAAATTTTGATCCCCACTCAGGAAAAAATTAAAATCAAACGCGGCAAAAAGCAGACTGTCCGGGAAAAAATCTTCCCTGGATACATGATGATCAAGATGCTTTTGACCGACGAGTCATGGCTCATGGTGCGTACCACGCAAGGTATCACGGGGTTTGTAGGAATAGGGAACAAGCCTACCCCGATCTCTTCACAAGAAGTACAGACAATTCAGAAGTACATGAGTCAAGGTGCTCCAAGTTACAAAGCCAACTTCGAAATCGGTCAAGCCGTCCGCATCGTGGAAGGACCATTTACCGACTTTATCGGTACCGTGGACAATATCAACGAAGGCAAAGGCAAAGTCACCGTACTTGTCTCTATCTTTGGTCGTGAGACTCCAGTCGAGCTCGACTTCCTCCAGGTCAACAAGTTGTAAAGCGCATGATATAATACCGGTACTTCTCCGCCCAGGGCGGAGAGGAAGTAGCGCAAAAGCGGTACGAAAACAGCTTCTAATCGGTTTTTCCTCAAGAATTACCCCTTTGTTTTCCCCTCTTTCATCGCTTAAAACATTTTTGAAATTATTTATTGACTGGATTCCTGCCTTCGCAGGAATGACATAGGAGATACCATGGCTAAGAAAATTAAGACAATTTTTAAACTAAACCTTCAGGCTGGCGCCGCCAACCCTGCTCCTCCCGTGGGACCAATTCTTGGTCAACAGGGTGTGAACATCATGGAATTCTGTAAGGCATACAACGAGAAGACTAAAGATCAGCGTGGCAAAGTCATCCCCGCTGAGATCACCGTCTACGAAGACCGCTCCTTTACTTTTGTATTGAAGCTCCCTCCCGTCTCAGAAATGATCAAGCAAGCAATTAACTTGAAAAAAGGTACAGGCACCGCGGGGAAGGAAATCGTTGGAACAATCACGAAAGATCAAGTCAAAGCCATCGCAACTGAAAAAATGCCTGACTTGAATGCAAATGATGTGGATGCCGCCATGAAAATGGTGGAGGGTACCGCTAGAAGTATGGGAGTGGCTATCGCCTAAATGTATATCGTATTTTGTATAACGTATATTGAATGACACCTGAATCGATATACGAAATACTAGATACAATATACATCTGTTAGAAAAATAGATTTATAAGGTATTCGGAATAATTAATTAGAACCAACCTAAAAGGATCGCTTATGGCCAGAAGTAAATACAAAGTAAAAAACATGTCGGAAATCCCGGAACCAGTGGATGAGCTCACAGCCGATCTCTTCGTCCCCATGAAGCAACTAAGCATGGAACAAGAAATTGCCGCGAATGAAACCCCTGTACAAGAAGTAGAAGGTGAAACAGCTGCGACCGAAGAGAAAGCAGCTACCAATAAGCGCCAAGGCCAATCTGGCCGCAGTAAGCGTTACCAAGAAGCTCATGGAAAAGTAGACAGACTCAAACTGTACAAACTAAAAGATGCAGTAGAACTCCTCAAGAGTCTACCTGCACCAAAGTTTGATGCAAGCGTAGAAGCTCACTTGGTCCTGCGCGAAATTGTCGCCGCGCTGGATGTGGAATTCCCATTCTCGACCGGTAAGAAACTAAATGTACGCATCTTTGATGATGCGACTGTCGAAGAACTAACAAAAGGTCTCACAAATTTTGATGTCCTCTTGGCTACACCCAAAGATATGGGAAAGCTCACCAAATTTGCAAAACTCTTAGGACCCAAAGGACTCATGCCAAACCCGAAGAATGGTACGCTCTCAAATGACCCGACCATCCGTAAGAAACAACTTGAAGGTGGTATGACCACGGTCAAGGGTGAGAAAAAGTCTCCACTCATGCATGTCGTGATTGGAAAACTTTCTATGGACACTAGTGAACTTGTAGCAAACGTCGAAAACCTACTAAAGACCTTGGGACAGGGGAAAGCTTTCAAGCTTTCTATCTGCAGTTCCATGAGTCCAGGCATTAAAGTCCAATTGTAATTCTTGACACGGTTTCTCGCAGCAGTCATGATTGATTCATGAAGTCTTCAGACCATCATCTCTTTGGCGGGTTGGTAGTTGTTTCTATTTTCGCGAGTGCCCTGTTTTTGACAGGCGTAGTGGTTTCCAACACGTTTACGGGTGAAAACCGCAGCAGCGCCTCCAATCCTACCCCAATGCCCCGTCTTAACCCGCGCTTTAGAGTCACGCTGACAAATGTGGTTTCCCCAACTGTTTCCACCCGCAATAGATTTGTCTTTGACGGCCTCTACTTTAACGGTGTATACACCAATGAAACTAATTCCATGTTTGTCTATTCACCAAGCGTGGACACAGGGATAACCAGAGAATGGAAGAGCAAACCCAGTACGCTGGCGACAGCGGGGAACTACAGGATAACCTCCTTTAACGGTCAGAGCGTTTCTTTTCTGACTAACAACAATTTATTTCAAATCGTGACTCAATTCGGACCAAATAATAACGGCTTTACTCTGACAGCCGTAGACAATTGGACAGGAAAAACCTTTGTAAATAACACTTTATATAGGACGACTGCCTCCACCACTATCTGGAAAAAATATATCGTGGTAGCGCTAGCGCCTCCTCCCATTCCAACCCCTACGCCAACCGCAACACCAGGTACCACGGCCCCTCCAGTCCCTTTGAGTGTGGCATGCACGACGACATGCGCTACCAGTGCTGAGTGCTATAAGATTGGAAATACTATATACAACTTTGTGTGTAGCAATGGAGTCTGCCGTAACCCATCATGCGTCTCTGACAATACGTGTACATGTGCCGCCACTCCGACCCCCACGCCATATGTGACACCTAAACCCACTCCATATACCCTGGAGCAAGTGTGCGGGGCGAACTGCGTAACCACTCAACAATGTAATGATTGGAATCCAAACTATTCGTTTATCTGCTACAACGGAACTTGCCAGAGTCCTGCTTGTAGCACACCTACGCCCACCCCGACTCCATCTCCATTTTGAGATTTAGGGCACCTCGTGATACAATAGCCTCTGTTCCAAAGACCGTAGGTCGAAGATCCTGAGCTTGGCGAAGGACGATCGTAAATCCTGCCGAGGGATAATTTTTTACCTCGTGGTCTTTGTGCAAAAGAAGCGAGGATTTTTTATGCCAAATTCTAAAAATATCGAGCAAATGGCCCTATTGACCGAGATGTTTGGCCGCGCCAAGTCAACCATCGTCGTCGATTACGCCGGACTCAATGTCAAATTGCAGACGAAGCTGCGAAAGAGCTTACATGAAGCTGGTGGAGAACTCATCATCGCTAAGAATACCCTCCTGGCCAAAACCTTTGGCAAGGAAGAGTTGAAAAAGTCCTTACAAGGACAAAGTGCTGTGTTGTTCTCATTTGAAGATGAAGTGGCGCCGCTCAAAGTGCTTGTCCAATTTGCCAAGGAGAATAACCTGCCGCAAATTAAACAAGGATTGCTCAGTGGTAAAGTGCTCACCGAAACACAAGTGATTGAGCTCTCCAAACTCCCTGGGAGGGAAGAGTTGGTATCGCAATTATTGTCTCGCTTAAACGCACCGGCCAGTAAATTAGTTGGCGTACTCAACGCGGGTGTTAGAGATTTAGTTTTGGCTTTAGGCGCAATTACGCGCAAAGTATAATTATTAAAGGAGTCTTATGGCTGACATTAAATCAATCGTCGCCGAAGTGGAAAAGATGACACTTTTAGAAGTGTCAGAGCTTGTAAAAGCGCTGGAAGAGAAGTTTGGCGTTAGCGCCAGTGCTCCAGTCATGATGGGTGCAATGCCAGGAGCAGCCGCAGCGGCTCCAGCAGAAGAGAAAACCGAGTTTGATGTCATCATGACATCATTCGGTGACAAGAAGCTGGAAGTCATTAAAGCTGTCCGCCTAATTAAACCCGAACTCGGGCTTGGTGAAGCAAAAGCATTGGTTGAGAAACCATCGCCAGTTGAGATCGCCAAAGGCGTCAAAAAAGAAGTTGCTGAGGATGCGAAAGCCAAACTCACAGCTGCCGGCGCAACCGTAGAACTGAAGTAAAAAAATAACTTATCGAAGTTGTTGACCCCGCCGTAAAAAAGCGGGGTTTTTGGTGGGTAAAAACAAATGACCAAACATACATCACAAAACAACAAAAACCGATTTTGAGGCTTTGGTACAGGGGAGTTTGTTTAAATTCCAAAATCCAAATACCAAATTCTAAAAGAGAAATATGTTGCATTACCTAACGACACAAATCTTTACATACTACTAAGGCTTCCGTAATATAGAAGCATCCCGCCGCGGCGGGATCTTCGCTGCGCTCGATATTTCTTGCATTTACTTCAATAAAATTTCTGGCAAAAGGTTTTCCCCATTGCTGAATATTGTGCGACATGACATTTCACGATATTTAAAACCCGAATAAAACAAATAGATCAGACTATATCAATCCCGCCGTGGCGGGACTCGCGAGCGACGTGATAAATCACTAAAGCTTTGGTACAAGCATAAAAGCTGCTTGTTACCCTCCCCTATTTGCACGCCCAGCTACCTGGACAGTATGGACTCGTCTGTTGGGGCGACGTACCAGCACAACATGTACCAGTAGCTGGTAAGCATTGTCCATAGCTTATGCATGTCTGTTTATTTCTACAGGCGAGGCTTCCACTTGAATTCACAAAACATTCCTGACTAGATCCACATAATGAGCCGACTACCCACTGACCACCAATACACGTCTTTTTCCCACTCCCGTAACATTGCTTTTGACCTGAGGTACATTGTGTACTTGTGGCTTTGCTCCGAGAATCAAGATTGATTGATACGTTTTGTAGATACCAGATCAGCAGAACGCTAAAAAATGCTAGCAGTGCGACAGCAATAAAAGAAAACTTTTTGATTTTTGATTTTTGATTTTTTGTCATGTATATATATTGCCACTTGACCCTATCAAACACAACATGCTACTTTGTGGCTACAGAAAGACGAGGTTTGATACTGTATGACTGATACTCCTGCACCCAAGAAACGCATAGATATACACGATTTACCGGATCTTTTGACCATTCGCGAAGTCAGTGAGTTGCTTCGGGTGTCTCCGCTGACACTCAAGCGCTGGGGCAAACGTGGCAAATTGCAAGCTATTCGCATTAATGCCCGAGGTGATCGCCGCTATAAAAAAGAAGCAGTGTTGTGGATCCTAGGCATGACCAGCGAGTCAGTTACGGAGTCGCACTAGGGGCTGGTGACGCAGAACTCTCAAGATCCTTACCTACAATAATCAAGAATAGGTCATCTGTTGGTTTCTTCTCGCCGGCAGGTAATGTCCCCACTTTAATCTTCAAAAGATCTGCCAATTGCTTGGTCACGTCAGCGCTCTTACCACTCAGATCAATGAGGATAGTCTCGCTGTAATCGTTCTTCTTCGCGTTTGCCTGCGTATCGACATCGGCGTTATTGACTGCAGTCTTCAGCGCTGTGGCCATTTTGTCAGTGAGTCTAGGAGTGGTCGTACCGTTATAGATAGCGAACTTCACTGGCTGCGCCGACTGGGTGGCTTGTGCTTGCTGGTTAATATTGATTGCACCGACTTCGATGATCTTATTCTCTGTAGGTCTATATAAAATTGCCTTGCGGGCGTTGGTGTAAATGAGCACTCTATCCCCGGCTTTTGCATTCTGGAAAAAAGCTTGTTCTTTTAACTTGCTTGGATCAGTAACAGTAGCGATAGTCGGTTTCTCATCACTTGGCAGTGTCATGAGTTTGCCCACTGAGCTCACGAGTTGATCAACTTCTGCCTGAACCTGAGCTTGACCTTTCGATAACCCAGCAAGCTCTGGCTTCATACGCAGAGCGAAGATAGTTGCGCCGGCTACACCCGCAAACAATACGAGCTCAATAACGATCGCTATTACAACTTTGGCAATTTGCATTGGTTTCATGTCTTTTATGTTCATCATAGGGGTACATTTAACCTATTTTTCACCTTCTTATCAAGTAGGAATTCAAATCAATGCGTGTATACTCAAGACATTGTATGAAATCGCCCTTCGTATCCGTACTTCTACCCGTATACAACGAAGCAAAATCTATTTCCAAACTCTATACGGAGTTGAAAATTGCCCTCATTGATATCGATCATGAACTTATTTTTATTAATGATGGGTCAACCGATAGTTCGTTTATTCAGATACAAAAGTACGCTAGAGGAGCAATCATCATCTCCCTACCCCATCAAGGAAAATGGAAGGCACTTGAGCAAGGATACGGGCACGCGCATGGAAACGTGATCGTCACATGTGATAGCGATTTACAAGATGATCCAAAAGAGATGAGACGACTCTTGGAATATGCAAAAAAGTATGATGTGGTTTCCGGTTGGAGGAAGAGTCGTCAAGACTCTCTTTTAAAGAGAATTGCTGCACAACTTGGAAGTACTGTCTTCGGATTTCATGACATGAATTCCTCGCTGAAACTCTTCAAACGAGAAGTGTTCGAGAAGTTACCCAAAGAAAAATCTTTACTTCGCTTTTCTCTGTATTTTGCCAAAAGAAGCGGGTTGAAGGTTATCGAAGTTCCAGTTGTGCATCGCCGGAGGAAATTTGGCAAATCAAAGTTCGGTGTAACCAAATATGTTGGCATCTTGTATGATGCGCTCCGGATACAATTTTTATGATCATACCTATTCATGCTCCCCTGCTTACTCCCAAAGCCAAAAAATATATTGATGAGTGCCTCAAGAAGAATTGGTTATCCGGTAGCACACCGATGGTACAGCGCTTTGAAAATGCTTTTGCAAAATATGTTGGCACAAAGTATGCAGTCGCCGTCAATTCAGGCACAGCAGCAGTCCACATTGCACTAGCGGCACTTGGCATAGGACCAGGAGATGAAGTACTCGTACCTACACTTACTATGGTCGCCACAGTGGCAGCAATTCTTTATCAAGGTGCTATACCAGTTTTCGTAGATTCGCAGGCGCTTACTGGAAATATCGATCCTGAAAAAATTATTCCAAAAATTACAAAAAAAACCAAAGCAATTTTAGTCGTGCATTTGCACGGACACCCTGCCGACATGTCAGCAATTTTACGAGTTGCTAAAACATATAAATTATTCATCATTGAAGACGCAGCCGAAGCACACGGAGCCATGTATAAAACAAAAAGTGATTGGAAAATGTGTGGCAGTATTGGGACAGTCGGAGCATTTAGTTTTTACGCCAATAAATTACTTACCTGCGGCGAGGGTGGAATGGTCGTCACTAACAATGGAAAACTTGCGAACCGAGTTCGACTCTTACGTAATCAATCACGCGACCCAAATGTTCAGTTTCTTCACATCGAGCTGGGATTCACCTATCGAATGCAAAGTTTGTCGGCCGCTATTGGACTCTCTCAAGTTCGGGATGCACGCATATTGCTTCGCAAAAAAAAACACATCGTTTCCCTCTACAATAAACTCCTTCAACCACTAACCTCAATCACACTGCCAGTGCAGCTGCCGTATGCAAAAAGTACGTATTGGCAGTATGGAATTCTTACTCACAAAAGTGCCAAACTCACCAGAGATCAGCTAGTAAAAAAATTGGAAAAATCAGGCATTGAAACTAGAACTTTTTTTGTGCCAATGCACCGGCAACCTTTTTTGAAGCAGTATTCGACGGGCTCATACCCTATTGCCGATGATTTTTCAGCGCGCGGGTTATGTTTACCTTCAGGTGCAGGACTCACTGATACACAAGTTCGTTTTATTTGTAAATCACTAATGAAATTATTGACGTGAAAATTTTTCTAATCTGTGGCAAACATCCAATTAAGGCAAAAAGCGGTTATGCATCGTATGCCTATTCACTTGCCAAAAATCTATGCGCGCAAAAACATGTTGTCCATATTTTCTGCATCGATAGGCAAACTAAAGTACAAAAAACTGAGATAGGCACTATCCACACAATACATTCTCGTTTCAGTTCCATGGTGGCACTTCTCCCCCTATCTATTCTTTTAGCGAATGCGATACGAAAAGAAGATACCACGCATGTGCTGCTATGGGGCATCGGACCATGGAGCCTTGCGGGTGCTTTTGTGAAACTTGCATCTACCCTGCCTCCTAAACTGTACTCAGACTACTTCACAAGTGTTCGTCATGAAGATTGGGGTATGGTCCAAGGGATCTCACGTCGTGATCATGGATCATTCGAATGTTTAAAAACATTTTTTGCCTTTTGCACGATCACGCAAATCTATTCACTACTCGAACGTTTTCTTCTCTCCCAATCAGATAAAGTTATCACCCATTACAAATCAACCGAAAATATTTTAAATTATGAATTTGCGGTATCAAATTTCCTCCGACTCCCCTATTCCGTTTCTCGAGACGAAAGTAATTCCAACTACAAACTACAAACTACTAACTACCCAACTGTGTTATGTGTTTCCCGTCATGATCCCCGCAAGGGCATCAATTTCTTATTACATGCATTCACAATCTTGCAAAAACAAAATATCGCTTTCCAAGGGGTTCTCATCGGCAACGGGCCATTACTTTCTGCACACCGTAAACTAGCCCAGAAACTTGCACTAAAAAATGTCTCAATCGTTGGATCACAAGAAAATATTGAAAAATATCTGCGATCTGCATCTGTGTTTGTATTGCCTTCTATCGAAGAAGGCAGCGGATCACTATCCGTTTTGGAGGCGATGAAATATGGCCTCCCTATCGTGGCTACAAATATTGATGGTATACCTGAAGACCTTCACGATAATAAAACCGCACTGCTCGTACCACCCAAAGATCCTATCGCACTAGCGGATGGAATAGAAAAATTGCTAGTTAGTAGGAAACTGGCCAAAAAGCTTGGCACTCAAGCAAAGAAAGATTACTTTGCCCGTTTCTCCAGCACCCAAATGAGATTAGGACTCAAAGGCTCGAGAATTTTCCAAAACGACATAGGGACATGAAGAAATTTAGGGACTCTCGTAAATGAAAAACTATTTGGATCATGAAGAATCTTTGGTGTGTAATGATGGACGATAAATTTGTTGCATAACTTTTCAAGTTCCCAGAAATCCAAGTACTGGCAGTCGTAAGACTGCGCTCTACCCGTCAATCGCACATAGGTGCTCCCCACCCTCTTGGACATCCAAGACAAAAATGGCAAACGGTACTGCGGTTCAAACAGCGCGTATTTATTTACATGCGTGAAGTAACAAATACCGCCTGGTTTTAACACCCGATAGATTTCATTCATGAGTTTTTGTGGTTTTGCAAACCAGTAATAGATTTGATTACAAATGACAATGTCAAAAGAATTTGGTCGAAATTCTAATTTCGTGGCATCCATGACGATAAAGTTTTTGCGCTTCGGCAATACTTTCACGTCAACGTCGATACCGACAATGGACGTCACAAATTTTTCGACAAAGTCAGTAATAATTCCTGATGAGCAACCGATATCCAAGACTTTAGAATATTTCAATTTTTTTGGCGACCAAAAGTCCCACAAGACTGCTACAATCTGTCTGGCAACCCGAAGTCTTTCTTTTCGCTCTACAATCGTTGGTAAAAGTTCTGAAAAATACATTGATGAAAGAGTACACCGTCTCTATAGTAATACCAGCGCGAAATGAAGCGGGTACCATTTCGAAAATGCTCCCCCTAATCCCAAAGTTTGGCTTATGGCAAGAAATCAACTTCGTTGAAGGTGGATCTACAGACAACACTTGGCCACAGATTCAAAAGGTCGTAAGTGATTTTCCAAAACATTTCAAAAATGTGGCAGCACTTAAACAAACAGGCGTTGGAAAAGCAAATGCACTTCGCGATGGCATAAAAAAAGCACAGGGAGATATTATCATCATTCTTGACGCCGATCTGAGTGTATCTCCAAAAGCACTGAAAGGTTTTTACGAAGTTTTGAGAAGCAACCCACATGCACTGGTGATCGGGAACAGATTTACACTTCCAATGCAAAAAAATGCCATGCCAATAATTAATAAATTGGGAAACATTTGCTCAGCATCAATATTCTCTTTTCTACTGGGGATAAAACTGAATGATCTAGCCTGCGGAATGAAAGGACTGTTTAAGTCTGATTATTTAGAAATCTGTGACAATAATCCATTACTCTCCAGCGCGGATTTATACGGGGATTTTCTTTTGATAATTGGCGCAGCAAAAAGGAAAATGAAAATTATTGAAATTCCAGTCCACTATAAAAGCAGAATATACGGATCTTCAAATTTTTCCAAACTTCAACTTACATATCACATGACGATAATCACGCTTGCTACTTTAATCACCATTGGTAGAGATAAGCTGATGCGCCGATAGCGTGATAACTCGTGATCAACCCTCCTTCGGAATTCAAAAAATTGACAATGTAGTCCTCTTCACTTAATGGTCCATAGTTTGTGTAAGTTCCGACAATGACATGCGAAAAAATAATCCAAAATCTTTGGCCAGGCCTATGCATACTTTCTATTTCTGTGAGATATTGATGCCAATTCTTCCGTGCAGTTCCGCCAATCATGAGATTTTGCAATGGGATTTGATATCGCCAAGCATAGTAGTGAAACGGCGCGTCAGCAGCATAATACACGTAGGTTAAGTCATTCGGTTGTTTGTGAGATTCATAAAAATCTTCTACCGGTCGAAGTTCTTCTACTTGCCTAGGGCTTACAACGTGAACAATTGCGACAAGACATGAGTTAAAGACCAACGCCAGAAATAGTAAAATCGTTAGTTTATTTCTGAGTTCTGAGCTCAGTCTAGCGTGAACAAATTCCAGACCCTTCACGATTAAAATCGTCAAAAAAGGAACTGAAAACAAAAAAGTTCTGAGCGTAAAGGGATACTTCTGAAAACCGGATGCTACCAAAGCCAAACAAAAAGGCATGACCAAAAGAGTCAACTTCCTAAATTCTTTTTTGATGATGAGAGAATATCCTCCAAAGAATGCTAAAGTCGCTCCAAACCATGCCGAAATCGGTCCCAGGATTTGAGTAATCATAGACCAAAAAATGCGCAGGTTGTCAAGAAAAAATGGGGGGTAAAAAAAGAGTAAATGAAAGTATGACCATTCATTTAAAAAAGAACTGTCACGATATGCAGACGAAGCATCATGACCATAAAGTAGAATGAACAACACAGCTAAGATTACGGTATAAGTTCCCCATTCTAGCTTTTTCTTGGACGCAAAAAATTCAACTACTCCGACAGTGAAAATCCTAAATATTGCAGCATGTGAAAATAGTAGGGATAAAAATCCTACAAAAATAGTCATTAGCCATTTTTTTGCAGAATTAGGCTCTTTCTTCAAGAAAAACAAATACAATATAATTCCTACCAGCACCTCTGTAGAATATTGTTTCACCTCTGTAGAGTACCGGATCAAAATGTCCGAGAAAGCGAAAAGTGATAGTGCTAGTAGTGAATACTTTGGAGTGAAAAATTGATCTGCAAGCTTTTTAAAAAACCAAATAGCCAAGATACCGCTAATCAATGGAAATAACCGAAGTGCAAGTTCTGTACCATCAAAAATTTTAGAAAGTGTGTGCTCTACATAGAGAAAACCAACTGGCGCATATTGATTAGCCGATAAGGGTTCTAGTAATTCCCTATACGATCTTTGAATAATGTTGAGCGCTAATAATGCTTCATCGACCCAAAGCGAACGGTTGGCAAAATACTCTCGAAGACGCAGGAGTATGCCGACAAAGATGATAGCATGAGAAAGCTTGTTTATTAATTTATCAGTTATCAAGCGCATGAATCTCCGAGACATTGTGTTTGGCAAAACATGATTTTGCATTCAAGAGATAGAACCGAATTCTAGTAGAAGATTCCGCTGGGAAATCAAATTCAACTTTATCTTTTGCAATGTCATGCCGTTCAGGTACTATAAAATCTTGCAATTGAAATAAACCATTACTGTCTGTGCAGTTTTGACTGCTTTTCAATAAGGTAAGTGAGGTGACTGCTTGCGGTTCTGACATGTCTATTTCCCAATACGGGCCGAAATCTTTATCGTTTCCCTCCTGCACTTGATACTTGTCTAGCTTCTTTTGAGATTTATATTTAGGTCTTACAAATTCTGGACTATTTTTCCAAATCTTTGCAACTGCAACCCCATCCACCTCCACTTCATATACAGGAGCGAGAAAACGATCAAGATAACCATATGCAAAGACTGAAGGTGGGTTTGGATAGACGATAGACATCACATACTCACCTTGCTGGGAAAAACCGCTGAAGTACGAGCCAATCGCAATATCCCTCCGCAACCAAATTGGTGGAATGCCAATCATAGTTCCATCAAGGTATGCTAATTTGGCTCCAGCTGGTGCATTCGCATTTAACCAATTGACGGTCTGTCTATACGGATTATCGTAATTTGTTTGCCAGTCGAGCAATCGCTTCTCCTGTGCCCCAGTAGGTCCTCCTACTAAGAAATTAAAGTACTCATTCTCGTTTGGAAAGTATTTATAAAATGTAACAACAGTAAACACGGACAAAATCGCTAAGAAAATCACCAGTAAAATTTTCTTATCCACTCGTAATCGTTGTGACAGAAAGGATAACAGCGAAGCTATTCCTACCCCCGAGATTATTGCGACTGCAGGCAAGAATTCCATGAACTGACGTATACTGCCAAAGACATCTGCGCCTGGCCGAACAACTCGCAGGATGGGTACAATCAACCAAATAAACAATAATAGACCTTCACGATAACGGGTTTGGATCTTCTTTCGCAGTAGTAGAAATATGCCCAGCAAAAAACCCAATAATGTTAATGGCGGCGTAATAGCTGCGATAAGTACTGGCGGGAGTAAATTAACTCTTTCCAATTGGTAGGGTAACGACGTTTCAATACGAAGATCAGTGTTGCCAGTTTCAGAATAAAAACGAATTACATCAAAAAGGCGAGAAACAGTCTGCGTCCAAAGATAAGGCCAAAAAAAAATGAGAAGACCTAATACTGTTGTTACTCCCAGTAGAGATACTAGTATTGTTTTTGGCTTTAACCAGTTCTTGTAGGCTTCAGTCCTACGGATAACAAAAATCCAAGGTAATAAAATAAAAGGGATAAAACCAGCATTGAATTTAGTTCCG
This sequence comes from Patescibacteria group bacterium, assembly GCA_035479015.1. GTDB lineage: Bacteria > Patescibacteriota > Microgenomatia > UBA1400 > UBA12028 > DATIJC01. The sequence continues at coordinate 1,136 of DATIJC010000027.1, read as the reverse complement.
AGAGCAAGAAACGATGATGTGATCACTAATAACAAAAGCTTGTAGTCCCCGCTTCTCTTTGCAAAACTTTTGAACCAGAAATAAAAAGAAATAATTGTCCCAGTAAAAAATGTTAATTCGGGAATATCCTTGATATTGTAATGCATCTCAGAGAAAAAGAATGGAAATGTTGCCAAAAATAAAACGGAAAGAATGCCTGCTGTTTTTCCGAAGACATGTGAAGAGAATAGGTACACGAGAAATAGTGCAACTGTCGCGCAAAAAATTGCAAATACTTGGTATGACTCTACATCACCCATCACGCCTAATTTTTCATACAAAATTCTATTGAAGAGGGCCCCTAAAATGTCGCTTATTGGTGGGTGTCCGCTATCATTATTTAAGAAATATTCTGCATTCCATGATTGATGTTTATAGAAACTTTGCCTCCCAGTCAGTGTAATGTAGGAAGCGAAGATGTCCTGTACCCTATCAGGGCCAATGGGTCTAATTGGACTGAGAGTGGCTTCAGATGCGTTTAGTTTATATGTGCTGACACGCTGTCCTGGAACTATTAAGATGGGTGAAGGTAAATGCGGCTGAGTAAATGTGCTATTCCCAGTAGTCAGAAGTTCTAAATACGCCTGCCCTCGCAAAAAATGCATTGGACTATCTTCATTCATGCCATAAAAACGGAGAGTCAAAACTCCAACGATAAAAAATAAAAAGATGGGGAGCGTGAATAACCATTTGGTTTTCATTTAACCATTGTACTATGGTGAAGCTTTCAAAAGTTGCTCAAGACGCATTTTAGTAAATGCACGCCTCGGATTTATCTCTAGCGCCTTGCGATACATTGAGATTGCTCCAGAGGGATTTCCATTTACCACATCAATCTCGCCCAAATTCATGTATGGTGAATCAAAATTCGGATTGATCTCGATCGCCTTATGAAGTTCTTCTGTTGCGGTCTGAAGGTCATGGTTTTGCATATCCAGAACTGCTAGTGCATTTCGTGACCTCGCAGAATCCACAAATGTGTCCATCCTTTGATACTCTAATCTGGCTCTAGCACTATCGGTTGCCCGAAATAGAGATAGGCCGTACGGATCTGCCACCTCGGTACCATAATTGGAAATCACAGTATCATTTCCACT
>DATIJC010000026.1:0-6075 GCA_035479015.1 Patescibacteria group bacterium | reverse complement strand
TACTGTATTGTCAATTGATCCGGAATCCACAACTATCACTTCAGTTGCAAACTGCAAACATGATAAGCAGTCAGCTATCATTGATTCTTCGTTTTTAGTGATGACAATTGCAGTTAGTGTTTTCCCCATCGTCCCTCCAGTGCATCAAGTATACCTAGGCGCTCTTCTTTTGTCCCTCGCTCATATATATTCTTTGCTTCTTTTAACAGTGCTAAACGGGTTCGCAGTGATCCAAAGCGCAGACCAAACCGCAGGCGGTTACGAGACTGATAGTAATTGTGAATTGGAGATCCGCTACCGCCAGTAGAGCCTGCGTTGAGATGGTACATATGTGCCTCAGGCAGGTAATAGATTTGCAGACCTTTACGCCTGAGCCTCAGACTCCAATCAACATCTTCGAAGTACATGAAATATTTTTCGTCGAAACCCCCCATGGTCTTCCATATTTTTGGCGTCGTCAGGAAACAACATCCCGAGGCAAATTCTACATTCATCACTGATTCAAACTGACCACGATCTACTTCATCGACACCAATGTGGAAAGGTATCATGTTTGCCCAATCAATCTCTCCGCCTGCATACCAGATTACTTTTCCTCGTTCGTCCTTTGAATAATCTGACTCGTGAAATTCATGACCTTTTTCAAAATATATTTTCGGGACCACTGCTCCCACATCTTCGCTCTTCTTAAAGGTTGCTATGAGTTTTTCTACCATGCCAGGAGAGACCCGCGTATCATTATTTAATACCAGCAAATAATCAGGCTTGAAAAGATGGGTAGCTCTTACGATCGCATTGTTATACCCTCCGGCAAACCCAAGATTTTTTTTGGACAGAACAAGTTCGCAGCCGGGAAAATCAGCGGTTTTGGGAGTCTGCGTAGAGTCATTATCCCAAACCAGAATTTTGCATTGTAGATCCTTGTCTTTTGATTCTTGAATTGACTGGACGCACTTTTTTGTCAAACGTGTGGAATTAAAATTGAGCAACACTACGGCAACTGTATTCATATATCTAACTATGGATTTTTCTCCAAAACATGAGACTTACTTTTTGGAAAATGTTTTTTGAGGATTTAATCTCTTCGTTGGCAGACCAATAGGATACATTACTGCACTGCTCATTCACCTGCGACTCTATATCGCGAAGAGATATGCTTTCATTCTCCTTTTTGATTTCCCAGCGCTTCATTGCCACCACGAGTTGATAAATACTTTGCAAAAACGATAAGATTAGTCCATATGAACCATCTAAGTATCCATGATCAGCAAAAAACCGACGGTTAAATTCTCCAAAGAAAACAGAGAACCAGTTCGCAGTACGCAGGTTATAGTCCGCAGGTGCATCCTTTTCAACTTCCAAAGAAGTGTAGGTGTTTAGGCGTGAGAGATATTGTGAGATCGTGTCGTAGTGGTGATGAATAATTGCATACTCTTCCAGAGCAGTAATATCCCCTACTTGTCCATCAATCACCGGTTGTGCATGAACAAATGGCGGATAGAGACAAGTACCAGTTCGGAAAAAACGAACAATATAATCGGGCCAAAACCCAGTGTGCTCTATCCACTTCCCGAAGATTATATTTTTGCGTGGGATGCGGTACCCAGCGATACCCTGTGTAAGAGAAAGCTCTTGTAGTTTTTTCGCCAAGGTCTCAGGGATCTCTTCGTCACTATCTACGATAAGTGTCCACTCTGTTTTTACTTTTTGTAAAAATTGATTGCGCAGTGGATCTGCAAACGGAATATCAGTCTTTATCTTAAATACTTTCGTAGCATATTTTTGGGCAATCACAAGTGATTTGTCACTGCTATCACTATCCACCACCCAAATATCGGCAAAACTGTGCAGAGACTTTAAACATTGCTCTAGCGTTTCTTGCGAATTTTTAGTATGAACGATGGCAGTTGTGTTTGACATATTACTTCCTCAAAAGTGACCTTATCTCGCTCCACACCTTCTTGTATCCAGTGACTACCATCAGTGTAGCAAATAGCACTCCTCCGAGGATAGTTCCCGCCATGAGCATAACAACTGACTGCGACCACATCGCTCTGGTGATCCAAAGTAGCGCAACCATTACCATAGTTGCAAGGGTCTGCCTCCAAATCTGATCAAGAAAATCAAACTTCACATAGTGATATACGAGAGCTACCACAAATAATGAAGTGACTCCTAAGATTGCGCTAATCAGCGCTATTGCATTAAACCCAAACCAATGCAGTAAGAATGGTGCCATAGCCCATTGACTCACAGTCCAAAACACCATCATCTTCAGTGAAACATTGATCTTTCCTATCGCATTGAGCGTACTAATAAGAGGCGTGGACAGTGCAGCAAAAGCGAGACTTATGCAGAATAATACTAGGCTTAATAATGCAGGCTGCCATTTCATGTATACAGGGAATACGCGTATAAACGGAGAGATCATGGCGGACATTCCGCCAAACAGTGGGAATGCTATCAGCGTCACAAAAAAGATTGTTTTCTCTACAGCCTTGCGTAGTAATTTTTCATCATGCTGCAATCTGGAAAACGCTGGAAATGTTATCGCAGTAATGTTATCTACAGTGAGCGCATATGGCTGACGGGACCATTGTTTCGCCCAAGTGATAAATCCATATTCACGCGAAGGCAAAATCAGCGCTACACTTATATAAAAGAGATCATCTTTGGTTTTCGCCAACATATCATTTAGCTGAAATCCCCCTCCTACGCGCATCAACCTCTTGAAATCTGCCCATGAAAATTCAATACCGGCGCTCCAGCGTTTGAGCATCAACATGACGATGACACCCAAGATAGTTCTCACTAGCACTGCATACGTAAAACTCATGATCCCATAACCCCTAAATGCGAGTACGACTGCCACAACGTTAAATGCTACTGTCTCTATAATCGCCGGAATGATCAACCTATCAAAACGCAACTCCCGTTCCAGCAAGATGCTTGAGATGGTTTTAAGCGAAACCAACGGAAAAGAAATTCCAAATGCCAGTGAGAGAAAAACACCGGCATTGTCTAGTTTTCCTACAGTACGCAAACTCGTTGAGATTGCCAAAATAAAGGCGAAAATAATCCAGGCCAGAACCTGCTGCACCGTAAAAACGGTCCGAAGTTCTCTGATTGTAGGGGTCTGCTTTTCTTGAATAATCGAAGCTGCCAACCCTATGTCAGAAATAATAGTAAAAAACCCTGTGATGGTGGTGACGAGGCCATATACACCGTACTCTTCGGGACGAAGGCGGGCGCCTAGGAAAAGCATCGCGACTAAACTAACACCAGTCAACAAAATAGTCCGAAGAAGATAAGAAAAAACTCCTCGAAGCGACCTCTTTTTTATTTCAGCCGCCTCAAGCACAATATCCGTATCCATCATTTCATTATACCCGACTCTTGCGGCTCCGGGAAATGACCAGAAGTAGAAACACTAGTAAGCTGACAGCAGAAATACCATTTCCCAAAGTCCTGATTAGTGAATTTTCCATCTTTACCTCAAGTAGATGGTTCCCCTCGGGCACTGTGACTTCATATACTGGAAACCCAAATGATTTTTCAAGCGGTACTTCGAACCCGTCAATTTTTGCCTTCCAACCGGGGAATTGAAACACGTTAATCAAAATCTTCGAAGCTTCCGGCCCAGATAGCTTCGCGCTTACATAGGATGATTGATTTGATACTATCTGCACCTGTGTAGTGGCGTCTGTTGGCACAAGCCGCAAAGCGGCGACCTTGGGAAAATGATCACCAATGACTGCCGGTGGAATATAGTCATTGAGAAATCGACTTAAGTTTTGTCTGATAAAATCAGGAGAGACACTGTAGTACTGATCTAAATCACTACCATAGAGTAATTTCTCGGGTACAAATATTTTTGTGCCTGTATATATACTCCAGCCAATCAGTAGAACAATCACTATCCCAGACCACTTGAATTTATTGATCAGCAGTACGCTTGACCCAGCCAGCAGTGATAAAAATATATGGCTAAACAGTAAAAAACGCCAGGGAAATTGAAGATACTTAAAAAGTTGAATGTGCTCCCAAATAAACACCGACTTGTCAGTCGTAAGAAATAAACTTAAGAACGCCAACACCGTTATCCCCAAACCAAACATTTTTTGGGTTTTGCTGCCGTACAAGAGCAGCGCGATGAACCCTATAAGTACTATTGCTAGCAATGACAAACCCAGCGCGAAACTGATACCATCACTAAGTCCTGGCTGTGAACCTCCATAGCCCCAGGTACCAAACAAAAATTGCCGCAGCGCGACAAAATGATTATGAAAATCAAAGTAGCCTGAAATTATAGTCTGATCCACGCGTGTAAATTGTTTTTCAAAAAAAGCGGGCAGCACATAGAAGGCTGAAAGCAATATACCAAAAACACCCGCCGAAATAATAACTAGCGTTTTGCGGATCCGCACTTTCTTTTTCCTGAACACCTCGGCGCATATAAGAAATACAACAAACAGGGCAACAAAGCCTACAGACAACATCCCTGTCAAGTTATGAGAAAGTAGTACGCCAAACAATGTAGCTGTCACAAGTAACCACCCACTGGGTTTCTTGCCCCACACTTTGATAACTCCCAAAAATAATAGAGGCAGAAGTGACATCGCAAATATTTCACCGATATCAGCGCGTACGTACATGTCCAATGCCCGGTATGTTGCTAGTGAAAAGAAAATTGCAGATACCAAGCCTCCATATTTTCCCCACAACTCCTTTGCCAACCAAAACATCGCCGTAAACCCTATGACTGTAGCAATAAGTAACAAAAGCTTTATAGAAATAATCGGAGTCACTCCTAATAGGTAAAAAACTGCTCCCAAATAGTATGGTAGTGGTGCGTAAAAGTTAAACAACGGCATGCCATAGCCGAAGCCAAAATTCTGCGACCATCTGACTGGAAATTCTCCATCTGAAAGGCTTCTTGCCATTTCGGCAATCCGCGCAGCATGTGTGTAATCATGGGGCCTGTAAAATCCTGAATTAAACAGCCAGCCGCAGGTGACAAGGATAACGCCCGCACACGATACGAAAAATAAAATACCAAAGATATATTTTTTCAAAAACTTCATAGAACTCTATATAACACTAACTTCGGCCCATTTAGTGGTCTCGGTACCTCAAAGACTTTTTGTAAGATCGAAGGATCAGCAACTTTAAATCTGTGACTATTTACCATATAGAAAACCTCATTAGTTCTCGCACGATCAAGATACTCTTGTGGGATCACACTAGGACCCACCCCTATTCCATGAATTTCTAAATTTTTGGCAGACCCAGGTTCATGAAAGTACATCAAAAGTCCGTCGGGCAGTGTCCCAAATGCTCCTTCTGTGAGCACAATGATCTTCTCCGACCCATCTGAAGGAAGTTTCTTCTGTTCATTTATCACAAAGTCGCGCACCTCACTATTGCCGAAACCTGCAGACCATTCCGAAAGGTACTGTATTTTATCCTCCATCACAAATGGTATATGGGCGATATCAGCGAAACTAGGGATTATGAATTGCATGGCTCCAAGAAGTGCAAACGCTGCCAGTAGCCAACCGAAAAATCTATACTTGGTCGTCTGCAACAACTCTCCTAATCCAATGGCACCTGCGATCGTCAAAAATGGAACCACAGGTAAAAAGTAGCGAGGATACAGCACCCGTCCCAAGATGGTTAATGGTGCAGCAAAGATCACTGCACTCAGTAGTAGTAACAGTACATTCTTTTTAGTACGAATAAAGAATAGGCCGGAGACAGCCAGTACCAGCCAACCAGGCGTTACATAACTGGCGATCCAATAGAGGTTTCTCCAAATACTCGTCGAAACCACATAGTGCCACTGTCCAGTAAGTAAATCTCTGAGTGAAAAAGTAAAATCATTTTCCCGGGCAAATAGTGAGCCAAAAAGAGGCGATACTCTCAGTGATAAGAATAACAATCCAGCTAGGAGGCCACCTAACAATATATACATGAATGGTCTGAGATTAAACTTTTTGAGGAAAAATAGCGGCACAATTGCAAAAATGGGAATAGCAAATAGTGCAGGCGTCTTGGTCATCAATGCAAGACCAA
>DATIJC010000025.1:0-6556 GCA_035479015.1 Patescibacteria group bacterium | reverse complement strand
TAAATTCCACTACATCAGGAGGATCTGGGACTTCACGTGAAACTTTTTTGTACATTCCTGTTACGTTCTCTTCAACTATCTCGTCTATAGCCTCATCGATTGCTCTTCGTTGATCAGCCAACGACAGCTCGTCCGATAGGACCACCACCCTGGCTAGGAAGCCAGCAGAGTTGTGTTGACTAATCATGTCGAAGGCAAGCCATGACTCATAGTCAGTGAAGGGATCATGTGGATTGTCAATAGTTGTTAGCATTGACTCGATCATGCTCCACCTCCTTGTGTGTCAGCCATTGATCGATCAAGTGTTGATAGAGACACACCAAGTTGATCAGCAACTTCTGATCTTGTATGACCAGAATCTAGAAGCTGTCTAGCCCTAGACGTTAGAGCTGTAGTCAGTACACTCTGTGCCTTAGGTGCAGCAAGCTTACGAACCTTCTCAAGATCTGTGTTGTTAAGGATCCGAACAAGCTTACTGTTACTAATAGCACCAGACTGGATAGCATCCCACTCTTTCTGTGTGATCTCTACCCTAATCTTGCCTGCACCTATACGGTTACGTGCAACCTCTAGTTCTCTGAACTTAACCTTCTTCAATGCATCACCATCAAGGTTAGGATTAGCAACCTTCCTAGCATTGAGTTCGGTGGCCGCTATGAGCTGGGCCCTTCTTTCAAGGGGGGCATTCATTTCGGCTATGTGTAGCTTAGCATTCAGAGACTTGACTTCTGTATCATAGGTGCGCTTAGCAGAGGGGCTTTGTTTGATAGGGGGGGTATTTAAAGAAGCTAACCTAGCCTTGTTAGCTAGGTCCTTGAGACTATTGGAATGATCTGCATAGATCTTCTCCATACGAGTACCCAGATCAGACACTAGGTCATGGGCATTGTCAGTAACCTCAAGCTTCTTTACTTTGTTAGTGGCATCAATCTCATGAACATTGCCCTTCTTGTCAACAACAGTACGCTTTCTATCTGTGTTGACAAACACCTTCCTTCCAGTGACGGGGTCTACAGGACCACCTTCAGAAGCAAGGCGAAGCTTGCGTTCAGGGATTCGCTTCTCTGATCCAGCTCTAGAAATCAGTGTTGCTGCACCACGACGTTCACCACCCTGATACTCTAGTTTTAGAGCAGCAATACCATGATCAAGTTCCGACTTCTTCCAATCAAGCTCATGCTTTTCGGAGTCGATGATAACCATGGAATGTCTTACTGCTCGAGCAAGCTTGTCAGCACTTGCACCTTTGAGAGTCATGTCCGTGATGAGATTAGAAATGTTGCCCATCTCATGATTTTTACGAACAACACTAATGACCGGCATTCCTTCGTACTTTTTATATTCTGTACGAGGGTCAAAGCCTTTCAATCTCTCAAGAGGGGGGCTAATTTTTACCTTGTTCTGATTGTTGGGAATAACAATAACGGTATCGCCATCAAAGTCAGCTCCAGAAAGGTGTTCTGCAACCTTGTGATTAATACCGATTGCATCTGGTGCCTTATTTCCCAACAATTTCACAGCTTCAGGATGATGGTTGTTAACGGTCAAGATAGGAATCTCGAACGTTCCAGCATGAGGATATCTTACTAGAGCAACAGTGGTTCCATTTGGATAGTTAGGAGCATAAACTTGACTCTCTGGCATTGATTCAACTGGAAGAATTACATGCCAACGTTGACGACTATGCAATTCGGCAGCATTCAGATGAACCGCAGCAGCATCAGTGCTCTCAGCAAAGCTATCCATAAGCTTCTTTTTGACAGCCGGATTTGTAAGAGAATTAATACTATCAAACTCTCTTTGCCGACGATCAAAAGTTTTTGTTAGTTGCTCTCTAGCAAGACTCGGATTTTGTTTCGACAAGAACTGAGAAGCCAAAGACTGAGACCACTCACTCCATTTTCCTTCTTCAGAAACGATGTTCATGGCAGAAACAACTTTTTCAGGATGAGCCGGATCCTTAGATCCAGGATTTTCCTTAATCTGCCTAACAACCGTCTTAAATGGGAAAGCGGGATCTGGTTCAAGCCCTTTCAGAGCATCCAGTTTGTTGTTTCCAACATCGGCCTTAGATTTGACTGTATTGAAAACCAAGTCAATTCCGGGAGGAAGATCATCCCTGTAAATAGCCATGCCTTTGATGTAATGACTATCGCCGACCTTAACCCGAACCTGAGCATACCTAGATTTGCCCAGAGACACGTCTGGAACGCCTTCTCTGACGTAGATTACGCCGTCTGACCTATCACCACCATCTTCCTTATATCTGACCTCTAAGCGGCTTGGGTGAATTGACACGAAAGGATGCACTACTCCATCATCCCAACTCTTTCCACCATCTGGAGAAACAGCTTTGATTTGTTGAACATTCAGCTTGTTTCTCTGAACATCGCCAAAGCTAACTCCAGGAGCAACCAAAACCTTCATTTGTGTGTCATGAGTGGTTCCGGCTTGAGGAAATTTAGCAGGATAAACGTTGTATCCTTCATGCTTCAACAGAGCAACCGAAGCCCGAAGTTTTTCTTTGCTGATGTTGAGATGGTTTTCAACACCGGTACCAACATCAACAAACTTCTTATCCTCAACCTCTCTTTTCAGCATGTCTGCTGTAGAGGTGATTACTTCAGCACGCTCTTTCACACCTGGCGCCTTGATGGCTCGAACAGAAGATTCTCCAGGAAGACCCATAACTTCAGCAATCTTACCATTAGACAAACCCTTGTCTGTAAGACGCCAAACCTGTTCTACCTGCCACTGCTTCTGCCTAGCCTTAGACACAGCCCTGAGATCATTAAGTTCTGTAGTTGACATCTCAAAGCTTTGGGCAATCTCTTTGTTTGACAGACCTTGCTTGCGAAGGCCATCAATGGTGTCAAGAAACGATTGGTTTCGAGTGGGAACATCTTTGCCAGATCCCCAAGGATATCGACCCGACTTACGGAGGATCCCATAATGTGCTAGATAGTTTGATTCCTCAACAACTACCAACGGGCCTCCTCAATTCGTTCGATTTGTTGATCGAAGTCTACGATTATTTCCATGATGTTTGCTATCGCCTCCGAAGGTGGCTCATAAACTCGAATCTCATCACGTTGATAGATTCTAAGTTCAATTTCAATACTGTAAGGATCGACGCCATACTCTAAACAAAAAAGCGCTGCGTAAACTTCGAGTTGCTTCATTGAAGTTTGAACGATCCCAGTTTTTAAGTCATGGATTCTAAGTTTGTTTCTACGGAACGAAATGGTATCAGCTGAACCAAAACAATTTTCTGAGTAGTACAGAACTTGTTCACAGTTCATTCCATACTGAATTGCATCACCAACATATGTCGACAATGCTTGATTTGCTCTGGAAAGTTTGACACCAAGACGAATTGCTTTGTGGGCTAGATCATGAAGATCTGTTCCACGACGAGCAGCTTTGGCTGCAAAGTATCGAGCTTCAAGTTTTTCGTCGTTGTATCCAAGCCAATGATAATTACTTGGACTCAGAAAAGCATGCCGTCCACTAAAGCCCGAGTGTTGATTGAAGATCATTGAGAACGCGCTCCTCATTCTCGGGATAAATGACAGCAGCAAAAGACATGTCGTTGAATTTGTCTACGAAGAATGTTTGGTTTGGTCGACGAGCAGCATTAGTCGCTCGCTTCAATTCGAGAATTGCCCAAACCTTCTTAAACAAAATAACGATGTCTGGAATTCCTTGCTGACGCTGTGGGTCTGTTGGAACGATGACACACCCAGGGAATCTGTCTTCAATTCTTTGAACCAGCTCAGAACGATACACCGATTCTTTGCGCATGTCACCTCCAAAAAAGAATGGGATGAATTGTGTGAAAATGTGACTCCTTCTCATTACAATCCTTGTTTGCGATGCTAGATCATACTCTCTCCCAAATTTTGAACTTGTGATGGTACGGATAAATCCGTCTTCCAGTGTTGACTGAGTCCCAGATATCATCAAGTAAAAGTCCTTCCGCTTTGGCAGCAGCCAATATTGATTCATACACAACTTTGGTATCATCATTCCGAACATGCAGATTTTTGAAGTGTAAACGAATTGGTCGACGAAGTTGTTGAGCATACTGATATGCATACCACCTAGGTCGCCAAGCAAGATTAAAAAAAGCTACGTTAGTTAGATCCCCATCCAGAACAATAACCGAATCTGAAATATTGTCTGGAGGCTCGACAAAATTCTCAGCTACGAGAAGAGCAACTGAACGAGTGATGCGCATCGGAGTAAACGCAACTCTCAGATGTCCATAGTTGTTTTGACTCGGTGTTAGATATCGATTTAGCCTATCGTTGTGAACTCGTCCAAGATTGCTGACAGAATAATCTGGGAACTCTTTGATTGTAACCCAAACTTCTTGAATAACTGAAGCTGGAGGCATACGCCCTCCTTTCAAAATACGGACAAAAGGGAAATCCAGGGAATGAAAGCCGCATAACGGACTAAATTATGTATACAAAGTAGGACAATCGATTACAAATCTCCTGGCCTTCAAAAAAGTGTGTCAAATGTCATAAATTTTTCCAAAGAACTTGCCAGGAATTTTAACTTCATACACCCTTACTACGCGGGCGGAAAAATATTATACTATGATTTTTTCCAAAGACTTTTATACTCGAAAAAAATGGTTTTTGACACACACCCAGTTTGTCCTCGTTTGTACCCTTTTAACCCCGTTTTTTGTACCATTATGCACCTTTCATGATACTTTCATTTGTGTGTCATTTTTTGACACTTTTTCAATTTGCCGAAATTCCCTCTAAAATTCCCTCGTTTTTACCCACTTTTTCCTTCAAATACTTGCGTTCGTTGAAAGACTGTTTTTGACCCAAAGATTTGCGTACTGCAACGTCTACCTCCAGATTTGACACAAAAATGTAATAATACAGATCCATGAACGTAGAATCGAGTCGATCAATTCGCCCTCTAGCCTGCTCAAAATTCTTAAAAGAGTACGTCAAAGAGTACAGAATCATGGCATCTGTGGACGTACAATTCCAGCCTTCAGCGCCTGAAACATACTGCACCAGGTACACCCAACGGTCTGTCAATGGCACCAATTCGTGCTTGTGGCCGTTCCATTCCGCCACCTCAATCTCATCCTTAAGGCTCCTCAAAATCTCCAATTCATAGTTGAAATTGTAGAAGATGATGAGCCTTGGATGAGCCTTCATCAGGAATCTGACTGCTTCAAGACGTGAAGGATCAGAGTTATTAACCCTCCGCAGGAGCCGCCACATTTCCGCCGCATCTCTAATGGGACGTTGTTCAACAGTGTTCCATCTATCTCTTCGTATCCGTTGTGCTTCCTGGTGATTATAACCAACGTCGATGTAATTGAGATGCTGTTTAGATAACCGCAGGTAGGGCATTTCCACCAGTATGTGGTTACGGAGTAGCTCCAGCTTGGTCTCATTTATATAACCCTCAACTACTGGATAGTGGACGTATGCTCGATAGATAACATGAGCCCTCTTGAACTCAGTTAGGTTTTTGTAGAATCCGTTGGCGACGAAGACTGGTCCATAATCGAGCCAAGTATCGCCTGGAGTGGCGGAGAGGAGTACCCAATGGTTTGCTCTGGCGATCGTAATGAATCGTCTGACCCAAACTCCATGACCAACAACACGCTGCTCGTCGAAAACGAAGAATGCGTTGACAACGTCACGATATTGCCCAATGTTATTCCAGGAATCAACCGTAATTGTCCCATGAGTTGTGCAAGATCGTTCTCTACCAATTCCGAACTGAGCAGCCTCTCTCTCCCAATCTCCAGAGTCACGTTTTTTAGCTGTAGTGATGACATAGATATCTCTCGGACTTTCTTCTCGTGTGTAGTAGTCGAGTACGGTAGCTGACTTCCCAATGCCAACCGCGCCGTATAGAATCTTTCCACTCTCCAGCTGTCTGCTGGCATTCAACTGATGGGTCATCAGCTCCATTACTCACCTCCTAATTAGTGTGTAGAATTGCGTAGTATTCAGCAAAACCAATGAGCAAAGCTAGAATAACGGCAGCCAATATCCATGGCCAACCGTCCCTAATTCGTTTCTTAGATGTAGCCATTACTACCTCCCTCGATTAAATACGCCCATCCACCAATCCTGCCACAACAATGATCGCCTACAACGAAATGGTCCTAGTTCGAACATGTAGTAGTCGTCGAAGAGTTTCATGTCCGCTCTTCAATAAACCACTCTGGTAGATCTGGCATCTGAACACTCTGACCTTTTAGATCATGTACGCAATCGTCTAGAAAATTGAAAACTCCAGCTGTGAGAAAACTGTGGCAACGATGAGCGTCGTCATCTTTCCCTGTTAGAATTGATGGACTGATAGTAGGAGCCTCAGTATTTCCATCCCAATCCCAAGCTGGGGACTTTTGATCCGTATTCACTGGAAGCATATGTAGACCAGTGCCGCCGTTTAATGCACAACCAGGGCATACGAAAGCTAGACATTGATACTTGATTCCATGATCATCCACGTTAACTAAAAGTGATTTCATTAAGTATCCCTTGTTTTCTCTATGACAATA
>DATIJC010000024.1:0-15555 GCA_035479015.1 Patescibacteria group bacterium | reverse complement strand
GGGTCAAGCAGCAGCCACAGCGAGTGAAGTCTTGTTTGCATTTCCTGATGCATGGGCAAATGGCGAGACGATCAAAAATGAAAAGAAGCACTTATTAAAATCCATTACCACACAGTTGAACTTAAAATCAGTCGGATTTGTCGTGCTGCATGAAGCAATGCTCACAAAGCTCAAGGAACACCATGGGACGGGTATCAGCACGATCCTCGTTCAAGTAGAAGAGAAGATTGTAAATGTTGTGATAGCGCGGCAAGGCGAAGTGAGCGCACCGACAGAAGTTGCCCGCAGCAGTGATATAGTGGCGGATCTGAAAGAAGCGCTGACCCGCAATAGCGCACAAAGTCTACCAACCCGCATTGAAGTACTTTCACTTGGGTCGTCTCAAGCAGATTTAGCAACTCTGACGACGACTATCCAAGCAATTATTTGGGAAAAGAATTTATTCTCACAACCACCCACAGTGAAGTCTCTGGGAACAAAAGAGATTTTGGAAGCTATCGCGACGAGTGGTGGACGGGAGGTAGCGAAAGCCCTTGGGGTCATCGGTGAAGAAAAACAAGAGATCCCTGTGCATGATACTGGCTTTGGTTTCGTACCCATTGAACAATCGTCAGCTCAAACAAAAGAACTAGAGGTTGAAGATGAGCCAGTTCGTATGGTCCCACAAGCAAAATCTCAGCGCTCTTTCAAAAAAGTGGGGATATTACTTGGAGCTGTAATTGCGCTGCTCGTGATTTTAGGTGCAGGCACTGTGTTTGCGATTGGCAAAATGGTCTCCGTACGGATTGACCTTATTCCAAAAAGTCAGCCCGTCAGTGAAGAAGTTACTTTGACGGTGGATTCGACTGTAGCCCAATGTGATCCCGCAAAAAGTGTACTGAAGGCGGATGTCAAAGCAATCAGCGTCAATGGATCAAAGACGGTAGGAACGACGGGGAAAAAGATTATCGGTGACAAAGCCAAGGGAACAATTCAACTTTTTAATAAAACATTTGCAGCCAAGTCATTTACCGCTGGCACCCAAGTATCTGATGGAAATTTAAAGTACACCCTGGATGATAGTGTGACTGTAGCCTCAGCAAGCGCAGCATCATATAGCACTACCACGAATGGGGAAACTGATGTAAATATTACTGCAGTTGATTTCGGAACATCATTTAATCTTCCCAAAGACTCAGAATTTGCAATTGCGACGTATGATAAATCTGCATTCGTGGGTGCTGCGAAAACAGACATTGCGGGGGGTTCGAGCAGGACTATCCAGGCGGTCTCGGATCAGGACTATACCGATTTAACCGGTGCACTATTAGTAGATTTAAAAGTACAGGCCAAAGATCAGCTGTCGCAATCAATTGAGAGTGGCCAGGATGTCATTATCTCGGATCAGGTGACGCTAGGGGATAAACAATTCAGCGGCACGGTCGGTCAGGAAGCAAAAGATCTGACGTTATCAATGAGCGTGCAAATGACAGGTCTCGTGTATTCAAAAGAAGATCTCACGACACTACTGCAGGATAAAGTTTCTACCACACTTGCGCAGGGTGTTGTATTGCAAAAGGAGAAGACGACACTGGATATTCTGGATCAGAAAATACTGACTGGAAATAAAGCGCAGATTCATGCCAAGATCTCTACTGTTTCTGTTCCCACAATTGATACAGCAGCGCTCGGTACATACTTGGCAGGCAAGGATATTAGTGCGGTGCAAGGGTATCTGAATGCCCAGAGTGGCATTGAGTCACATACCATTGAATTTACACCTTCATTTGCTGCGGGATTCCTTCATAAACTGCCCGATAGCTCCCATTTGCATATATTTGTAAAGTCGATATAGCTCGTATGGCATTGAAAAGTTACACGAAACAGCATGGTAATCCCCATTGGTTGCAGCAGTATCGCAAAAGTAAGGCAAAAAAGAATGTACTGCACAGGCTGAGCCAGAGTGTTATACCCATTTTATTGTTGGCAGTAGGAGGGTGTTTGTTGGGTACTGCAGTTTGGCCAGTACTTTCCTATAGTTTGTTTCCAGTCCAGGACACATCCATCACATCTACCCAATCAGCTATGAGTGCACCACAGGCACAGAGCACGCTCATGAAACGTGAGTATTTATTCCCGACACCCAAGCCCACACCTGTCGTGGTGGCCGAAGAGCTCGATTTCACTGATCTTTCTAATTGGTTTCCGCAGCATCAAATTCCTGATACGCCAAAAAATCAGGTGCAGGATCAATTTAGTATTGAGATTCCCAAAGTCCGCATGGCCCAGGCCATTGTGACTGTCGGTGGCACAGATCTTAACCACGGGTTAATCCAGTATCCGGGAACTGCCAAAGTGGGTGACACAGGTGCACCGGTTATTTTCGGACATTCAGTGTTGCGGCAGTTTTATGATCCAAGCGAAAAAAATCCGCGCCGATACCTCTCGATCTTTTCAACTATCATGACGCTGGAGCGTGACGATGCAATCATCATAAAGAAGGACGGAGTAGTGTTCCATTACCGTGTGACTGGAAAGTATGAAGTCCAGCCCGATGATGCGCGGATCCTTGCGCAAGATCCAAACCGGCGGATGCTAAAGCTCATTACCTGTGTGCCGGAGGGGACGATTCTGCGACGTGGGGTTGTGGAAGCTACCCTGGAAGAGGTAACATCCCCCTGACACTATGAATATTCTTTGTTTTGATTACGGACAAGCAAAAATTGGAGTGGCACTTGCGACCACTCCTTTAGCCGAGCCATATCTCATTATCCGCAACGAAGAAAAAGTATACAGTGAAATATCAAAAATCATTAGCAAATTCCATCCTGAAAGAATCTTAGTCGGTGTATCAAACGGCAATCAGGAAGAATCCCAGCGGGCTTTTGCCAGCAAACTGCGGGAGCTTTATGGAGTAGAAGTGGAGGAAGTCGATGAGACACTTTCTACGCATAGGGCCAATGAATACCTCGCAAATAAAAAAGGACAAAAAAAGCGCGTGGAGGATGACGCGATCGCGGCAGCCATCATATTACAAGACTATCTGGATCTTCATTCATGAAAAAGAAACTTGGAATAGCCTTCCTGTCCTTGGTATTCATTTTTGTAGTTAGTATTTGTGCGGGTATTTGGTGGGCCTTTGGTCCACTTTCTGTTCGTGACCAAGGTAAACAACAATTCCGCATAGCAAAAGGGGACACGTTTAGTGAAATCGCCTTCAATTTACAGTCAAAAGGATTTGTACGGACGCAATGGTCGATGCGCTTCTTGGGATTGTCAGATCAAAAAGTCGGTTCTATTCAACCTGGAACATATACACTTTCTAGTTCTATGTCACCACGCCAAATTTTGGATGTTTTGCACCAAGAGGCGCAGGATTCTTGGGTGACGCTCTTAGAAGGCTGGCGCAGCGAAGAAATGGCCCAGGAAATAGCGGCACACCTACATCCAACATTTGCTTCGGATGAATTTATCGCGCTGGCAAAATCACGGGAAGGAATGCTGTTTCCCGATACATATCTGATCCCGAAAGATGCAACTGCACAGAGTGTGGTTTCGCTGCTAAGTAATACATTTGAAAAACGATATCAAAAGCTAGCTGATCAATATGGACAAGGAAAGTTGTCAAAACAGAACACGCTAACACTGGCATCGATCGTCGCGCATGAAGCATCTACCCCAGAAGACATGCAGATGGTGGCAGGAGTACTCATGAACCGGCTAAATGCGGGCATACCACTGCAGAGTGATGTGACGCTGCAATATGTTAAAGGCTATAGCCCTACATTGAAAACTTGGTGGCAGGAACCCAAAGCAGAAGATAAGTTTATTGATAGCCCATATAATACATACATGCATAAAGGGTTACCACCCGCACCAATTTGCAATCCGGGAGCCGATGCGATAGCGGCCGTGCTCAATCCAACCAAGAGTGACTACATCTATTATCTTGCCGACAAAGAAGGAATTGTTCATTTTGCCAAGACGCTGGAGCAACACAATGCAAATATTGAAAAGTATCTTCGATAGTACTCCACTCTCTTATCTCTCCTCTATTTTAGAGGAGAGACGTTATTTTATCTGTAAAAACAGTCCCCCTCCCTTAATCTAAGGGAGGGAATGGGAAAAAGTATTGTATTGTCATTCCTGCGAAGGCAGGAATCCAGACAACAAATATTTCCTTATTGAATTTTACTTATTGACTGGTCCCCTGCCTACGCAGGGGTGACACTCAATATTCCTATCTCACCCTCACCGTAAACCCCGGTACCTCTGTATACTTGTTCTCTCTTTGGCTAGAAAGCTCTGCCATATAGATCTTCCCTCTGATGAGATCACTCTTCGGTATGGAGAGTGTGTACCGTGAGTTGGGTGTAGCTATGACTGTATAGGTCTTGGTAGTCCCTGTGATGGTATCTGTCAGAGTTAGTCTTACAGTACTCCCTGCATACGTGATACCAGTGAAGGTAGGATGAGTAGATGAGGATATGTAGGCATTCTGCATGGTAAAGGGAATGAAGCTAGACAGGTGTGGGTTACCTACACCAGATATATTGGTAAGTGAGAGTGGGAAGGAATCGAGGATCATTCCCTTTACCTGAATGGATACCTTCCTGCTATCAGTCTCCTGTATGTGTCCAGCAGGATCAACTGCTTGTATCTTCCAAGAGTAGTACCCATACAGGGATGTAGTCTTGGGAGTTACTGATACCGTACTACTCTCATTACTGTAGACAGCTTTGAAGTCTTTGGTCTCATAGGTACCATTGTTGGTAGAGAGACCGGAGTAAGTAGAGGCCAATGTGTTGTCTGTATCTCCTTTGTGTGTAGAGAAGTCTACTGGTATGTTCTCTATGACTGTCTGCCATCCTCCACCCGTTGTAGGGTCACTCCCACCCTTCTTCACTACGAGTTGGTACTTCGAGAGATTATCTCGAAGTACCTCTCTCTGTCTGTTCACAGAGAAGGTGAAGGTAGGGTGAGCAGTAGAGACTACAGCGTTTGGGAGAGGACTGATGAGGGTGAATGGAGAGAAGTAGAAGAGATGATCTGTCACATCGACGTTGTTGTTAAATGATCGTAAGCGTAAGGTGTATCCAGCAATGAGATCTCCATGTGAGTCTCTTGGTTGGTTTAGTGTAGGGTCAAAGTCGATATGGAAGTCTTCTCTAACTCCATCAAATGTTCCGTCAGTAGGGACAGCCGATGAGAAAGATCCACCATTCACTGAGTACTCAACAGAATGGATGACATAGAGGGGATCAGAGACCGCTGTCCCAAACTGACGGAGAGTACTCCCATTGAGATGAGTAGGAGAACCGGCGAGAGAGAGGCCTGGACCTCTTACTATGTTGTTGAAGATGAGGACGCGTCTATTGCTTTGATCTGCGACAAGCAAATTATCTCCAGCTTGATGGTTAGATCTCATTGGGCTATTACTGAACGTACTTGCACTTATTCCTGAGCTGCGAGTAGTACAGTTGGTCTGGCCGATGACCAAATCTGCAGGTGCAAAGTTAGTGGTTGGTATTTGGTTGTAAACTAAAACACGTGCGCTATCCCCAATTATTAACCTGCCATTGCTGGTTACGGATACCCCCATGACTCCACTATCCATTGAAGCACAAGAAAGGCCACCATTGTCAGATGTGCTGCTTGTAAAGTCAGGCTGGCCAAGAACTAGATCAGCTGCTGCACCGTTTGTGGTGGGTATGGAATTCCAAACGAGAACTCTGAGGTTACATGGGTCTGTAGCAAAAAGAATGTTATTGTATACGGCGATTCCTCTGGGGCCTTGTGCGCAGCCTGTTTTACCAAAGTGAGTACTTGAGGTACTTAATGTGGCATTAAAAGTTGTCATGTCCGGTTGACCGACGACAACATCAGCTGCTGCACCGTTTGTGGTGGGTATGGAATTGTATATTAAGAGCCTACCGGAATTGGTATCTCCTATTAATAGTTTTCCATTATAAAAAGCAACTGCAGCTATATTGGCACTTAATTTTGTTGATGAGACGCCACTTGTTGCTGTAACAAAATCAGTTTGACCCACCACAACATCTGCTGCTTTACCATTTGTGGTTGGGAATGAATTCCAAATGAGAACTCTCTTGTTGCCAGTATCTGCGATAGCTATGTGGGTTCCATCTGTTGCGACATAACATGGACAAGACAGACTGCTTGCAGAAATCCCCCCATTGTTAGCTGTGTTACTATTGAAAACTGGTTGACCAATTACAACATCAGCTGGTGCATAATTTTGGGTTGGGACATGGTTGTAGATGAGAACTCTTTGCCCGTTATCAACAAGCACGCGTGTTCCATCAGTCGTCATTGAAAGTGGTTGGTCAAAATCTTTGTCGCTTACAGTGCCCGTATTAGTGACAAAATCAGGTTGTCCAATAACAAACGAGGCAGACATACCTGTGGTGTAGGCCATCGCAACAGACGGGAAAATAAAAATCAAAGAGAGTAGTAAAAAACTGATGATTTTTTCCATCTCTTCCAGAGTAGCACATTTAGAGAAGTTTTTTGAGTGTATCTGCCGAATGCGCAAACAAGATCTGTTCCTCTGGTGACAATTGAGCTTTCAAAACTTGTTCTACTCCATCGCGACCTACAATACAAGGTACAGAGAGAGAAACATTGTACTGTCCGTAATAATTTTCTACTGGAATAGAAACTGGAAGAACTGAGTGGTTGTTGCGAAGAATTGTGCGCACAAGTTTGGTGATCACGACACCTATTGCGTAATACGTCGCCCCTTTGGCTTGAATGATGTTATATGCAGCTTGCTTCGCTAATTCGAAAGCCTCCAATGCTTGTTCTTTAGAGTATGCAGGGAAGTCGGAGAGCGGCTGACCGCCAACTGAAGCGCTTGAAAGTACGGGGAACGAGCTATCGCCATGTTCACCCAAAATATACGCATGAATACTGCGTGGGTTGATATTGAGCATCTCGCCTAAGTGATAGCGAAAGCGCGCGGTGTCCAACATAGTGCCTGAACCAAACACCCGCCCCTTCGGCAATGCGCTGATGAGTGATGCTTTATACGTCAGGATATCTACAGGGTTGGTGATCATGACCAAAATCGCATTAGGTGCAGCCGCCACAATTTTGGGAACTACTTCTTCGACAATCGCGCTATTTTTGTTGAGCAAATCTAAACGGGTTTCACCAGGCGCCTGTGCAGCTCCGGCAGTAAACAGGACAATATCGCATCCAGCAAGGTCTGCGAAATCATCCGTGGCAGTGATTGTAGCTTTATCTAAGAAAGCGAGGCCGTGCTCAAGATCTAACTTTTCGCCAACGGCTTTTTCCTTGGTGCGTGCGTACAGCACTAGTTCATCCACCAGTCCGGTAAGTAACAGCGCATATGCAGCAGTTGCCCCGACATTACCCAATCCTACAATTCCCACTTTAGAAGTTGTCGTGTTCATACAGAGAGTACAATAGCATACGGTATGAGGTTACTTAAACTGCTATTACCGATGGTAGCAATCATCGGAATTTTGGACGCATCATATATAACTTGGGAGAAGGTTAATCACGTCATTCCACCCTGTAGCCCGGGATTTGCGTGCGAGACGGTGCTCACGAGTAAGTGGGCTTCGATTGGCCCGGTACCGCTGTCAGCTCTTGGATTACTGTTCTATGTATCCGTACTATTAATCGCGAGTCTCCTGTTTTTGGAAATTCCCTACATTAAAATCGCTAAGAGTAAGTTTTCTGTTTTTCAGATTTTGCAATTCCTGACTGCGTTTGGTTTCCTTTTTTCACTTTACTTAGTATTTGTCATGGGTGTGCTGATACAGGGCTGGTGTCTGTACTGCCTATTTTCGGCAGCGACAAGCACGACACTGTTTATTTTGACGAGGGCCCTGAAGGGTGATCCTAAAGAGACTGATCTTCACCGTGAGATCATTTCTTTTCTGTATTCGCAAGTACTCAAACCAATTTTTTTCCATTTTGATCCGGAATTTATCCATCACCAAATGGTGGTTACAGGTGTGTTTTTAGGATCATTTGGTTTAGGGAAGTGGTTCACCAAACAAATGTTTTCATACCAGAATCCAAAATTGGAGAAAGATTTAGCCGGTATTCATTTTACGAATCCTGTGGGCCTCTCTGCTGGCTTTGATTGGGATGCGGATTTGCCTGAAATTTTGCCCTACGTTGGATTTGGGTTTGCAACAATCGGTACTGTGACGCTGGAAAGTTATGCAGGAAATGAACGGCCACGACTATCGCGTTTCCCAGATTCAAAAGCACTACTAGTGAATAAAGGTTTCCAATCCATGGGAGCAAGGGCTCTCATTAAAAAATTGAACGAAAAGACTTTTGCTATCCCTATTGGGATAAGTATCGGAGCAACCAACCGGCAGTACCGTGATATGGAAGAGCAGATGAATGAAATAGTGAAAGCGTTTAAGCTGTTTGAAAATTCAAAGGTAGATCACTCCTACTATGAGCTAAATATTTCCTGTCCAAATCTAACCACAGGACAGCCATTCACGAAACCCAGCACTCTCTCGAAACTACTTTCAAAACTTGATGTGCTCGATATCGCGAGGCCTGTCTTTGTCAAAATGCCGATTGATTTACCAGTGTCAGATACGATGGCGCTTATCGAACAGATGAAAAAGCACAAATGGATTATCGGTGTGATCCTTGGGAATCTCACCAAAGACCATGCAAATCCTGCGGTGACCACGGCCGATCGGGAAAAGTGGCGCACAATGCGGGGCAATCTTTCTGGCAAACCAACCTTTGAACGATCCAACAATCTGATCCGCGCAACACGGAAGAAATTTGGCAAGCGCTTTATCATTGTTGGCACCGGGGGAATCTTCACTCCGGAAGATGCCAAAATCAAAATGAAGTGCGGTGCTGATCTCGTGCAGCTCATCACCGGCATGATCTATGAGGGCCCGCAATTAATTGGCCAAATCAACAAAGAACTAGTGTAGGCAACCTCACCTCCCGCGCTTCGCTCGGGATCCTCCCCAAACATAGGGGAGGATATGATGCTTCGTTTTCACCCTTGCATCTTGGGAAAATTTCCCATATAATCTCCTGACTTGAAAAAGTTTTAATGTCTGCGTATTTGGCTTGTGGCAATGATATCCGAAATTGAATAAGATCCAACATTTTCCTCAAGGCACCTCGAGTTGCCTTGGGTTTTTTGTTGTCTCTTTTACTCTTTGAAAGGTGGGGCGCTTATGAAAACGACCAAACGACAGTATTGGGGACGCGAAGACATTGCCCTCCCACCTCTGGATCTAACCAAAGTTCAGCGAGAATCCTATGAATGGTTCCTGCAAACTGGTATCCGTGACGCTCTCGACGAACTCAATGGAACTGTCGGTATTGAAGATTTTACCCGTAAGAACTGGAAACTCGAATTTGGCGCCTACTCTATTGGCAAAGCCAAAATCTCCGTCGCTACTGCCCGTCTCAAAGCTCTGACCTATGACTGTCCGTTGCGTGTGGAAGCAATCCTCACAAACAAACAGACTGGCCAAGTGACCAAACAAGAGGTCTTTTTGGGCGATATCCCCAAGATGACGCAGAATGGAACTTTCCTCATTAATGGTATTGAGCGCGCAGTGGTAAACCAACTCGTTCGTGCTCCTGGTATTTTCTACTCAGCCGATATTGATCCTGTCACTGGACGCACATTGCATGGCGCCGAACTACGACCTCTTCGCGGGTCATGGCTAGAAATGTCTGTATCACGTACTGACATCATCACGGTAAAAATTGACAAACACCGCAAGATCCCCGCTACCACACTGCTTCGTGCAATCGGAGTAGCTACGGATGAAGAGATTTTAGCTCTCTTTACGGATGTCGACACCAACGCAGACCATAAATATATCGAAAGCACGCTGGCAAAAGACACCAGTAAGACCACTGCTGAAGCGCTCATCGAAATTTACGAAAAGATGCGTCCAGGTGAACCAGCGATTTTGGAAAACGCTACGGAACTTTTACAAGAATTATTCTTTGACTCACGCCGCTATGACCTAGGTAAAGTCGGCCGGTATAAATTGAACCGCCGCCTCAAAGTAAATGTTCCCAATGAAAAGACAAACCATGTCTTAACTCATGAAGATATAATTTCTGCGTTTAAGTACCTTATCGTTTTGCAAAATGGCCAAGGTAAAGTGGATGACATCGACCATCTCTCAAACCGCAGAGTGCGCCGTGTCGGCGAGCTCGTGCTCACCAACGCTTTCCGTATCGGATTACTCCGCCTAGAGCGTGCTATCCGCGAAAAGATGTCTCTCACCAAGACCGATGAATTACTGACACCAAGTTCACTCGTCAACGCGCGTCCATTGATCGCGGCTATGAGTGAGTTTTTCCGCCGCAACCGTCTCTCTACAATTTTGGATCAGTGTAACCCACTCTCAGAAATTGATAACCTGCGCCGTCTTTCCGTCATGGGATCGGGCGGTGTCACCCGCGAGCGTGCAAGCTTCTCTATGCGCGACATTAATGCCAGTCAGTACTCACGCATCGATCCGGTCCGTTCACCTGAAGGAGCCAACATCGGTCTCGTGACCTACATGTCGCTCTACTCACGCGTCAATGATTTCGGATTCTTGGAAGCACCATATCTCAAAGTTGTTGCCGAAACCAAAGGTGACAAAACCAAGATGCGTGTTACTGATGAAATTGTGTACATTGCGGCTGACGAGGAAGAGGATTACGTCGTCACCCATGCTGGCGTCGCAGTAGATGAAAAAGGTTATATTACTCAGGATTGGGTGCCAATCCGTACAGGTAACGAATTCGTCGAAGGCTCAGTCGAGCGCGTGCAATTGATCGACGTCGTACCCCGCCAAGTTGTGGGTACATCTGCATCGCTGATTCCCTTTATCTCACACGATGAAGCTATCCGCGCACTGATGGGTACACACATGCAGTGTCAGGCTGTCCCACTGCTCCGGCCACACAGTCCGATAGTCGGAACTGGTATGGAGTCAGAAGTGGCCCGTGCGATGAACCGGGTGATCTTGGCCCGCCACGCCGGTGTGGTGGAATTTGCCGACGCTACCAAAGTGGTAATCGCGCTGGATGAAAAACTTGATAAAGAAGCAGAAGAAAACGAACATATCCGTGTCGAAGGCAAGAAAGAAATTTACGATATCGTGAAATTCTTCCGTACCGCACAGAGTACGTGTTACTCACAGCGGCCAGCAGTGGTCGTCGGTGAGAAAGTCAAAGTTGGCGATCTCCTCGTGGATGGTCCTTCAGCGCAAAATGGTGAGTTGGCACTAGGTCAAAACCTCGTGATCTCCTACGCTTCATACGAAGGTTTGGGTTACGAAGACGCTATCATCATCTCTGACAAATTGGTAAAGAAAGATCTGCTCACTTCAATTCACATCAATGAGTACGAAGCCCAGGTCATGGATACGAAACTTGGACCTGAGGAACTCACTTTTGACATTCCTAATGTTTCAGATACAGAACGTCGTAATCTGACCGCTGAAGGTATCGTCGCAATTGGAGCCGAAGTCAGTCCAAACGATATCTTGGTAGGAAAGATCGCTCCCAAAGGCGAAACTGAGTTGACTGCAGAAGAGCGACTACTGCGCGCTATCTTTGGTGAAAAAGCCAGAGAAGTCCGTGACACATCACTGCGTATGCCGCATGGTGAGAGTGGCACAGTCATCGATGTCAAAGTACTTGACCGCGCCAAAGGCGATGAGCTTGATCCAGGTGTCAACATGACGGTTACCGTCAAAGTAGCCCAGATCCGCAAAGTCACTGTAGGAGACAAGTTGGCAGGACGTCACGGAAACAAAGGTGTTATCAGTAAGATCGTCCCACAAGAAGACATGCCGTACTTGGAAGACGGTACGCCTGTAGACATCATCATCTCGCCACTGTCAGTACTCGCTCGTATGAACTTAGGACAACTCTTGGAAGCACACCTTGGGTGGGCAGCCGATAAGCTTGGATACAAAGTCGCGATCCCAGTCTTTGAAGAAGTACCTGAAAGTAAAATCTTTGGCGAACTTGAGAAGGCAGGACTACCAGTCTCTGGAAAAGTCCGTCTGTTTGATGGCCGCACCGGTGAGCCATACAGTGAAGACACTGTCGTCGGTATAGGATATATCTTGAAACTCATCCACATGGTGGATGACAAGACACATGCCCGTTCGACTGGTCCGTACTCACTCGTCACACAGCAACCTCTCGGAGGAAAAGCACAGATGGGTGGACAGCGTCTCGGAGAAATGGAAGTATGGGCACTGGAAGCACACAAGGCCGCTTACACCTTGCAAGAGATGTTGACGATCAAGTCTGACGATGTGTTCGGCCGCACGAAAGCCTTTGAAGCAATCGTGACTGACCAACCGATCCCAGCCAGTAGTGTGCCAGAGTCATTCAAAGTGCTGATGCGCGAACTCAACTCTCTCGGACTTGAGATCGTCATGGAAGAAGCACAAGTTGCTGATACCAGTGAAGCTGGCACCAATGAAAAAATCGCCGATGTTTCAAATCAATCTGTTGTCGCAGGTGATGATGCAACTATTATCACGGGTGATGAGATGAAAGATGAGGACGAAGGTGGCGAGGAAACTGGTGAAGAGAATGATTTTGAAGAGAAGCAAGAGGTAGCCGATGAGCGGGAGCCAAGTGCCGAAGAATTAGTGGAGACTGCATAATATGAAACAAATCATCGACTTTAGCGGACTCAAAATTCAACTCGCATCACCAGACACGATCCGCAGTTGGTCACATGGTGAGGTTACCAAACCAGAGACAATCAATTACCGTACGCTCCGCCCTGAAAAGAGCGGTCTGTTTGCGGAAGAAATTTTCGGACCAACGAAAGACTGGGAATGTTACTGTGGTAAATATAAGAGGTCCCGTTACCGCGGCATCATCTGTGATAAATGTGGTGTAGAAGTTACTCAGAGCCGTGTTCGCCGTGAGCGCATGGGTCATATCTCTCTGGCTACATATGTAGCCCACATTTGGTTCTTCAAAGGTGCACCGAGTAAGTTGTCACTTTTGCTGGACATTTCTCCACGTAACTTGTCTTCTATCGTGTACTTTAGTCAATATATCGTTCTCTCTGTGGACGACGATGAGCGCACCAAGATTTTGGAGCAGTTGGATGTGGATTGCGAGACCGCCAGTCAAAAACTCAAAGACGATACAGCAGTGAAGTTTGAAGAACTCAAAACCAAATTAGAAGAAGAGCTGACGAGTATTGGCGTTCGCGTCAAAGGCAAAGAAGCACAAGAGCTGAAAAAAGAAGCTGCCACGCTAAAAGTGAAGCAGCAAATTGCTAACGCCAAAGACGAACTGGAAGTTTCACTCGGTCAGACAATGGAAGTCTACAAGACGATCAAAGAAATGGTGAAACGCCTCAAAGCTCACTCAATCCTCACAGAGGATGAGTATTTGAAGTTGGATGAGTACGCTGCCGCATCACACATCCGTGTGGGCATGGGCGCAGAGAGTCTCTTGGAAGTCATCCGGAAAATTGATCTCATGTCGTTGTCCGAAGAGCTCGTCGTAGAAGTACGCGATGCAGTAGGACAGCGAAAAGTCAAAGCAATGAAGCGCCTGCGTGTCGTCGAAGGTTTCCGCAAGGCAGGTATTAAGCCAGAGTGGATGCTCTTTAAGATACTGCCGGTCATCCCGCCAGACCTCCGGCCTATGGTCCAGCTCTCCGGTGGAAGATTTGCTACGTCAGATTTAAATGATTTGTACCGCCGTGTTATTAACCGTAATAACCGTTTGAAACACTTGATTGATTTAGGTGCTCCTGACATCATTTTGCGCAATGAGAAGCGCATGTTACAGGAAGCTGTCGATGCACTCATTGATAGTAGCCAAACTAAAGTGACCAGACGGCGTGCACTCAAGCGCCCCTTACGCTCTCTCTCAGAGATGCTGCGTGGAAAGCAAGGACGTTTCCGTCAGAACCTACTTGGTAAGCGCGTGGACTACTCAGGCCGCTCGGTTATCGTCGTGGGTCCTGAATTGGCGCTCAACCAATGTGGTTTACCAAAAGACATGGCACTTGAGATGTTCCGTCCGCACGTATTGCGTGAGCTAATCAAGCAAGGAATTGCTCCGAACTTAAAGAGTGCAAAGCATTTCTTGGAGCGCCGCTCCCCAGAAGTCTATGACATCTTGGAGAAGATCATCGAGAATCATCCAGTGCTTTTAAACCGCGCCCCGACACTACACAAACTTGGTATACAGGCGTTTTACCCGATCCTTATCGAAGGCAATGCGATCCGCTTACATCCTTGTGTGTGTTCCGGCTACAACGCTGACTTCGACGGTGACCAGATGGCCGTGCACGTGCCGTTGACTGATCAGGCTCAGGAAGAAGCACGTACGCTCATGATCTCGACGAATAACTTGCTCAAGCCCTCTGATGGATCACCAATCACCGTGCCAAACAAAGACATGGCTATGGGTTCATACTACATGACCTCGATTAATCCGAAACTTGCCAAACCCGCTAGTATTTTCTCCTCAAGCATTGAGGCAGAACGTGCATTCCAGAGTAATAAAATCTCTGACCGTCAAGCAATTGATGTGAGACTTGAGATCGACGGTAAGCAGCAG
This sequence comes from Patescibacteria group bacterium, assembly GCA_035479015.1. Classification (GTDB taxonomy): domain Bacteria; phylum Patescibacteriota; class Microgenomatia; order UBA1400; family UBA12028; genus DATIJC01. Next base: position 963 of record DATIJC010000024.1, on the reverse strand, counting down.
ATTATTGAGACGACTGTTGGCCGTATCCAATTTAACAAAGCACTACCGGCGTTTATAGGATTCCTAAATGCACCAATTACGGCGGGTGTGATCAAAGATATCATCAAGAAAGCTATCGCACTGCTCTCGCAAGATGAAATCATGCGTTTAATCGATTCAATCAAGACTCTGGGTTTCCGCGCTTCGACGCTCTCTGGTCTCTCTGTGGCAGTTACTGACTGTCAAATGATTGAAGAGAAACAAACGATCATCGTCAAAGCCAACAAACGTGCCGCAGACGTCGAAGAGAGTTTTGCTCAAGGTTTGATCACTTTCGAAGAGAAGCGCCGCCTAACTCAGCAGATTTGGTTGGAAACAACTGATGAGATTGCCGAGAAGACATGGAACGCACTGACCGATGATAACGCGGTCAAGGTGATGATCAACTCAGGAGGCACGCGTGCGAGTAAAGATCAGGTGAAACAGCTGGCCGCTATGCGCGGACTCGTCGTCGACCCACTTGGAAAAATCGTCGACATGCCAACCAAGAGTAACTTCCGCGAAGGTCTAACAATCTTTGAGTACGTGACATCTGCACGTGGTTCACGCAAAGGTTTGACTGACTCTGCTCTAAAGACTGCTGACGCAGGATACTTGACTCGCCGCTTGGTTGATGTGGCACATGACGCCATCATCCGGGCCGAGGACTGTGGTACTACCGAAGGTTTGATCATCAACCGAGCTGGAAATAGAGAGAAGATGTTTAGACTGCGTATCGGTGGACGTATCGTCATTGCTGATATTAAAAACAGCAAGGGCAAGATGCTTGCCGCCGCTGGGTCACTCATTGATGAGACTGTTGCAGCTGCAATCGATGAAAGTGATGTAACTTCAGTCAATGTCCGCTCACCACTTGGTTGCCAACTTGGAGCAGGAATTTGTTCAAAGTGTTACGGATGGGACTTCTCTACCAAAGAGTTAGTC
>DATIJC010000023.1:0-2569 GCA_035479015.1 Patescibacteria group bacterium | reverse complement strand
CAAAAAAGAAAAACGCTTTTTTGACATGACTGAAGGCCTCCTCAGGGCGAACGGTTTTAGATGCATGCGGCTCGGTTTTAAGACGCGAAACTCCGAACTCGGGTTATTTAAGGTTAAGTAGACCCACCGAGTCACCTCGGTGAGCCCCTTCTCAGAACCGTACGTGCGGATTTCCCGCATACGGCTCCCGATAGTCCTGTTTGGCTTGCGCCTAGCTTCGACAAATTGCAAACATCGATTTTGTCTTGAAGGTTTCAGGAAAAGCTAATCTGGTTAGGAGGTTTGAAAATTGACTCCAGTTTAGCTTGCGTCGTCCACCTTTGCGATTTCTCCACTTGAAGAGAATACGTTTAATTTGATAGATGAATGAGCTCACTTTCTTTTGGTTGTCAGAGATTGCGTGGTAATTTCCCCACCCCTGAACTACCATGATGATTCGCTTCACCACCGCTTGGGTTTCTGTGTTGAGATTTTCTGTGAGATATTTCTTTAACCCATTTAGCTTCGCTTTGAAACGGTCACTTCTGCTTTTGTATTTCAATCGCCAAGTACCATTCCGGCTTTGCCCCCAGTAACAAGTGAATCCTAAAAATTTGTAACTTGGGAGGCGTTCACCTCTTGCATGGGCTTCCGCAGCGGCTTTGCTACCTGTCCGGATGACACTCGATTTACCCTCGTGGAGTTCCAACCCGTATTTTGCCAGTCGCTTTGGTAGTACCTCATAGAATCTCTCTGCATCTTCTTTGCAATGAAATATAAACACCATATCATCTGCAAACCTTATCTGCTTCGATCTACTTTTCATGTGGGTTTGACTGATTTTATTAAACCAGTCGTCTATCACATAATGCAGGTAGATATTAGATAGTATTGGCGAGATGATTGAGCCTTGCGGCACGCCTCGTCGATTGATTTCTTCTTTTCCGTTTTCCATTACTGGTGTACGGATCAATCTTTCGATTAATCGAAGAAAACGAGAGTCGCTGATCTTTTCGTTCAGGATCTTCATCAGTACCTCATGTGGTATTGAGTTGAAGTATTTCCTCAGATCAATCTCCACTGTTGCTCCGTCTTTGGCTTCATTGCTGTATTTCATTAATGCTCGCAGCGCCTCATGCCCGTCTATTTCCGGTCTGTATCCATAGGATGCAGAGAGAAATAGTGGTTCATATATCGTTGTTAGGATGTCGGCTACCGTCTGTTGCGCAATCTTATCTTGGAAACAAGATATTGCTAACGGTCGGGTGCTCTCATCTTCCTTCGGTATTTCAACCAATCTAGCAGGCTTAGGTCGATATCCTCCCTGGCGGATTTGTTTTAGAAGGTCTTGCAAGTTACTCTCTAAGTTCTTTCCCCAGGCTTCCTTCGTGACTCCATCTATTCCAACAGCTTTATTCCCGTCTAGCCGATGAAAACTTTTGCGCAGCGAATATAGATCTACAATATGTCCGAGATTATTGAACACAATGTCTTTCTTTTCCGCTGCCAATTTGCCTATGCGCTCTAGTTTCGTTGTCTGCGTTTTACCGTCTATGCTGTGTACGGTCATCAGTTCCCCCTTTACGCCATTACTATCTGCCAACGCTTCGCTCTGTGAGGATTAGTCACTTCATCGCTACTATCGCTGACTCCGCCATCCCCCTAGAACTCGCCATCATAGATCTTGCACTTCTTGGCGCTTGATCTTCGACTTCTGCTTCCTTGCAGGAGCGGAGGACTTCCCAGGTTTCTTCGTCTAACTCTATTAACTCGCTGACGCTTGCAACCCCGATAGGAGAGATTATTGGTGTGTTTCCCGATTTAGTTCCCAATATTCTCTGTTGCCTGCCAAATAGTTAACTTTGTCGGCTCCTACGATACTGTTTCCGAGGCTATACGTTCACCCTTTACGGATTTCGGCTCGTTAATTTCGCTGTCTACGCTTCACCGTTTTCGTTACCTACGACGGCGCAAGACTCGCTACACAGTAGGATCGGTTCCCTTTCTGTGACAGGACTTTCACCTGTAAGTCAGACCAGACTTCTCCCGATTTAAAACATGCACCGGGTTCCTCCCTGGCGCACTAACTATTCAGCGGTTACCACAGGTCTAATCGTGCCCGTGCCCGCGTGCGTTTTTTTATCTGAAGTTAAATCCATCATAAATGCAGGCATCTTACCCTGAAATAACAATTCCAATGCATCTGTCATGGTAACATGATGTTTTTGACATGTTAAAAGATAACTCCTTATTCTGCAAAATATACGAGCTCCTTCCATTGAACGAAAACAACCCGATATTTTTTGCTGGACTTTGGTCATCCTTAAATCATTCTCGCCAGCATTATTTGTAAAAGGTACCCATGGATCCTCCATAAATCTCAAAATATCATTTTTAAAGTTTCTTAGTCGTTCAAGTAAATTTCTTGATTTTGATTTTTTGACACGCCCTCGTCGTTTTGGCTGTGTTGGAATAGCTAAGGCTTTTGATAAAAGTAAGGAAAAAGACGCACGCGGGCACGGGCACGCAATCGGGCACGATTAGACCTGTGGTAACCGCTGAATAGTTAGTGCGCCAGGGAGGAACCCGG
>DATIJC010000022.1:0-1702 GCA_035479015.1 Patescibacteria group bacterium | reverse complement strand
ACCTTGGAATATTGTGACTATCAAGGAAATTACTATGGTAGCCCAACGGAGTGGCTGAGTACGGAGGAATTAGGCGAACAGAAGGTCATAACGTGTGTAGCCGTAAAGATTGCAGGTTTAATCCGTCGAGCTAACCCTGATCTCGTCTGGGTTCATCTAGAAGCAGATGACACTGAAAGAGCGCAGCGATTGGCACTACGGGGAATTACACACGCTGAAGTCACAAGAAGGATGGCGAACGTAGATGGCGATTCACTTTTCAGACCAGTTGAATCAGATCTGATTATCAATACCTCACAGACCCCATTGGATGCAACAGTAGGACTAATATTAGGAGCAACAGAATGATGCAAAATAGCACAATTTCAGAGAAAAAGTGTTTCATACTAGCAGAGATAGACCCCTCAGTACCTAGAAATACTAGGAAGCTAATTCTAACCCACAATCAACAAGTATTTGATTACTACCAAAACAATGTGGAGCTTCATCCAGACGAAGACAAGGTCGACAAAAGGTACGCACAGTTCCTAGCCCAGAATTACAAAAGCCAAACGACGACAGAGATATTTCAGAACATCAACAATGTAACGTGGAACTACAAAGTTAAGTTTTTCAAAATCCCATATGTTGTTGGGCCAGGTATATACCCAAGCAACCAATTTAGGTCTTCTCGGGAGCTTCATAAAATCGCTCGAACTGTTAAGAATAAGCGCGTGCTCGACTACGGTTGTTCCAATGGCTTCGTTGGTTTAGCATGTGACAATCCCACGTCGGCTACTTTTGTTGATATCAATCCTCAGGCCATCACGTACTTAAAAGAGTCTGCAGCTTTGAGTGGTACGAAAACGACCGCAGAAATGCATCTTGGAAATATGCCAGCGCTCAAGCATACTTACGATGTAGTTTTCTTTAACCCTCCATTCCATCTTGAGGACACCGCGACTGAGTTTAATGCATGCTTGCAAGATGACTCATCCGTCAGAATAGTTGAGAAATTCTGGGACTATATTGATTCTTATACTCATTCAGAGAGTGAGATATATTGCTCCTTTAGTAATAAAGACCCTCGAGCTTTAGAATTACTTGAAAGTAGTATTGCTGCCAATAACCTGAATTATGAGATGGTTGTTCATAAATACAAGAACAGCAAGAGTGATGTCCGTATTTACAAAATAACCAAAGAATAACGACTAAACATATGTATTCAATTTTTACCAATGTATACCTGAAAGACAACAACAAACTTCGTTTATTGCATCGAGCGGCAGATAAAGCTATTTGGCCGGATGCACTGTTAGGTATTGGAGGAAAAGTAGAGCCTGATGAAGATCTTTTTGCTGCGGCAAAGAGAGAGTTTCTAGAAGAAGCGGGAGTCGAGCTACTCGATCTAAAATTGGTAGGTACACTCTCCTGGTTGGATGACAGTAATCAAAATGGTATCAACTACATATTTGTTGCAACGAAGTATAAAGGTACTCTCGTGGAAGCATGCGACGAGGGTACCTTTGAATGGGTGGACATAGAAGAGGCACTTGTTAGCCCAAGGACTGCAGTACATCAACTGAAATATTTACCATATTTGATGAACGGCCAACATTTTTCGCAACATCTTATTTTTCAGGGTTTGTTTTCAGAGGGCAAAATCATAAAAGATTACAACTCGGTAGATTACACAAACCACCGCTTGTCTAAGCAGACTGAG
>DATIJC010000021.1:0-42045 GCA_035479015.1 Patescibacteria group bacterium | reverse complement strand
AGCATCGGAACACCGGCGGGAGTCGTAGCCGCACAATCAATCGGAGAGCCAGGTACACAGTTAACTATGCGTGTGAAGCACACCGGAGGTATCGTAGGGTTGGACGTGACGCAAGGATTACCACGCGTCGAAGAACTCTTCGAAGCTCGTATCCCCAAAACTGTCTCTCCAATTGCTGAGATTGCTGGAAAAGTACTCATCGAAGAGACGGAAGTTGGCCGCAAGGTGACTATCCAGTCAGCTTCAAATGAAGAAGAGTCTTGTGAGTACGTGATCCCCGTAACCAGCACGCTGCTGGTCGCCAATGGAGACATTGTCGGTGTCGGTACACAACTGGCCGGCGGCTCCTTGGACGTCAAAGAAGTTCTTGAAATCCGCGGAATGCGTGCGGCTCAGGAATATCTCTTGGAAGAGATCCAGAAAGTCTACGAGGGTCAGGGAATTCCGATCAATGATAGACACTTCGAAGTCATCATCAAAAAGATGAGTGATAAAGTGCGTATCGAATCATCGGGAGACACAAATCTCTTGCCTGGCGAAATTATTGATAAAGCCGAATTTGCCCGCCGCAACCAAGAAGTCTTGGCGCAGGGTGGAGAAGTAGCGACAGCTACAGTATTGGTCCTGGGTATTACCCGTGCATCACTGTTTACGAGCAGTTGGCTCTCAGCCGCCTCGTTCATGGAGACCACGCATATCCTGACTGATGCCGCAAGTGAAGGCAAGATGGATAGACTTGTCGGACTCAAAGAGAACGTCATCATTGGTAGATTAATTCCTACTAGTCGTGAGCGTGCGATGATCATGCCCTAAGTAATCTGAAATTCATAAAGTCCCGGGGGAACTACAATAGGTAGTCCCCGGGACTTTTTGGTATAGTACAATGCGGATATGACAATTGATCATCTGGAATGTACCTTCCAAGCACATTTTGAAATGGATAATAATGCAGAGGATACGCAGGATCTTTTGGTGTGTGAAGGTAAAGTGCACTATCATGCTGAAGGTGGACCAATGTGTGAGAAGCATCACGATATTTGGCTTAGTTGGCTGCAACAAGCAAAGATAAAACGCGGTGAAGGTGAATGATATATGTCTATACTCCGTCAAGCAGATGTAAATCAAGGTGTTCCATCTGAGCTGTCTGCCGGAGAAAAGCAGAAGAGACTTCGGTTCTGGGGACTGACAGGCAATGAACGCGTAGGAGCGCTTCTGAGAGAAGATGTCGGTGCCCAAGAACGGCTAAAAAAAGAAAAAGAATTGTTTCTCGAAGTCGGGACGGATGTGTATCCTGCATACTCAGTCAAAATTTCTTTTGAAGACTTTCAGGATGATGATACATATCATCGAGCTCAGGATTTATATAATTCTTTTTTCCAAGAGCATCCTAAACTCGGACTTTTATACGCAACTCGTGGCGGCAAGAATGGCAGTTTAGTGGGCGTGGTGACACCATCCGAACAATTTTCGCTCGAAGAGATCTTAAAACAATTAAGCCTTGTGAAAAGGAACGTTGCCACAGGCCACGTACTTGTGGGTGTATGCGAGCAACCGGAAAAACAATTATTAGTTATGCGTTTGAACAAGAAACAGATTTCGATAGATGCGGCTGGATCCACTGGGCTTACTTACCTTTCATGGGCAGAATCAAAGTGGAGAAGTAGTAAAACTGCAAGTTCCACAATCTCCTTAGTGACCCCACAGGATCTTGTGGATGCAGACCAAGAAGCAGGGCAAGTAGGGTTAGTGAGAAAAAATGCTAGGTTTGTGGAAAAACTTGAGAGTAAAAATGATCCGGAGGTATATGAGGCTCCGCCAAATAAGGCACCAGGGAAAAAGTATTCGGTTCGTACTGTCGAATTCACTGATGATGAAATAAGTACGGCCATAAAAACCGAACTTCCTAAAAGTGAGCGGGATGTTCATCTTATAGATGAACAGAAGGAATTGGATTTTTATAAGAGTGCAGCAACGTCTGCAAGCATGGCATTTTTGGATGCACATAAACCGGGTTGGGAAGAGAGTTTGGGTTCAGTCGAGATCCAACTAGAGAACAGCTTGCACGTTGTCGTAAAAATTGATGTCTCGGGTTTATCAAAACTAGTGGCTCTCGGGCTTGGTGATCCAGGAATTCACATCTCAAGGATGCTAAAGAACTTTTTAGCGCCAGGGGACCAGATTTTTAAAGATGATGAATTTCTCGTGACCACTGCCGGTGATGCACTCGTGTTATTTTTTCCAACTTCAATTGAAGAACAGGGGACGATCATGCAAAAGCTCGTCAAGCTTTTTTTTGAATCAAGTCAAGTGTTTTTGCGCAATGCGGAAGAGGAGATTCACGAAGAAATGCTCAAAGGATTAGGCCTTCATAATTTAGATATAAAAACATATATTTCTTTGGACAAGAATCCTCCCAAAGTTCGTCTGATGCAAGGGGGGTTAGTTTCCTTTGAAACCGAGGGGACTGTGAATGAGGATAAGCTCGAAAAGTTAGCCAAAACGGGTGGATACAATCTTTCTGTAGAGTTTACCGAGCCACTAGATGAACAAAAAGCGAGAGAAATATTTGCAGGACGACCATACGTCATGACAGTCTTAGAAGCTGGTAGTAAGAAAACATATGTCTATAGGGTAGCCGCTGCACCAACTGTGCTCGAACAACAGATAAGAAATTTGGTTGCGAACGAACAAGATTTCATGCATAGGATGGCATTTAGGGACGTGGGTGATGAGGACAGCAAGATGAAATTTGCTCTTTTTACAAAATTAAAAGAGATGCAGGCAAAGCATACGGAAATCTTTGCTGGTGAGGGTAATACACCTAATACGAATATAGCAGCAGCAAAAATACTCTATGCACTTCTGGAATACGTAAAAGGCGTTCACGGAGGGCAGCTACCCGATCATTCTTCGACAGTTGCTGAATGTAGGGGTGCCTTGGCAAATTTCTATGATGAGATAGATCTCCAGTGGTTTACCATTTGTCTTACGAGTGTTCTCATAGCTGAGTTCGGCGTATTTCCTGAACCGGGTATTGAGGTCAATCTTCAGCCAGAGATTAATAGATTAGTCCACCTCTTGAACACCTCGGCTTCATCTGGTATACTTTCAGTCTTCCCTGAAGTATCAGGCCCGGGACTTGAGCCAAATCTCAAACTTTCGGAGTAAGGGAAGACGTTTTAGAAATAGACGGCCTGTGCCGTCTTTTTGGTAGGAAAATATGGTTGATAAATTAAGGGGATACAATTTGTTCAAAGAAAATAATAGTGTTGGGTCTTCTGGAATACTTAAAGATTTTCCAGCCATGACTCTTGATCGTGCTGAGATGATGAAAAGGGATTCCTATCCAGATTATGAAATAGGTGTCATTTCTGGAGTAATATACGTGCGCGATGCTGAAGGTAAGACATACAATGCAACTACAGGAGAATTGTTAAAGAAGAATTAATATATATGCCAACAATCAACCAATTGATCCGCAAGGGTCGCACACAAAAAGTCAAACGCATCAAGGCTACAGCTCTGCGTAAGTCGTTTAACAGCAAGACAAATCGTATCGTCAAAACCACCAACCCGCAAAAGCGCGGTGTGTGTACTGTGGTCAAGACCATGACGCCCAAGAAACCAAACTCGGCTCTGCGTAAAATTGCACGTGTGAGACTCTCAAACAAACAGGAAGTTACTGCCTACATCATGGGTGAGGGACACAACCTCGCCGAGCACAGTATCGTGCTCATCCGTGGCGGCCGTGTCAAAGACCTTCCAGGTGTGAAGTACCACATTGTGCGCGGTAAGTATGACGCACAGGGTGTAGTCAACCGTAAAACCAGCCGTAGTAAGTATGGAGTCAAGAAACCCAAAGCAGCACAAGCCTAAGAAAGAAACTTATGTCACGATCCAAAGCATCACCACGCCGAACAGTCACCCCCGATCCGAAATACAATTCGATCCGGGTAGCGAAGCTTATCAACCGTACCATGAAGGACGGCAAGAAATCACAAGCACGTAAACAAATTTATGCAGCCTTTGATCTCTTGGAAACAGAGCACAAAAGAAACCCTGTGGAGATTTTTGAAGACGCACTACGTGCTGTCATGCCGCAGATGGAAGTCCGCTCACGCCGCGTCGGTGGAGCTGCGTATCAAGTACCTACTCCCGTGCGTGGACCTCGTGCATTTTCACTCGCAGTACGATGGATTATCGAAGAGGCCCGCAAGCGCCCCAGTAGCACATATCACACATTTGCTGAGAAATTTGCTGCTGAAATAAGCGACGCACTCAAGGGTGAGGGTGGAACCATTTCCAAGAAGACCACGATGCATCGTATGGCTGATGCCAACAAGGCATTTGCACACTTTAGGTGGTAAAGGCAATCTATGACTAGAGAAGCCCAAAGATTCCAAGAATTACTCACGATTGCAAAAGAACTGTATAAAGAGAGCGGTAGAGAACATTTGGCGCGGTTTTTGAGCATATTAAGTATGAAATTGGATGAAAGTGATGATAATCTGGGAACCATAACCACACGTGCAAATGTGCTTCTATCTAATCTTCGTCATGTTGAGCTTTTACCCGTAACTGAAAAAAAGAAATCTGTTTTAATGGATGAACTGGAACAATTCAGGAAATCATTGGCAGTAAAAAGGGCTTAAAGTTTATGGCACAGCAAGTAATCAAAACCACCAACCGTGAAATCCCACTAGACCGTATTCGCAATATCGGAATTATTGCGCACATTGACGCTGGCAAGACCACGACTTCAGAGCGTATTTTGTTTTACACTGGTAAATCATACAAAATCGGTGATATTGATGAAGGTACGACGCAAATGGACTGGATGGAGCAGGAGAAGGAACGTGGTATCACGATCGTCTCCGCTGCTACCACCACATTCTGGACTCCAGTATTAGATACAGTAGCCGAGCATGTTCCATACCGCATTAACTTGATCGATACTCCTGGTCACGTAGACTTCACTGCTGAAGTAGAGCGGTCTTTGCGCGTCCTCGACGGTGGTATCACAGTTCTTGATGGAGAAGAGGGTGTGCAAAGCCAGTCAGAAACTGTTTGGCGCCAGGCTGATAAATACAACGTTCCCCGCATTTGTTTCGTCAACAAAATGGATAAACTGGGTGCAGATTTCCTGCGCACTGTGGAAGATATCCGTAATAAGTTTGGTGTTGTCCCTGCTGTTATGGCTCTACCAATTGGTGTAGAGAATACATTCCGCGGCATCGTCTTACTCTTAGACCGCAAGGCACTTGTTTGGGAAGGCGATGAGACGGGAGCTAAATATACTGTTTCTGATGAGATTCCCGAAGAAATGAAGGCAGAAGTTGAAAGCAAGCGCGCTGAATTAGTTGAGCGTATTGCCGAGACTGATGACGCGCTGCTGCAGAAATTCTTTGATGGTGAAGATATTCCAACCAATGATTTAAAAATTGCGCTGCGTAAAGCTGTTATCGCCTACAAATTAGTCCCGATTTTCTGCGGATCATCACTTCGCAACAAAGGTGTGCAGCCTCTGCTTGATGCAGTCGTTGAATACTTGCCGTCACCTGTGGATATTGATCACATCAAAGGTACAAACCCAAAGACAGACGCAGAAGAAGTGCGCCAATTAGTTCCTGAGGAAAAGTTCTCAGCTCTCGCTTTCAAAATTCAGACCGATCCAAATGTCGGCCGTATTACGTATGTGCGTATCTATTCAGGCAAATTGCAAGCTGGCACATACACGTACAATGCAACCAAAGGTGAGAAGGAGCGCATTGGTCGACTGCTTTTGATGCATGCCAACCAGCGTGAAGATATTACCGAAGCATGGGCCGGTGAGATTGTCGCTGTCGTTGGTTTGAAATCGACCAAGACGGGTGACACACTCTGTGATGAGAACTTCCCGATCCGTCTCGAAGGTATTTCATTTGCTGAACCAGTTATCTCCATGGCTATTGAACCCAAGACCAAAAATGACCAAGAAAAAATGGGAACAGCGCTGGGCAAACTTTTGGAAGAAGATCCAACGTACAAAATTTCTCACAACGAAGAAACTAACCAAACTACTATCGCTGGAATGGGTGAGCTGCACTTGGAAATCTTAATTGACCGCATGAAGAGAGAATTTAAAGTAGACGCTGTCGTCGGTGCCCCACAAGTCGCTTACCGCGAAACGATCAAAAAAGCCGCTGAGGGTGAAGGAAAGTACATCCGTCAATCAGGTGGACGCGGACAGTATGGACACTGTTGGCTCAAAGTGGAGCCAAAGGATCGTGGTACTGGATATGAGTGGGTCAACGATATTAAGGGTGGCGTCATTCCCCGTGAATTTATCAACCCAATTGAAAAGGGCGTCAAAGAGTCGCTGGAAAATGGTGTGCTCGCTGGTTTCCCATTAGTTGATATAAAGGTGTCTGTTTTTGATGGTAGTTATCACGAAGTCGACTCATCGGAAATGTCATTTAAGATCGCGGGATCAATGGCACTGCAGGCCGCCGTCAAACAAGCTGACCTCGTGCTACTTGAACCAGTCATGCAGGTAGAAGTCACGACCCCCAGTGAATTCATGGGAGATGTGATCGGTGACCTCTCCAGTAAGCGCGCACAGATCCAAGGGTCAGATCAGCATGGTACGGCAGTCGTTATCAAAGCACTTGTACCACTTGCAGAGATGCAAGGATATGTGACGACACTTCGCTCAATGACACAAGGCCGCGCCAGTTCTGTCATGATCCCAAGTCATTACGAAGAAGTCCCTCAGAGTATCGCGGCCAAGATCATCGAAAAGAACAAACCACACAGTAAGGCTGAATAAGGAGAATTTATGGTTAAATCATTGGAAAGTGGTAGTTATCTAGAGAGTGAGTGCCTCATTGATTATCTAGAAGCTGTCATGGATAGTCGCGAAGCCGGTGAGTTAATGATGAGTATTTTTAAGGATGTAGGTAGTCTTCCTACTGCAATCGAAACGATTTTAAAAATAAATGCAATTAAAGACCCCGGAAAGGGAGCTCTTAATGAAGAGTTGCAAACTTTTCGCGGCGACGTTGTTGGTCTGTATTATGTGCTCGGCCAATTAATGGAAGGAACTGAAAATTCAGTTGGTCTGCCCAATGTCGATACAGCACTTGGTGTTACGGCGGTCTTGGAAAAAGAGCTGGAGGAGAGAGACCAGGTTGGAAAAGCAATTGACACGCTTAAGGAGGTTCTTGAACCTTCAAAGGTGGTAAACAGAGAAGACAAATAAGTCTCCTCTCTTCACACCAGAAGAGAAATGCGGTATACTTACGTACGTTAAAAAAAATAGTATTTATTTAGGGAGTCCAAATATATGGCGACATATCAGCGCACAAAACCACACGTCAACATCGGAACCATCGGTCACGTAGACCACGGCAAGACGACATTGACAGCAGCTATTACTTCCGTGCTTGCAAAGCAAGGATTAGCAACTGCAAAAACATATGCAGATATCGATAACTCTCCAGAAGAGAAGGCTCGTGGTATCACCATTAACATCTCCCACATGGAGTATGAGACCAAGAAGCGCCACTACGCACACATCGATGCTCCAGGACACGCAGACTACATTAAGAACATGATCACTGGTGCCGCTCAGATGGACGGTGCAATTCTCGTGGTCGCAGCAACTGATGGACCTATGCCTCAGACCCGCGAACACATTCTCTTGGCTAAGCAAGTGAACGTTCCTCAACTCGTCGTCGCTCTCAACAAGTGCGATATGGTTGATGACGAAGAGCTCATAACTCTCGTGGAAATGGACATCCGCGAGCTGCTCACCAAGTACGGATACGATGGAGAGAAAACCCCCATCATCCGCGTCAGTGCTCTCAAGGCCCTGGAAGGTGATGCAAAGTGGGAAGAGCAGATCAGTAAACTCATGGATGCTGTGGACGAATACATCCCAGACCCAGTACGCGATCTCGACAAGCCATTCCTTATGCCTGTAGAAGATGTCTTCTCAATCAAGGGCCGTGGAACCGTTGTGACTGGTCGTATTGAGCGCGGTGTAGTGAAGATCAACGACACCATCGATATCGTCGGTATTAGAGACAAACGTCAATCTGTCGTAACCGGAGTAGAAATGTTCCGCAAACAGCTCGACCAGGGTCAAGCTGGTGACAACGTCGGTGTACTACTTCGCGGTATTGAAAAAGATGATATTGAGCGCGGTATGGTTCTCGCCAAAGTCGGCAGCTCCACCCCTCATACAGAATTCGAAGCAGAAGTATACATTTTGACCAAAGAAGAAGGTGGACGTCACACTCCATTCTTCAAAGGATACCGACCACAGTTCTACATCCGTACGACTGACGTGACAGGTGAGATCATTCTCCCTGATGGTGTCGAAATGGTCATGCCTGGTGATAACGCCAAGATGACTGTCAAGCTCATCGTGCCAGTCGCACTTGAAGAAGGTCTTCGCTTCGCTATTCGCGAAGGTGGCCACACTGTCGGTGCCGGTGCAGTGACAAAAATCCTCAAATAACGAATAACAAACGTATTTGAACGAATAAGAAACAAATAAACCCCGCCTCTCGCGAAAGGCGGGGTTTTGGTTTGTCAGACAAATGTCATACCTTTCACTAGGCTTTTGTGTTATCTTTCTCCCGTTATACGAGTAGGAGAAACTTATGGCACTAGCACCTGAAGATGAACGTCGAGCTATTTTGGTTAGAAAGCTTGTAGTAGTAGGCTGTCTAGGACCGAAGGATGTTGGTAGCTTTGACCCTATGGCAGACTTGGAAAACGCGGGAATGAGCGCGGTTTCACGAGCCAAAGAACACCGCATTGACAGACAAGATGTTCGGGAACTTCGTGCCGCGATCCAAATTTTGCTTGATTTTGGCGAAGCGGTTCCCGCCGTCGCAGTACCACTTATGGAACAACTGAAGCCCTACAGCAACGGATAGGTCCCCCTCTTGTCACCAGGCCTGGCATCTGGTATAATTTTCTCCTTGTAGTTTGAATAGCTCTTTGATACCTGGTGTTATGGCAAAAAACGATAAAAACACTGCTGGCCGCATCCGTGTCCGACTCAAGTCTTTTGACCATAAAGTCGTAGACGAAGCAGCCAAGAAGATCCTCGAGACAGCACTCTCCACAGGAGCCAATGTCGTGGGACCAGTTCCGATGCCAACGCACCGGAAGGGCTTTACCGTCCTGACCTCGCCACACACAGATAAAAACGCCCAAGAACACTATGAAATCCGCACGCACAAGCGGATGATTGATATCGTAAATCCCACCGGTAAGACAATCGATGCGCTTATGCACCTCGAGTTGCCAGCTGGAGTAGGGATACAGATCAAAATGTAGTATATCGCCCACCGATGAGGAGGGAGTAGATACAAGAGACGGCTAATATCCGACTTTTGTAAGTCGGATTTTTTTTGAGAAAAATGTATGCAAATGATTGCAATCAAAGACCACATGAAGCAAGCCTGGACGGTATCCGGAAAGCGGATTCCCGTTACGGTGCTCAAAGCTGACAGCTGTTATATTGTCGCCCCTGCTACAGTTGCCGGCCGTATGCTTGTCGGAACCGGTGCCAAAAAACTCAAAAACATGCATAAACCACAAAGAGCCCAGCTTTCCAAAGCTGGTTTTTCGTTTGGGTTTGCCAGAATGGAAGAAGTGCAGATGAAAGATGGACAAGAGCTGACTGCCGGAGCAAAGGTCTCCCCAGAAGCTCTTTTTACTATCGGCGATATCGTGGACGTAGCGGGTACCAGTAAGGGTAAGGGATTTACTGGTGTTGTGAAACGCTGGGGATTCAAAGGTGGACCACGTACGCACGGTCAAGCAGACCGCGAGCGTGCACCAGGGTCAATTGGTTCAGGTACCACACCAGGCCGCGTCTACAAGAACAAGCACATGGCTGGACGCAGTGGGAATGCACGCGTCACCATCGAAGATTTACAAATTGTTAATATTGATTCCACGACAGGTGAGATTTGGGTAAAAGGACTCGTTCCTGGAGCCCGCAATGGTGTCGTCACCATTACAAAGATCTCTGATGGAAAATTTGAAGGCCTTAAAGTGACACCAGTCGCAGACAGTGTCATCCCAGAGCCTGAGGTGCAATCTCAAGCATCCGGGATCCAGAATGAAGAGGTTAAGGAAGTAACGCAGGCATAAATATGAATTTGAAAACCGTAACACTAGCAGGGAAGACTGGAGAAACCACCACCGAAATGTTTGGCGGCAAAATTACGCCAGCTCTCGTAGCACAGGCTGTACGCGTATTTTTAAGTAACCAGCGCGCTGGCACTGCAAAAGTAAAAAGCCGCGGTGAAGTCGATTTGACCAAGAAGAAGTGGTACAAGCAAAAGCATACGGGTAACGCCCGTCACGGCGCGAAGTCAGCCCCGATCTTTGTCGGTGGCGGTGTGACACACGGTCCCCGCGGTATCACCAACTGGAAATTGGTCATGCCTACCAAGATGCGTAAGGCCGCTCTCGCAAGTGCATACGCCATGCAAGCAAAAGATGGCAAGATTTTGGTCGTAGAGGGATTAGAAAAATTGACTGGAAAAACCAAGGAGATGTTGCCAATCCTGGAAGCAGCGGGAGTCACAGGAAAAGCAACATTAATAGTTGTTGCAAAAATGTCAGAGAATTTGAAGCGCGCCACACGCAATCTACCCAAGGTTGTTTGTGTGCCAGCTGATAGTGTCACTGCTTATTATGTTGCAAGAGCTCAACGGATTTTGATTGATAGTGCACTCGTTGAAGCAAAGCCAGTTGAGAAGAAGACAGCGGCTAAGAAGACGGTTACCAAGAAAGTAACTGCGAAATAATATGAATGCTTTTATATTGAAAAAACCAGTGGTCACAGAAAAGAGCTATGGGATGATCCCAGAGCGCATTTACACGTTCGTAGTGGCAAAAGATGCGACGAAGGGTCAGATCAAAGAAGCCGTAGAAAAAACCTTTGGCGTGAATGTCTTGGACGTCCACACTGTAACGATCAAGGGTAAAGTGAAGCGACGTGGTGCGAAGCGGACAACTACACAACTTCCTTCAAAGAAGAAGGCCTATGTCCGAATTCAGAAAGATCAACAGATAGAACTATTAGAGCTCGAACAAGATAAAAAGTAAGTATGGCACTGAAAAAGAGAAAACCAACCACACCAGGAACGAGACACCGCATTACGTTGTCTAAAGAGGGTTTGACTGGTAGAAAACCCACTAAATCACTTTTGGCAAAGGGTGTCTACAAGAGAGCGGGACGCAATAACGATGGTATAATTACCGTTCGTCATCGCGGTGGTGGAGTGAAGCGCAAACTTCGCATTATCGACTTTAAACGCGATAAAACAGAGGTGAGTGCAAAGGTGATCGCAATCGAGTACGACCCAATGCGTACTGCGCGTATCGCCCTGCTGTACTACAAAGACGGTGAAAAGCGCTACATTTTGGCTCCTGATGGGCTCAAAGTGGGTGCCACAGTCATGAATGGACCAGATGCGGGTGCAGATGTAGGAAATAATTTGAGTTTGAGTAAAATCCCTGTCGGTCAACCGATACACAATATCGAATTGACTCCGGGAAAGGGTGCACAATTGATCCGCTCTGCCGGTGTGAGCGCGATCATTCAGAGTAAAGAAGGCGATTTTGTTACTATCCTTCTCCCATCGAAAGAGCTGCGTTTGGTGAGAGCCACATGTACCGCTACGATCGGACAAGTCAGTAACATTGAACACAAGACGACAAGTGTTGGTAAAGCGGGTATTAACCGCTACAAGGGCATCCGGCCGACTGTCCGTGGAACTGCTCAGCATCCAGGGAGTCACCCACACGGTGGTGGAGAAGGACGCTCGGGCGTGGGTCTCAAATATCCGAAGACTCCATGGGGTAAGCATGCACATGGAACGAAGACGCGAAACAAGACGAAGTATAGTAAGAAGTTTATTGTCCGTGACCGAAGGGTGAAGTAAAAATATATGTCAAGATCAAGTAAAAAAGGACCATACATTGACGAGCGATTGCTCGCCAAGGTAAACAAACAAAAGGATAGCGGCAAAAAAGAAGCAATCAAGACGTGGAAACGCGCCTGCCAGATTGCTCCTGAATTTGTCGGTCACACTTTTGCGGTCCACAATGGCAAGAAGTTTATAGAAGTATTCGTGAACGAGTCAATGGTGGGACACCGTCTGGGAGAATTCTCAGCAACCCGTACCTTCCATGGACACGGACGTATGGTGAAGAGAACACTGACAAAGACTTAAAAAGAAAAGTATTTATGTTGATCAAAGCCAAACAATCATACGTGCGTAGCGGCCAGAAAAAACTGGGTGACGTGGCTCGTGCAATCAAAAAAATGCCTGTCGCTGCTATGCGCACAGAACTTGGTCGCATGAATAGTGAAGCGGCCCGCCGCATTTTGGAAACTTTGGACCAGGCTGTAGCGAATGCAAAACACAACTTTAATGTCAGTGAAGAGAATTTGAAACTCGAAAGTTTGCTGATTCTGCGCGGACCCCATTACAAGAGATTTCGTGCAGTGAGTCGTGGACAAGGACACGCCATTTTGAAGAGAACGTCGCATATATCGATAACACTCAAGAGTGTTGAACAGGAAGTAGCAAAGAAGTAACTATGGGACAAAAAGTAAACCCACATCTATTTAGACTCGGAAACCTCTACACTTGGGGATCCTTGTGGTACGCCGATGTGAAATCATACGGTGCATATCTTTTGGAAGATGTGAAGATCCGTAAGTTCATGCAGGAGAAATTAAAAGCTGCAGGACTGGTAGAAGTACAGATAGAGCGGTCAGTCAATGCTCTGAAGATCCGTCTGCATGTATCGCGTCCAGGTGTCGTGATTGGCCGCGGCGGAAGTAACTTGGATCAACTAAAAACTGATGTTACGAAACTTTTGAAGATTAACCCAAATGACAAACGTGCGATGAAGATCGTCATTGATGAAATCGTTGAGGTAAAGCAACCGGATTTGTCTGCAAAATTAGTAGCTGAGCGTATCGCTGAGCAATTGATTAAGCGGTATCCACAACGCCGGGCAACAGCTCAGGCAATGGAGAAGACAATGGCCGCAGGTGCCAAGGGGATTAAGATCCAACTTGGTGGCCGTATTAACGGAGCAGAGATCTCTCGTCGAGAGAAATATGCCACTGGCACAGTACCGACACAGACATTGCGCGCTGATATTGATTACGCACACGTGCCAGCCAAGACACGATCAGGATATGTGGGAGTCAAGGTGTGGATACATAAGGGAGAAGCAGTACTTAAATAGGAAAATATGTTGCAACCGAAAAAAATGAAGTACCGCAAGATGTTTAAGGGCCGCCGCGATGGTATGGCTACGCGTGGCAACACAGTAGACTTTGGTGACTTTGGGCTGAAGGCGATGGAGTGTGGATTCTTTACTGCACGTCAGATTGAAGCGGCCCGCCGCACGATCTCGCACCATACAAAGCGAACCGGTAAAATGTGGATCCGTGTGTTTCCGGATAAGCCGATCACACAGAAACCGATCAGCGTGAAGATGGGTGGCGGCAAAGGCGATATTAAAGAATACGTCGTCGTGATCAAACCAGGACGCGTGCTCTTTGAGCTCGGTGGCGTGAGTGAGACGATGGCCCGGGAAGCATTAGGAATGGCAGCGATCAAGATCCCGGTGAAGACCTCGATCGTCACAAAAGAATAATGTTATGACAAAGAAACAGAAGACAAACACTACGGTAGAAGCAGCCGAGCAAAAAGTGAAGGTAGAGAAACTTTCACAAGAGCTCTCAGTAGCCCGTGTGCAGAAAGCGATGGGGAAGCTCAAAGATTTAAAGAAGATACGACGTATCAGATTAGAAAAAGCAAGATTATTGGGAATGTTGGGGAATAAGTAACTATGAAAGTATTTACGGGAATTGTTAAAAGTGTAGCGCCAAAAACAGCATACGTGACGGTAGCATCTTCATGGATGCATCCTATATACCGGAAGCGAGTCAAGCAAACAAATACGTTTGTGTGTCAGGACGATGTCGGTGTAAAGGTTGGTGCCACTGTAGAAATCGGTGAGTGCAGACCAATCAGTAAGCAAAAGCACTTCACGATTTTGAACAAAGAAAAAGTGACACGAACAGCAGGTAGTGTCATCCCAGAACCTGAGATGCAATCTCAAGTATCCGGGATCCAGAATGAAAAAACCAAAATAAGTAAAAAGAAAATAGTTAAAAAGTAATTTATGGTACAGCTTAGGTCAGTACTAGATGTGGCAGATAACAGCGGAGCGAAGAAGCTCCGGGTTCTCCACGTCCACGGAGGTTCACGCCATCCGAAAGGAACGATTGGTGACATCGTTACTGCATCAGTAGTGGTAGCAAGCAGTATCGGACAAGTGAAAAAAGGTGAGATGGTTAAGGCAGTCGTCGTCAGGACCCGCAAGGAGTTCCGCCGGGCTGATGGAAGCTTTATCCGTTTTGATGATAATGCAGCAGTAGTGATCGATGGCATAAAGACCAAGTTGCCCCGTGCAACCCGTATCTTTGGACCGATCGCCCGTGAGATCAAGGAGCGAGGTTTTGACAAGATAGCATCATTGGCACAGGAGGTTTTATAGGTACCGAGATGTTACGGGTAGAAGGAATCGATAGAAATATTACAGAATTTAAGGGTGAAAGATTTGTATATAAAGGAAGAGAATATGGATTTACGGGAGGATTTCATTATCTCGTAGAACCACAAATGTACATGGGGCACATCAGTGTCCAACCAAGTTCAGTATTATTTATTGAAGTAGAAGATAAAGAGGCAAAGAAAAAACATGATGTATATGTAACAGCAAGTAGGGTAATTGATTTTTTGGTAGATCCTATTGGCTTTTTAACTGATACATATGTGGAATTGAAATGAAATATGAAACTAAAAGTAAACGATAATGTCCAAGTGACAGCCGGAAAAGACCGCGGCAAGCACGGCAAGATCCTTAAGGTTTTTCCTAAGGATGAAGCAGTAATCGTCGAAGGTATGAATATGTACGTCAAGCATATTAAACCTATGCAAGGACGCGCTGGAGAGAAGATCCGCCGTGAGCGACCATTGGCAACAGCAAAAGTTGCGATCATGAATCCAGATACAGGAAAAGTAGACCGTATTGCGTACAAAGAGATTGATGGAAAGAAAGTTCGCGTATTTAAGAAGACTGGAAAAGAAATCTAAATATGATAGTAGAGATCAGAAATATCAGTAAAAGTACGTATCCAGGCAGAGAGATGAACTGGGATATTACTATTGCTGAACCGGGAAAACTGAAGGGATCGACAGCTATTTACACGCCTGAGGATCTTAAAGTAGCTGACATATATCCGACAGCGTTGAAAACTGGAGATAAAGTAATGGTAGATGTTGATGAGAATTTTAAAATTATGAATTTGCTAGCAATTGTTAGAGATTAAGACCATGAACCGATTACAAGAAAAATACCAGAAGGAAGTGATACCGGCGATGCTGAAGACATTTAGCAAGAAGCAGGTGCTCGCTGTCGCACGTCCAGCAAAAGTCGTCGTCAACGTAGGTATCGATCGCCGCGTCAATACTGATGCAGCAAAGATGATCGAGAGCATGGAGACACAACTCGCGACCATCACTGGCCAAAAGCCAGCCCGTCGCGGAGCCCGTATGTCAATTGCCGGATTCAAAATCCGACAAGGTGATACGGTCGGTTTAGCAGTGACGCTGCGTGGGAACCGCATGTGGGAATTTTTGGACAAGTTGATCTCTATTACGTTGCCCCGCGTAAAAGACTTTCAAGGTGTCAGCGCCAAAACGTTCGATGCACAAGGAAGTTACTCTCTAGGAATCAAGGAACAAATCGTCTTCCCAGAGATTGAGTACGATAAGATTTTTAGAGTGTCAGGACTGCAGATAACAGTCGTGCCGACAATCCGCAATAAAGTACAGGCAATGAAAATGCTGGAACTATTAGGAATGCCGTTTGAAAAAGAAGAAAAGAAATAACTATGGCAAAGAAAAGTAAAATCAATAAGACAATCAGACAGAATGCAAAGGGTTTCATGACCCGTCGCAAGAACCGTTGTAAGTTGTGCGGCCGCCCGCACGCATATATGCGGTACTTTGGCATTTGCCGTCTGTGTTTTAGAGAGTTAGCAGCTAAGGGAGAATTACCAGGAGTAACTAAAGCGAGTTTCTAATATGACCGATCCAATAGCAGACATGTTAATCAGAATCAAAAACGCATACGCGGCGCATCATGCGACTGTAGTGGTTCCTTCATCCAAAGTGAAGGAAGCCATTGGTAACGTGTTGGTTGCCAACAAGTATGTAGAGAGCATGGAGAAGCGTGATATCGCACCGCAACCAGAGTTGTTCATCACGCTCTCATATGCGGGACGAACCCCAGCGATCACCAAGATCAAGAGAATCTCAAAGCCGGGTCGCCGTTTCTACAGTGCAGTTGACAATATTGATAGAACATTGGGTGGATACGGAATTACGATCATCTCGACCAGCCAAGGTGTGATGACCGATAGAGAAGCAAAGAAAAAGAACATCGGAGGAGAAGTCCTCTGCCAAGTTTGGTAAATATATGAGTAAAATTGGACGACAAGCAGTCGAAATACCAGCAGGTGTCACAATCACCATTACCCCTGAGGCGATCACAGTCAAAGGACCAAAAGGTGAGCTAACTACACCAATGATGCGCGGCATCAGTGTGGCTATAGCTGATGGCAAGGCAGTTGTTTCTCGAAATAATGATTTGCCCGCTCAGCGCGCCGCACATGGTTTGATCCGTTCACTGATGGCAAACATGGTAATAGGGGTAACGAATGGATTTGAAAAGAAATTGGAGATGGTTGGTACTGGATACCGTGTAGCGCTCAAAGGACAGGGAATTACGCTGTCAGTTGGCTACTCGCATCCTGTAGATGTTGTGCCTCCAAAAGGCATAACGTTTGCAATTGAAGGAAATACTAAAATCAAAGTCACAGGTATCGATAAAGGACTAGTTGGACAGACTGCCGCCAACATTCACAAAGTGCGCCCACCTGAGCCTTACAAGGGTAAAGGTATCCGTTATGAAGGTGAAGTAGTCCGCCGTAAAGCAGGAAAGGCCGCAAAGACTGCTGGAGCGAAATAAAGGAATATATGTCAGTAGAAGATCCTAGAACAACAGCTGCAGAATTAAGAAGTGATGCATTCAAGAGAATGGTTGAGGCGATTGAAGCGGGGGATGAAGCTTCTAAAGCCAATGCAATCTTTGATGGTGCGATGGCTATTTGGTTGGAAGGTGATATTGAAGAAGATGAACGGTTAAAAGAAGTAGCCTTATTTATGTTGAACGGATTGTCTTCTTCGAATGAAGAAATTATATGAAAGTAAACCATAATTTAACCAGCAGACAGCGCCGCACAATCCGTGCGCGAAGTAAGGTGCGCGGGACAACCGAGCGTCCACGTCTAAATGTGTTCCGTTCAAACGAGACCACGTACTTGCAAGTCATTGATGATACAAAGGGAATAACACTTGCTGCGGCCAATGCCAAGATGACCAAGACTGAAAAGAGTTTGACAAAATTGCAGGAAGCAATTGAATTGGCAAAGAACTTAGCCGCAGATTTAAAGAAAAAGAAAATTACGAAATTAGTATTTGACCGAGGTCCCTCTCGCTACCACGGTCGCGTAAAGGCAATTGCTGACACAGTGAGAGAAAATGGTATTCAGATGTAATTGAAAGTATGAGAAATGTAGATTCGAGAGCGCTGCGTGAGAGCTTTACAAAAGAAGAGTTGGTTAAACTTTTCGGAGTATATCAGTTACGTGGTCTAGTGAGACAGACTGAGAGACAGCGTTCTATAAAATATGACGCAGGAAATGACAGGGCGGGTAATGCTTTATCCCGTGCACATGATAAATATTTTGAGGAATATGAAAAAATGAGTGGGGAAAATATTGGAATAAATTCGAAATTTCGAAGATTATTGCAAATGGGGAATAGAGATTAAAATCTATGGCAAATCAACAACAACAGCACCGAAGGGGCGACAGAAACCAAGAGCCAAAAGAATTTGACGAGAAAGTCGTGCAAGTTTCCCGCGTCTCCAAAAAGACAAAGGGTGGCAACAACATTGGCTTCTCAGTTTTGATGGTCGTCGGTGATAAAAAAGGACGCGTGGGCGTAGGACTTGGGAAAGCCAAAGATGTACTCTCAGCTGTCCGCAAGGGTGTCAAACGTGCAAAGCGTCACTTGATCACTGTTCCGATGAACGGAACTACGATCCCATTCCCAATTGAAGTTAAGTGGGGAGCAAGCAGGATCATGCTAAAGCCAGCTCCAAAGGGAAGTGGAGTCATCGCCGGTGGACCTATCCGCAATGTGGTAGAAGCGGCCGGAATCCGTGATATTTCCAGTAAAATCAAAGGCTCGTCCAACAAAGCTGGAAACGTCTATGCGACGTTTGAAGCACTGGAGCAAATCGGACGTATCGTAGAACACAAACACATCACTTTGAAATCAATTGCACAGTCGGAAGAAGAAGAGCGCATGAAACTCAAAGAACTAGACCAGAAATCCCCCGCCGCTAAAGCTCCGGAGGGACAGGCAGTTGAAGCAAAAGTAGAAAAGAAGCCTCGTGTTAAAAAGGTATTAAAGCCAGTTGTGAAGAAATAACTATGTTGAATAAGTTAGTAAAAATCACCGTACCACAAGAGAAACGCAAAGGCCGTGGAATTGGTTCAGGTGTCGGCGGACACACGGTGGGTCGTGGCGGTAAAGGTCACACTGCCCGTCAGGGTGGTAAGACTCCACTGTGGTTTGAAGGTGGACAGTTACCACTCATTAAACGCTTGCCATACCTTCGCGGAAAATTCCACAACAAGACATTGAACCCTACTCCCGTAACGATAACAATCGAACGCTTAAAGGTGTTGGAAGGTAAAGAAGTTACAATTGAGAATTTGATTGCAGCAAAGTTGCTGCGCAGCAAGTCAGAAACAGCAAAAATTGTTTCTGGCGGCGATGTACCTAAAATTAAAGAGATCCGTGGTGTAGCAGTTTCAAATAAAGCAAAAGCAATTTTGGAAAAAGCTGGCGTGGATATCAAATAAAATCCTGTATAATTCATTTGTGAAAGCCATTCGGAAAGTAATTACTTCTTTTGTTTCGCACAAAGAGCTCCAACGAAAAATTGGCTTTACACTTCTCATATTTTTGATTTTCAGACTATTTGCTCACATTCCGGTACCAGGTGTCAATGTGGGGGCACTCAAAGTATTTTTCGCACAGAACCAACTCTTAGGTTTGTTAAACATTTTCTCAGGTGGAACCCTTGCTAACTTTTCCGTGATGGCTATCGGTATTAACCCGTACATCAGTGCGTCAATCGTCATGCAGCTTGCAACCATGGTGATCCCAAAACTCAAAGAGATTTCCAAAGATGGTGAGTCGGGCCGTGAGATCATCAACCAATATACAAGATTTCTGACCTTGCCCCTGGCTGTAGTACAAAGCATCTCAGTATTACTACTACTGAGTAACGCCAAGCTAATATTGACCAATGATCCGATGCAGCTAATTGCGATGATCTTTACGCTAGTTGCTGGAACAATGCTACTTATGTGGCTCGGGGAACTCATTACTCTGCACGGCGTGGGCAACGGAATTTCCATGGTCATCTTTGCGGGTATCGTGGGGGGTCTACCCAATGGTGCGCTGCAGACAGTCTCGACCTCAAAGATTGGGATTGCCCCTGCAATTATTTTTGCTGCTGTGGCAGTCATAGTTATCATGGCAATTGTCACGATGACGGAAGCAGTGAGAAAGCTCTTCCTGCAATCGGCCCGCCGGGTGCGTGGAACCTTTGTCCCGACTTCAAACTACTTGCCACTACGTGTGAACCAGGCAGGCGTACTACCGATAATGTTCTCTGTATCACTCGTATTAGTACCATCTTTTCTAGCCCGTTTCTTTATTAGTTCACCAAATGCATCGCTGCGGGCAGCAGCTCTCTGGGTGTCGACTTCGTTTTTGCCGGGTTCTGTGGTGTATCAAGTTGTCTACTTCTTCCTCGTCTTTGCGTTTACATTCTTTTCTACTGCAGTCTTTTTTGATCCGGAAGATATAGCTGACGAGCTCAAAAAGAGTGGTGCGTTTGTTCCTGGCACGCGTCCTGGCAAGCCCACTGCAAAATTGATTGCATATATTTTGACACGCATTACTATGGCAGGCGCACTGTTCCTTGGCATAATCGCTATCCTTCCGAACATCATTTCGAATATCACCCATATTCCGTCACTGACGATCGGCGGGACGGGAATCTTGATTGTCGTCTCAGTGGTTTTGGAGACTGTCAAACAAATCCAAAGTTTACTGGTGACTCAAAATTACGAAAAATTTACTGAATAAGGAATGTCATTCCTGCGAAGGCAGGAATCCAGACAACAAATAATATGAGAGAAGGAAAGTTAACATTAAAAGAAATAGAAATTGCATGGAAAATTGAACGCTGTCTCGATATAGTAGTGGATAGGTGTAAAGACAATAATACGCTTGCAAAAAAAATTGCTGATCGTGAAAAGGCCGCACAGTATGTGATAGATGCAATAGTAAATCCTGGCGACTATCCTGGTGTTGTTGTTGCGATGGCTCGTGATATATCTCAAATTCTTACTGAGGCAGAACTTTTTCGATTTACCGAAGCAGAAGGTAGTATTTCTACAGAAGAGGCGATGCGAATATATGTAAATGCCTTAATTCCTGCGCTATTTAGTGAAGGAGTTATGGATAAAGTAGCGCAATCATTACGTGAATAATTTGTAAAGGAAAAATATGAAGCTCATATTGATAGGAATACAAGGTGCGGGAAAATCGACACAAGGGAATATACTGTCGGCAAAACTGAAGGTACCATATCTTTCCAGTGGCCATATTTTCCGTGAGATGGCGAAAGAAAAAACCCAATTGGGTCGTTTCCTCAAAGAAACGCTTAATGCAGGTTTCTTGATCCCTGATGATAAGACAATTGCAATTATCGAAGAATACTTAGGTCATCCCGAATATAAAAATGGATACATTTTGGATGGCTTTCCCCGCACGGTTCCGCAGGCAGAGCAATTTTCCAATGGCGTAGACAAAGTGATCTACCTCAAAGTCTCTGACAAAGAGGCACTGTGGAGACTCGCTGGCCGCGAAGAAGAAGGCGTACGTGAGGACAACACGCTGCAAGCTTTGAAGAAACGTATTGCACTTTTCCATGAGAAAACCGAACCAGTTATCGAATTTTACCGCTCCAAAGGACGGCTGGTAGAGATCGATGGTGAACGTGATATCGAGAAAATCACCAATGAGATCCTCGGCGCACTGCATTCATGAAAAATTCCTTTGATCAGCAAAAAATATCTGCCATCCGAGAGGGTGGAAAGAAACTTGCTGCCGTAAAACACTTACTCGTCGAACATACTCATCCGGGTGTCCATTTTGAAGAGTTGGAAAAGATTGCTTGGGACGAAATTATCCGCCTCGGTGCGAAACCCTCCTTTCCTACGGTTGACGGCTACAAATACGCTACCTGCATCACCAAAAATGAGGGCTGCTGCCATGGTGTACCTGTCGGCAAAACCGTAGAAGATGGCGATGTGATAACGCTTGATTTAGGGCTTATCTGGAACGGGTATCACACCGATACCACCGAGACGGTATATGTTCACGAAAAGAAAAAGGCAGACCCAAAAATCGAGGAGTTTTTACGGGTAGGACGACTGGCTTTGGACAAGGCTATCTCTAAGGCACAAGTTGGAAACAGTGTCTGGGATATCAGCCATGCGATCGAAAAGACGATCTCTGAACATGGATATGAGGCGGTGTACCAGTTGACCGGCCACGCGGTCGGGAAGCACTTGCATGAAGACCCCCAAATACCCTGCGTAGCATACCGGTCTGATAAGAAAATACCTCTGGTGGAGGGGATGACTTTGGCTATCGAGCCTATGTATGCAATGGGGAACGCCCGTCTGGTACTGGGGGGGGATGGCTGGACCTACGAGACAGCAGATAAAAGCCTGACAGGAATGTTTGAAGATACTGTTATTGTCACCTCAGGGGAACCTGAAATAGTCACCCGGGTGCCAAATCCCATACTTGAGGAAACTGCAAGTCTCTGATACAATTAGTCACCTTGAAGGAATAAACGAATGGCAAAACTAAAACCAGGAGAGTTTGAGGTCGAAGGAGTAGTGACGGAGTCACTTCCAGACCAGATGTTTCGAATTCAGATTGAGCAGGGTCCAGAAGGCTTTCAGGGCACAATTATCTTGGCCAGGCCATCCGGGCAGATGAAGATGTATCACATCAAAGTTATGCCTGGTGACTGGGTGCGCGTGCTCATGACGCAGTATGACAAATCCAAAGGACGGATCACATTCCGCCTGAAGGAGACACCGCCATACATGAAAGCAAGGGAAATGACACAAGCTGCAAGCAGTGTCATCCCAGAACCTGAGGTGCAACCTCAAGTATCCGGGATCCAGGATAAAGTAGATGAAGTACAAGTTACAAAAGAATAATAGATACCCGCCTTGTGCAGGGTACGAGTATGAAAGTGCAAGCTAGTATCAGACCACGATGTAAGGATTGCCGGTGCATTAAGCGCCATGGCAAGCTGTACATTGTTTGCAAAAACCCTAGACACAAACAAAGACAGGGTTAGTTTTTGTAAAAATATAAGTTATAAGTTTATTGAAAATTAAAAATTTTAAATTGAAAATTGATTAATATGCCACGTATTTCAGGTGTAGACATACCAGCAAACAAAAAAACATGGATCGCTCTGACCTATATCTATGGTATCGGTCGAAGCAATGTCCAGGCAGTTTTGACAGATTCTGGTATCGATGGTGACAAGCGGGCAAAAGATTTGAACGCTGACGAAATATCCCGTCTACAGCGTGTGGTTGATCGCTTGAATACCGAAGGAAACCTCCGCCGTGTGATCCGTGAGAATATTGAACGATTAAAGCGTATCGGTGCCTATCGTGGTGTCCGTCACGCGCATGGACTACCTGTCCGTGGACAGCGCACTCGGGTCAACGCTCGTACCAAGCGCGGCCGACGTATGACAATCGGTGCACTTTCAAAAGAAATGGCAACTAAATTAGAGGGAGGAGCAAAAACTCCAGAGGTAAAGAAATAATCTATGGCAGTAGTCACCCCCAAAAAAGCGGCCCCAAAGCGACAAGTCCAAAAAGGACGTGTCTACGTGCAGGCAACTTTTAACAATACGATTGTTACCATCACTGATGATAATGGTCACACAATTTGCTGGGGATCCAGTGGACATGCGGGATTTTCAGGAAGCCGTAAATCGACTCCATACGCCGCAACCGTAACCGTAGAAAAAGCAGTAGATAAATCAAAAGATTTTGGCCTAAGAACCGTTGATGTATTCATCAAAGGACCTGGGCCAGGGAGGGATGCGGTTCTCCGCGTCATCCGTTCCAAGGGACTGAGAGTCGGAATGATCGCTGACGTGACACCTATCCCACACAATGGGACCAGACCACGCAAGCAGAGGCATGGATAAAGTTGTATATCGTATTTTGTATATAGTATTTTGAATTTTTTCTCGATATACCATATACGACATACTAGATACATCTAATTAAAAAGTAACAATGATATTTGAAAGAAAAATAATAGAAACAACGAAATAATATGGCCAGGTACACAGGACCAAAACAGAAACTACAGCGCGCAATAGGTGAAGACCTAGGGCTAAAAACTAACGCTGTCAAAACCCAGCGCCGCCTTGGAGTACCTCCGGGATCACACGGCCGCAAAGGTAAGAAGAAAGTATCAGATTACGGTACGCAGCTCAAAGAGAAGCAAAAAGTACGTTTCGCCTACGGTGTAGGAGAAAAACAACTCGTGCGTCTCTACGAAGTAGCTACCAAGACCCCAGCTTCTACAGGAGCAGCTCTCCTCAAACTCTTGGAGCGCCGTCTTGATAATGTCGTCTTCCGTTTAGGATTCGCACCCACACGTGCGAGTGCCCGTCAATTAGTCGCACACAACCACGTGCTGGTAAACAGCAAAAAAGTAAACGTTGCGTCATTCTCTGTCAAAGTAGGGGACGTCGTAACACTCAAATCAAGTGCTCACAAGATTCCAGCAGTTGCCGCACTTTTGGAAGAGAAAGATAAAGCCGTACCAGCATGGCTTGAGAAAAAAGCTGCAGCTGGTAAGGTGACACGTTTCCCAGAGCGTGATGAAATAGATCTCCCAATTAATGAACAATTAATCGTGGAGTATTACTCAAGATAAAAAGCCTAGAAACAGAGTCTCTCAAAATATTATAAGAATGAGAGGCGACGAAACATAAGGAGAACGTATGAACCAACCAACATTTGCCCTCACCGTCGAGGATGAGAAGGAAAATTACAGTAAGATCATTTTCGAGCCATTAGAGCGTGGATATGGTCAGACTATCGGTAACGCACTCCGCCGTGTGTTGCTTAGTTCACTTCCAGGAAGTGCCATTACGCAAGTGAAGATCGAGGGTGTCTCACACCAGTTCTCTACACTCGCTGGTATGAGTGAAGATATTGTCGAATTTGTACTAAATACAAAACAGATTCGTGTTTTCAGTGAAACAAACGAACCTACTACTCTCACTTTAGAAACAAAGGGAGAAGGCCAGGTAACAGCAGGTGATATCACTACTCCAGCAGGAGTACGTATCGTGAATCCTGATTTAGTTCTCGCCACACTTGCTCCAAAGGCAAAACTTTCAGTTGAATTTAAAACTGAGTATGGCATGGGATACCAGATGGCCGACGAGCGAAAATCTGACACCATCGGAGTTATTCCAGTCGATGCACTATTTTCGCCAATCGAAAAAGTGTCATTTAAAGTGGAGTCGACCCGTGTAGGACGCCGAACTGACTTTGACAAGTTGATCATGGAAGTTTGGACCAACGGAACCGTCGATGGAAAGACAGCGGTGGAAGAGGCTGCGAAAATCCTCGTCGCGCAGTTTACTCAGGTTTTCAATCCCGTAGTTGCATCTGATGACACTGTAATTCCTGTAGTCGCAGGTTACAGCAAACAGGATGAGACGCTTAAACTGACTGTAGAAGAACTTGATTTACCCACACGCATCGCAAACGCTCTGCGCAAAGGTGGATACAAGACAGTAGGGGACTTGGTCAGCAATAAGAAAGCTGAAATCGCTAAAGTAAAAAACTTAGGCGGTAAATCTATCGAACTGGTAGAGGAAGCTCTCAGTAAAAAAGGATTAGCACTTTCATAATATGCGACATCGATCAGCAACTAAACATCTATCCCGTGACAGTGAACAACGTAAATCCTTATTCAAGAATTTACTGCGCGCATTGTTTGAACATGGATCAATAGAGACCACTGAAGCCAAGGCGAAAGCAATTAAAAGTATTGCTGATAAGCTAGTGAGCCGTGCCCAGCAAGGCACTCTACCAGCCCGTCGCCTAATTGCACAGTTCTTTGGATATCGCAGTGTAGCGAACCGTCTCGTTGATGAAGTGGCTCCTGCTATGAGTGACCGCAAAAGTGGCTTTACCCGCATCGTCCGTTTGGGCAAGCGCCGTGGTGATGACTCAATGATGGTCAAAATGGAATTGATTAACACTCCAGAGAAGAAGGAGATCAGGAAAGATCAGGTAGATCAGAAAAAGACAGAAGAGAAAAAGTAATATGAAGACATATCAAGCTAAACCAGCTGAAGTGAAAAGAGCATGGCACCTTGTGGACCTAAAGGGTCAAGTGCTCGGAAAAGCTGCTGTACAGATTGCACATAAACTAATGGGTAAGCAAAAAGTTACATTCACCCCACACGTGGATAGTGGCGATTTTGTTGTCGTTATCAACGCCAAAGATGTAGTGTTGACTGGTAAAAAAGCTGAAAAGAAAACCTACTACACGCACTCACTGATCCCGAAGGGTTTCAAAGAGATTCCTTTTGCCCGTCAGATGGAAAAGGATGCCCGTAAGGTTGTCCGCCACGCAGTAGCTGGTATGATCCCAAAGAATAAGCAGCAAGACCCGAGACTAGCACGCTTGAAAGTATTTGTAGACGATAAGCATCCGTATAGTGCACAAATTGAACATAGCGAGAAAGGTCAGCCCTAGGCTGATCCGCCTTTGGCGGAAAGAAACTAAATAATATGCCGCTTAAAAAGAAAAATACCGCAGTTCAAAAGATTGTGAAGAAACAGACTGATAACCAGCCTGCTTCAAAATCAAAGAACACTGATTATATTGCGACAGTAGGCCGCCGTAAGACTGCAATCGCTCGTATCCGGTTATTCCGTGGCAAAGGTGATAACACCGTCAATGGCCGCTCAATCACCAAGTACTTTGGTCAGGAAGTTTTGCAGATGATATTATTCCGCCCTTTAGACGTGGCATCACTGCGTGACAGCATGCACTTCACAATCAAAGTTATCGGTGGTGGTTTGAGCGCACAAGCTGAGGCTGTGAGTCTTGGACTCGCACGCGCTATCGTCAAGCTTGATGGCGATCAAAAGAAACCACTTCGCGATGCCAAACTTTTGACCCGTGACTCACGCATGCGTGAAACCCGCAAAATGGGTACAGGTGGCAAGGCCCGCCGCGCCAAGCAGTCTCCAAAGCGGTAAAGTGTTATTATCCCAGCATGCATCGCATTTTCGTTCTTTGTTTTTTTGTCATGACTCTGTTTGTGTTTTTGCGTAGTGGCTTGTATGCAATACGGACAGCGCAAGAATTTTTACATCCTCCTGGTGAGTTTCATCCCGAAGTGACAGCATGTTCATCATTTTTTGCGACAAGCAGTGGGGAACTGCGTGGGCTTTATAACTACCGTCATTTGGGAGCGGTATGCGAAAACTAACGCGTTGGTTTTTGCTCGCTCTCCTAATTATTAACTTCTGTTATGTATTTTCTGGCGCACTGCACTTGTCTTGGCATAGTGAAGATGTGGTAGGCTTTTGGCTGCTGAAAGCCAAAGCGATATATCTTGAAAATGGATTCCCAATTCACACGCTCAAAAATCCAGATTTTCTACTTGGGCATCCGCACTATCCGATTCTCTTACCATTTCTTTTTTCACTTGAATATAGAGTAGTAGGCGGTATTAATGAAATGGCAGTCTTCCTACTCTATCCTTTTGTGTATCTGTTTATCTTGTTTGTTTGCTACAAAAGTTTGCGCAAACTTTCATTGCCGCCACTTTTTTCACTATTGATGACATACGTTTATTCAATGCTCTCACCATTATTGACTCAGGCGGGGAGGGAGCAAGCAGGCTCTGCCGATATTGTTATAGTCCTATTTGTTTGGCTTTTAATACATGAATTGCTTGGGAAAAAAAGACTTTGGATATTACTTTCGATTGTATTAATGGCAAGTCAAATAAAATTAGAGGGGGTATTTCTTGTAATTCCGATCTTGTTATTACCTGGCTCGAAATGGGCACGAACTTGGATTTTTATTGCGGCAATAGCTCCGGTTGTTGCATGGAAATATTTACTTCTGTCACTGCAAATTCCGACGGATTTTACTTTGCAGTGGATGGGGGTAGAGGAATCCGCTCATCGTCTATTTTTGACTATCCAATACACGTTGAAGGAAATGCTGAATTTCAAAAATTGGTATATTTTATGGCCTTTATTTTGGTTGAGTGTACCGCTCGTGAAGACACAAAATTCCTTTATCCGCCGCTTCGCTTGGCCGACACTTAGTGTCTTATTTTTGCTCTTTATCGGAGTCTATCTGACAGCAACACTAGAACCTGCCGGATATATAAGCTCGTCGATAGATCGTGTTCTTTTCCAGCTCTCGCCGTGGGTGTGGGTGATATTTTCTTGGAACATCTTCCAGATCTTTAAGAGTCTTGCTTTGTCATTCCTGCGTAGGCAGGAATCCAGTCAATAAAATTTTCCATTCGCTCCTGGATCCTGGATAAGGCTCCTCGTCGCCGCCTTTACCGGGATGACAAAAAGCTTTGAAAAGTTTTTTGTCATTTTTTTATCATCCTGTCAAACTGATCGGGGTTGAGTGCATGTTCTTTGGCTTTTTGATAGGAGACATCACCATTATTCACGAGTTTTGCCAAACTTGATTCAAGCGAGATCATCCCCAGTTCGGATGATGTTGAGATGACGTTGTCCAGCTGATAGGTTTTTCCTTCACGGATAATATTTTTGACCGCTGACGTAGCCAGCATGACGTCTACTGCAGCTATCCGACCGCCTTTGAGACTAGGAAGCAGGCGCTGTGACACGATGCCCGCCAAGGTGCTTGATAACTGCATGCGGATCTGACCCTGTTGATGCTCTGGGAACACATCAATGATGCGGTCAACGGTCTGAGAAGCCGAATTGGTATGGAGTGTGGCAAACACCAAGTGGCCTGTCTCCGCCACTGTCAGTGCTGCTGCAATTGTTTCGTAGTCGCGCATTTCACCGACAAGCACTACGTTTGGATCCTCACGCAGCGCCGATTTGAGCGCTACTTCCCACGAATGGGTATCAGCATGCAGCTCACGCTGCGAAATGATACTTTTTTTCGGCGTATATATGTATTCAATTGGATCTTCGATCGTCAAGATATGTTCAGCGCGGTTTTGATTGATCTCATCGATCACTGCAGCCAATGTAGAAGATTTACCTTGACCCGTCGGTCCTGTCACCAGCACAAATCCTTGCGTGTATTTGGCAAACTCATGAAAAATTTGGGGCAAATGCAATTCCTCAATTGTTTTTATCTTAGTTGGGATCAAACGCATGGCCGCGGCCAACATGCCTTTGTGAAAGTAGGCGTTGATACGAAAACGACCCAAATCTTTGAATTGATAAGAAAAATCGACCTCTTTGTTAACGAGCAGTTGATCGCGTAATTCTTGGGAGAGTAGGGGATAGAGTAGATCTTCTGCACGCTTTTGATCAATGACCGGTTCACCCTCAACAACTTTGAGTTCTCCGTGAATACGCAAATAGGGCGGCGTCCCCGGAACCAAATGGAGATCCGATGAATCTTGTGAAACACAGAGTGCTAGTAGTTCTTCTATTGTTGCCATAGTTATACTTGTGCCACACGCAGCACTTCTTCAATTGTGGTGATTCCTTCCAAAGCTTTCAAGTACCCATCTTGTTTCATGAGGAGCATCCCATCCGCCATCGCCTGCTTTTCAATATCACCGGCAGGTTGATGCTCCAAAACTAACCGGCCGATTTTGTCATTCATGAGGAGCACTTCAAAAATAGCGATACGTCCCTGATACCCAGAGTCATTATTTCCCTTGGAGGGGACACCGCGGTAGAGTGTCAATGGTTTACCTTCTAAGCCCTTGGATTTCACCCACCCATCATAGAGAGGACCTAAAACTTCTCGAATGTCCTTTTCTACTTCCGGCGGTGGGGTATACGTTTCTTTTTCAGCGCTGATCGTACGCACCACGCGCTGTGCAGCAACAAGCGTGATAGATGATGTCAACAAAAATGGCTCTGCACCCATATCTAGTAAACGGGGCAGTGCACCCGAGGCAGAATTGGTGTGCAGTGTGGAAAACACCAAGTGCCCAGTGAGTGATGCTTGGATCGCCAGCTCCGCAGTCTCTGTATCGCGGATTTCTCCCACCATGATGATGTTTGGATCTTGCCGCAGAAACGAACGTAGCCCAGAAGCAAATGTCAGTCCTGCGCCCGGATTGATCTGCACTTGGTTAACACCCTCGATTTGATATTCGACCGGATCCTCAAGTGTGACAATATTTACCGCAGGTGTATTAATTTCATGCAGCACGGAGTAGAGCGTAGTTGTCTTACCAGAACCCGTAGGACCAGTCACCAAAATGATGCCATGGGGCACTTTAATAGCTTGTTCCATGGCGCGAAGACCTGTACCGCGAAGGCCCAGTTCAGAAAGTGTAGGGATCGCACCGGATTTTTTGAGTAAGCGCATGACGACCTTCTCACCGTGCACGGTCGGCAGTGTCGAGACACGCAAATCTACTTCTTCATTTTGGGTACGGAAATTGAAACGGCCATCCTGTGGAATACGTTTTTCGTCAATTTTTAAATCAGAGAGGATCTTGATACGTGAAACCAACGCGGGATGTACGCTTTTGGGCAAGACCAACTTTTCATTTAAAATTCCATCGATGCGGTAGCGCACTCGGGTTCTGTCCTCCTGTGGCTCGATGTGCACATCAGACGCACGGGATTTCATGGCAAACGCCAGGATGGTCTCCACGATTTTGGCAATCGGCGCCTCACGTATAATCTCACTCGTGTTGACCTTACTGATATCAATCTCTTCACCGCTCGCTACCAAAGTTTGTGCTTCGCCGGTCTCCTTGAGCGCTTCACTGACCTCGGATGATAGACTTTGCGCGTACCGCTCATTAATCGCCCGGGTAATCTCATATGCCGAGGCAATAAATATCTTCACTTTTTTATTCGTCTTCTTGGTAACAAAATCTACGGCTAAAAGATCCGATGGGTTGACCATCGCAATCGATACCGACCCTTCTTCATCATTGAGGGCGAAGGGGACCAAACGATATCGGCGGGCTACACTTTCCGGAACTTGGGCTAGGGCTTGTGGCGATACGCCAGTTTCAGACAATTTTATATACGGCACGTTGTATGCAGCCGCTTTCGCTTTGGTCAGCACTTCCTCATCAACTAATTTCTTTTCTTCGATCAAACTTTCCAAACTCTTCCCAGAATTGATATGCTCCAATGAGAGATCATCATAGACAGCTTGAGTGATTGCCCCAGAAGATAATAGCACTTCTGCCACGGAGGTTGTGGTAAATTGTGGAACAGCTGGTGTACTAGTATCCATAGTGTGCAAATCGCTATAACCAGTGTAAAAGAAAGGAGCCGGTAAATGCAAATGTTGATGCAATCGCAGTCCACCATCGTCGTGTCCGATCACATCGAGCCAAATTCATCGCCCGACACTATAGTTCTCTCACCCTTGGAGGGAAAAACGGGTATCTCTATTGAGCAGATCCAAAGTCTACCGGGAATTTTATCGTTCGCTCCAGTCAAAGATACTCACAAAGTAGTAATTCTTTTTCCTGCCCATACGATGAGTCTGCCCGCCCAGCAGGCACTGCTGAAAATTCTGGAAGAACCGCCAGGGAATAGTCAGATTGTGCTCGTCACACCGAAGCCAATGCTGCTCCTAGCTACGATCAGATCAAGATGCGTATTGATTAGTACGCAGTACGCAGGCGCCAGTACGCAGGTTGTTGACGGAGAAAAAATGTTTCGGGAAATTGCGAAAGCAACTATCGGCGAGAAAATAGAGCTAGCAGAGAAGTATGGAAAAAAGGATGAAGCATTGGCAATGCTTGAAGACTTGCTCTTACATCTAAAAAATGAGATCGATCAAAAACCAAATAAAAAATTAGTGTCACAAATACAACTTGTGAGCACTGCCATCCACGACGTCTCAGGCAACGTGAATGTCCGCCTAACTTTAGAAGATCTATTTTTCAAATTTTAAAATCGGGTACCAGAAATAGGACCGCCTCTTCGAATTTGATCAAGAACCTCTGAATCTGACTGCACGCGTGTGTGGTCGGGTACATATTGATCTGAAAGCGCCACGTGACTTGAGTTGTTTGGTTTTGCGCGAACAGCCTCTCGTTTCACTTTTCGCGCTGCAACTTTTTGATCTTCCCACAATGTGGAGTCGACGTGCACGATCCCATTTTGCCCACCTTCAAAAGTCAGTGCGTATGAACCATAGGTAAAAGCTATTAGGTACTCATATACCGTAATGGGCCGTAAACCCAAACATTCTGCAATGGTAGGAATGGAACGCCCGTCGCAATCGGCAATCATTTCCAACAGTTGTTCTTGTTTTGAAGCCATATATTCCTTTTCTACTTGTAATACAAGCAGTTCTGATATAGCAAAATCGGGGGATAAGGTCAATGTCTTGCGTTTGCAACCTGTTTTTGATACAGTGTCTTTCTGCTTATGGCAAGTAATACCTATACCGCCTCTGATATCCGCGTCCTAGAAGGCTTGGAGCCCGTGCGCAAGCGTCCCGGCATGTACATTGGATCTACAGATGCCACAGGATTGCACCATCTCGTCAAAGAAATCGTCGATAACTCCGTAGATGAAGCTATCGTCGGCTACGCTAAGGAAGTAGGTGTGTATTTAACAGCCGATGGATACTGCACGGTCGTCGATAATGGTCGCGGGATCCCCACAGATATGCATCCGTCAGGAGTCAGCGCTCTCGAGATCGCCATGACGAAGCTGCATGCGGGAGGCAAGTTCGATGAGATGGCCTATCAGGCCTCAGGCGGACTTCATGGAGTCGGAGCCTCTGCCGTCAATGCACTGTCTTCCCACATGCGTGTGTGTGTGAAACGAAAGGGTACATACTACTTCCAAGAGTATCATATTGGTGTACCAGTCACCAAAGTAAAAGAAATTGCTGAGTCGAAAGTCATCGAACTATTTCCGTATGCATCAAAAGATTTCGTAACATATCAATCTGGTACTTTAAGCAACTTTTTACCAGATGCGACAATTTTTTCCACTATCGAATTTTCATTACATAATATCGAAGATTTTATCCGCGAGCGTGCATACCTGCTAGCGGGTCTCTATTTCAAATTATTTGACGAAAAAGAAAATACAGAACAGCACTTCTACTTTGAAGGCGGTATCAAGTCACTCGTCACGCATTTAAATCATAGCAAAAAAACGCTTCACGACGTCATCAGCATGACAGGTGAATTTGATGCCGTGAAATTTAAGGTATTTGCCGATGTCGCTATCCAATATAACGACAGTTATTCAGAAACCATCGAAAGTTTCGCTAATACTATTAAGACTCCAGATGGCGGCACACATCTCACCGGATTTCGCACAGCATTGAATAAATCGCTTAAAGATTATGTCGTTAAAAACGCACTCGTCAAAAATGAAAAAGACATGTTCACCTCCGAAGACCTGCGTGAAGGTATGACGGCTGTCATCTTCGTCAAGATGCCAAGTAATGATATCCAGTTTGAGAGTCAGACTAAGACAAAATTAAATAATGCTGAAGTCCAGTCAGCAGTCTATTCGATCGTCAAGCAAGGATTAGATCAATATTTTGAAGAGCATCCTAAAGAAGCGCGAGTCATCGTCGAGAAAGTGATGCTTGCTGCACGTGCACGACTAGCAGCCCGTGCCGCCAAAGAAGCAGTCATCAGAAAAGGTGCATTTGAAGGCGGTAGTTTGCCGGGAAAATTGGCTGACTGCCAGTCATCGGACCCGGCAGCGTGTGAACTCTATATGGTCGAGGGTGACTCAGCCGGTGGTTCGGCCAAACAAGGAAGAGACCGTAAATTTCAAGCGATTTTCCCACTGCGCGGTAAAATTTTAAATACCGAGCGGGCGCGACTTGATAAAATTGTTGACTTTGAAGAATTAAAAAACCTCGTTATCGCACTTGGCACCGGACTGGGAGATACATTTGATATCAGTAAGCTTCGCTATCACCGTATCATCTTGATGAACGATGCTGACGTGGATGGAGAGCACATTACCACGTTGTCCCTAACTTTCTTTTACAGGCACTTGCCGCAGATTATTGAAAAAGGATATCTCTATATCGCCATGCCACCACTGTTTAAGGTATGGAATAAAAAAGAAGTGCGTTACGCTTTCACTGAAGAGGAGCGCGATAAGGCCAGCAAAGAACTCGAAGCTAATAACAAAGGTATGAATATTTCGGTCCAGCGCTATAAGGGCTTGGGAGAGATGAACCCAGAGCAGCTTTGGGAGACGACCATGGATCCCAAGACTCGCATGCTGAAGAAGGTATTATTAGATGAAGCGGCCAAAGTAGATTTAGTGTTCAGTACGCTGATGGGCGACGAGGTTCCGCCGCGCAAGCGCTTTATTCAAACCCACGCGAAGCTGGCGAACCTAGACATATAAGAACTTATGACTAAAGAAGAATTTGAAACAAAGATAGTACCAGAAATCCAACGGTTAGCAGACGTCTATGACGTTCGCCAAATCGATAAGGAGCGTTGGGAAGCTACAGCTAGGGTTACAGAGAATCTACTAAGTGAAACTTTTGAAGATTTGAAAGAGGTAGATGTATCACTTGCGTTGGCACAAATTCATTACTTTACAGAAAGAATTGTGGATAAGATAAGGCAATAAATAAAGGAGCCCGTATGGACATGAAAAAAATGTTGTTCTTTATCGAGATCCCAGAAGGATCAGATGTCAAATACGAAGTAGACGAAGAGACGGGGATGCTGATGGCTGACCGCTTCCTCTACACGTCTATGGGCTATCCCGCTAATTACGGCTACATCATCGGTACTAAAGGTAAAGATGGCGATCCTGTCGATGTCTTGGTTCTTGCTAGCAAGAAGGTAAGTGCAGGAACAGGTATCAAAGGTCACGTGATCGGCGTCCTGGAGATGGAAGATGAGGAGGGTGTGGACTGGAAAGTCATCGCCGTACCGGACAAGAAAGTGGATCCTATCTTTGGTGTCTATGAAGATATTAAAGATGTCCCAGAGCCGATGCTCAACAAGATCAAACACTTCTTTGAAACATATAAGCAATTAGAACCCGGCAAGTGGGTAAAAGTTCAGGCCTTTAAGGACCGCAAAGTTGCCGAGAAAGAAGTAGAAGAGTCAGCTGCCAAATTTGCCAAAGAATGTGAGTGTGATTGCGGCGATTGTGAAGGCGAGTCATGCAAGTGCGATGATCGCGGCTGTTGCTGCGACGGTGCATGCGATTGTAAATAAATATGGAAATCATCGTAGAAGTTACCGATCAGGTTCATGCACAAGTTGAGTACATCAGGGAAGACGTACCGATTGAAGTGGCATTGCTGTCAGTATTTAAGGCTGGTCCGATAGCATTAACAAACGTTGAATTTATAGCAGCCGTAGACAAGGCTGAAATGCCTGCTCTTACGAATGCTGAATCAGACTCGCTAGTTTATCTGCTTGTTGTAGATCAAGGCCATAAGGGAGCAATTCGCGAGCTTACAAAAAGAGAATTCAGAGAAAGCGATAATCAAAGCGTGAAGAGTAAAAAAGCTTATCAGCGATTCTATGAAAAAAGCTTAAGAAAATAAAATATGAGTGATGAAGTAGTACCACCAGTCGAAGAAGCGGTAACCCCAGAACCAATGGTTGCGGGCACGCCATTTATGAGCGAGTTTGGCAGGATGTTGCCGACCAACATCATCGACGAGATGCAGAAGTCATATCTTGACTATGCCATGAGTGTCATCGTCGCCCGTGCTCTGCCTGACGTTCGCGACGGGTTAAAGCCCGTGCACCGCAGAATCCTGTATGCCATGAAGGAAATGGGTATCCGCTGGAATACTCCATACAAGAAATCTGCCCGTATTGTCGGAGAGGTCTTGGGTAAATTCCACCCGCACGGTGATGCTCCGGTCTATGAAGCTATGGTACGTCTCGCGCAGGATTTCTCCATGCGTTATGAACTCGTAGATGGCCAGGGTAACTTCGGTAGTATTGACGGCGATAGTGCAGCCGCCATGCGCTACACCGAGGCTCGTCTTTCAAAAATTTCTGAAGAACTACTCGCTGACCTTGAAAAAGAAACCGTAGATTTGGGTGATAACTTTGATGGCAGCTTGAAAGAACCATTGGTTTTGCCAGGAAGACTACCTAACTTACTTCTCATGGGAAGTGAAGGTATCGCTGTGGGTATGGCTACGAAGATTCCACCGCATAACTTGGTAGAGGTATGTAAAGCAATTTTGAAAGTAATTGAACTGGGAAATGCTAGTACGCAGTCCGCAGGTGGCAGTGCGCAGTTAGACATCGAAAAGGGCAACGCCAAAGAAATCGCCGGACACTTTGATTCTACAGCGACGATCGATGACATTACCGAATTTATCACTGGTCCCGATTTCCCAACTGGCGGCACGATTTACGATTTTAAAGAAATCAAAGAGGCATATGCCACCGGGCGCGGACGGATCCTCATCCGCGGTGAAGCAGAAATCGCCGAGACCAAGACAGGGAAATTTCAAATCATCATTACTGAGCTGCCCTATCAAGTAAACAAAGCGAAGTTAGTCGCTAAAATTGCTGGACTTGCCCGTGACAAAAAATTGGTAGGCATTTCTGACTTGCGCGATGAATCAGACCGCGAAGGTATGCGCATCGCTGTCGATTTGAAAAAAGATGCCCGCCCTAAATCAGTTCTAAACTCTCTGTTTAAGCTCACCGAACTACAAACCACTTTCCCCATGAACATGGTTGCTCTCAACGCCGAGGGCACACCCATGGTCATGAATGTGAAGATGGTGTTGATGGAATATGTCAA
This sequence comes from Patescibacteria group bacterium, assembly GCA_035479015.1. Classification (GTDB taxonomy): domain Bacteria; phylum Patescibacteriota; class Microgenomatia; order UBA1400; family UBA12028; genus DATIJC01. The sequence continues at coordinate 5,687 of DATIJC010000021.1, read as the reverse complement.
ACACCGCCAAACTGTCGTAGTCCGGCGCACTCAGTTTGATCTGCACGCCGCACGGGACCGCGCGCACATTTTAGAAGGACTCTTAATTGCACTCAAGAATTTGGACGATGTCATCGACACGATCCGCAAATCTAAAGACAGCGAGACTGCCAAAGCCTCACTCATGCAAAAATTTGCATTATCAGCAATTCAGGCCACCGCAATCCTTGACCTTCAACTGCGCAAACTTGCAGCGCTGGAGCGCCAAAAGATTGAGGATGAGTATAAACAGATTAAAGCACTTATCGATGAACTACTCTCTATTCTTTCCAACCCCGCCAAAATCTTGACCATTATAGGCACAGAGATTGCCGAGTTAATAGAAACATTTGGTGATAAACGCCGCACCAAAGTGCACAAAGGGAAGCTCGGTGAGATCACTGAAGAAGATTTGATCGCTAAAGAGGACACCATTGTCACTGTCACAGAAACTGGATACATTAAGCGTTTAAACCCGCTCGCATATAGGTCACAGCACCGCGGCGGTAAAGGTGTTTCGGGTATGACCACCAAAGATGAAGATGCAGTAAGTGAATTGTTGGTCTGCAGCACCCATGATAGTCTGCTGTTATTTACTAATAAGGGCCGGGTCTTCAAGATGAAGGTCTATGATCTCCCAGAGTCCAGCCGCACTGCGAAGGGTCAAGCAGTGGTCAACCTCGTCAACCTTACCCCTGAGGAAAAAATCCAAGCAATTTTAACCTTCAATGAAAAGGCTCCAAGTGGGCGCTATATTATGCTCGCAACCAAAAATGGCTTAGTAAAAAAGACAGAGCTCTTGGAATACGCAAATATCCGGACGACTGGTATCATCGCAATCCTTTTGAAGGAAGGTGATGAATTAGTCTTCGGACGCATCACCACTGGTGATGATCACATCATGCTGATCACTCACGATGGTAAGAGCATCCGCTTCCCAGAGAAAGAAGTGAAGTCATCCGCCCGAGACACGCAAGGAGTCAAAGCTGTCGAACTTAAAGACAGTGACTTCGTGGTCGGTGTAGAAACTTTTTCACCCAAGCTGACAATCCCTGAAGACAAACGGCGTAAAAACTTCCGCAGACTCCTGGTCGTTACTGAGCGCGGTATGGGAAAACAGACAGAATTTGATGAATATCCGGTGCAGAAACGTGCAGGACAAGGAGTCAAGGTGAGTGAGGTGACTGCCAAAACAGGCAAAATCGCATGTGCAAAAATCGTAGATGAAACTATTGATGAAGTCGTCATCACGACTACAAGCGCTCAAGTGATCAAATTGCCGCTCAAGAATATCCCAGCCCTCAAGCGTCCGACGCAAGGTGTCATCCTTATGCGTATGGACAAAGGCGACTCTATTTCTGCGTGTGCGACTACTAAAAAAACTTCTGAAGAAGAAGTGTAGAATAAATGAATGGTTCCTGCTCGCTTACTTGTCGTCATCGGTGTGGGTGTTGGCGTGCTGGCTGTTGCAGCAGGCACAGTGTATGTAGTAAAACAGGCCAACCGTGCTAAAGTACAGACAAATATTTCTGCTCAAACGCCGGTAACACAAAACTTTGATACATCCGGCCTGGGATCGTATGGTGGAGAGCCTACTGCCAGTCAAGCTCCCGATCTTCCCAATACGGTCATGCAACGAGTAAATCAGTTTTTAAATCCCACAACTACCACAGTTCCCAACACGTATATTGCGCAAGTAGTGGAGACAACAAACACACCTGCGCCTACACTTATGGCTACTGCGACACCTACGTCCACACCCGCATTGATACCGACCAACACACCTATACCCACGCCCACCTCAGCCGACTGTCGCAATGCTGATCTAAACAATGATGGTGTGGTAGATACTAGCGACGAAAGCATCCTCGTCTCTGATTTTTTAAACGTATATCGATCAAATCCCAAATCAGATATAAATAAAGACGGTGGGGTAGACTTAGTCGACTACTCATTACTTGGCAAGGTGTTTAATCAAACCTGCCAATAAATGTGATATAAATAGCCCGTATGGCGCGACATCCTGACGATGAGGATCCAAGCCAGCACGAGCTGGATGCAATCTTGATTTCGGGCATAGGTCTTATAACAGGACTCATCTCGATATACGAGGCGCTTGAACATAATGCAAACCTAGCAAAAAATTCGCATGATGCAGCGCTTGTGTGTTTTGCTTTGGCTGCATTTAGATTAATTATTGGACTAATAGAGACAAGAAAAAATAAATAAGGGGTGAAACATATGATGGCAAAACAAGTTGGCGGAGCATTTTTAGGGACATTGGCAGCAGGTGTAGTACTTGTCGGGGTGACAAAAGTGATCGGTCCCATTCCGTTATCAATTTCGCAAACGACGACAAACAAGCAATCAACTTTTGACGTTACCGGAGAAGGGGAGACTACAGCTGTTCCCGACCGAGCTCAAGTAAGTGCTGGGATCCAAATCAATGAGACAAGCGTGTCGGCCGCACAGGAAAAGGGAAACAAAGTCATCGATGCAATCACCAAAGATGTCATAGCTCTGGGTGTGGACAAAGCAGACATTAAAACGAGCAACTATAACCTCTACCCAAATTATAATTACCAAACGGGCAACCAACAAATTACCGGCTACTCACTCAATGCCAATTTGCAGATAACCATTAAAGACTTTTCCAAAATCTCACAGGTGATCGATAAAGCCACCGCTGATGGAGCTAACCAAGTCGGGGGAGTGAACTTTACTTTCTCAGATGCTAAGCAAGAAGAATTGGAAAACACTGTACGGCAAATTGCCATCGGTAAAGCCAAACAGAAAGCTGAGTCGCTCTCCAAGATCGCGGGATTTAAATTAGGGAAAATTGTCAACGTGACCGAAGGCAATAATATAATACCCCGGCCGGTGCCATATCTCATGAATGCTCAGGATATCTCTCTAGGCAAAGGGGCCGGAGGAGCTCCCTCTACAGCCACTCCCGTAGAACCCGGCAGTAGTAACTTTTCCATGACTGTCACACTTTCCTACGAGACACTTTGATCTGAGGATGTATAATCCCGGCATATGAGTTCACCGGATCTTTTTTCACCATTTCCCAGTGAGGAAGAGGCCTGGGAAGAACGGAAAAAAATTACTCCGTATTGTGCGGATAACGATGTGGGACAACGGGTTCTCATAAGACCCAAGAACCCCAGCAGACACTCGAACATCCTTCGTCTGGACTATCTACCAGATTTTTTTGCGCTGCTCGGCGAAATAATCCAAAATCCATACCTCAAAAAAGAAGGCACCGGAGAAAGCTCCCGCTCACATGATAATGGAATTGTCTTTCTTTACTATGGCGTTGGTCTCCTCCAGAGTGTTTTGCACTTAAACCCACCAGACCAGTATGAGGATAAAATAATAGTTAGCGCATTACATGTGTATGATTTTTGTAAAGAAAGAGATCCCATACTCATGATCCATAAGGCCAGTGAGTTCACTTTATCCCACTTCCTACAGTACAGACAAAGACGAGCATAGAAGGTATTTATTTCCCGTGGAACTTTTCGTGTACGCTGCGTAAATCAGCGCGCGTGACGTGGGTATAGATCTGCGTTGTCGAAATATTTTTATGGCCCAAGAGTTCCTGCACATCGCGAAGTCCAGCACCATTGTGAAGCAGATCAGTTGCGAATGAATGTCGCAGCCCGTGTGGGGTAATTTTGATAGGCAACTTGGCACCTTTGACATACTTCTCCACGATGCGTTGGACGCTCCTGGTAGTCAACCGCATAGAGTCATCCGAGCCCGATTCCAGCGGAGTCGTCCCGCCTTTATTCATCCGAATAAACATTGGCTTCCAAGGATCAGAACGTGACACCAGATATTGATCAACAAAATGTGCCGCATCCTCGGAGAGAAAAACAACACGAGCCCGCCGACCTTTTCCAATCACTCCAAACTCACGCCGCTTCGTGTCTACATCAGAGCGGTCTAGCCGCACCAGTTCGGACACACGCAGCCCCGTACTAAACAATACTTCTAGCATCGCCCGATCACGCAGGCCTGCAGCTGTAGAAAGTAATGGTTGGCTCATCAACCTCGCGAGCTTATCTCTATCCAAAAAATGCATTTGGTAACTTTCGGCTTTTGGTAAATCTATTTTTTCCGGGGCCAACACCGGATAGTCATTTTTGATCAGCCACTTTAAGAAGGAGCGCAGGGCAATCACATGGTACCCCTGGGTACGTTTAGTCAAACCTTTCTCATGAATGTCGGTAAAATGTGCCAGGTACATCCGGTATTTTCTGACCCCTTCTAAATCCAATTCTTTGATATCCTGTCGCCCATCTTGAGAAAACCAATCCGCAAACCTGGACAAGTAGTGGCGGTAGTTCCGGATAGTTAGCCGGCTTAAATTTCGTTCAACTTCGATATGCTCTAAAAATTCCATTATTTGTGTGTGCAGGGGAGTGAGAATTGTTGCAGCTTTCATACTTGAGTATGCATCCTATAGTATTAGGTTATCGGCATTAGCAAAGTGGGTCCGATGAGTGCTAGTTTCATTGATCAAATAAATCTCTTGATATATCAGTATATTTATCATTGCTTTCTCAAGGGATGTCCTAAAAATATTTTTCCAGATATGTCTTGGGTATTTTTTGCCGGATATAACAAAATTTGAAAATTATGGTTGGGCAAACGTAGTACAGAGTGTAACACCATTCAATTGTGCGACACAAGATGAGAATAAAATCACCTCTGGAAAACGGCCCCGTATATGCCAAAATTTGGGCTTAGAAGGGGGGGGAGCAGTATAGCTCATCCTCACACCTTCCCATCAATTGTCTGTAGCATCCACTCATTCGGATAATCTTTGGAAAATGAAAAAAGACGAATTTTAATAAATAGCAAAAAAATCAGGAGACGTAAGAAATCTAAAAATGGACTGAGGACAATAGGGGAAACGATAGTGGACTACAAACTACTAACTATCTCACTACAAACGAGTTTTTGACCTCTTCTCCGGTGTCTTGGTTTAGTGTCGCAAAAGGTATATTGTGCGACTATATGGCTTGTCTACCACCCAGCTAACTGTCATACCTGCGAAGGCAGGTATCCATGCAACAAATAAACACACAATATTGAGTTACTTATTGACTGGATCCCTGTCTACACAGGGATGACGTACCACTTTCACAAGTAACCTACTTACAGCAGTGCTTCCAAACCTCTATTCGGGTTTTTTATGTTCATGTCGCATTTAGACTTATCCACATTGTCTTTCCCAGATCTGAGTACAAAATAACGTCTTATAATATTCGTGAAATCTGTGCGTGAAATGTTATAGTTTGATATAGTCACTACCATGTCGCTTTTCCTGAATTTCGAATGACTTCCCTGCCCGCAGACGCTACAGCGTCAGCTGTTGCAGGCGGGCCCTCCCCTACTTCCATTCAACTAGTAATAAAAATGACAGCGCCAGGAAGAATGCCAGCCAAGAATATTCTTGCAGTACTCGGGGAAAAAGCCGTTCAATAAATAGGTTCTGGATAACCCCATAGACTACATAGATCAGCACCGTGATCGAAAGTGAAGCTGACCATAACCCGATCGGAAAGAATGAAATGATAAACCCAAGCTCCCCTGCTAGCAGGCTTACGACAATGCTGGTGAAAAAAACTTCAGGGGTAATGTTTGACTGTATCCTA
>DATIJC010000020.1:0-84188 GCA_035479015.1 Patescibacteria group bacterium | reverse complement strand
ACCTATCCCTCCGATACTCAAACGATTCTTAACGACCGAAACAAAATGGAATCTACGTGATATGAACGTATCTCCTGACTATAAGGTGTCGATGGACACATTCAATAGCTACTACCAGAAAATCCAAGGACCAAAAACCAATTTGGACGGGATAATTGCTGTGGATACACATTTCTTGGAGAGTTTGATCAAAATAATTGGCCCCGTAGATGTGCCTGGATACGGGACGTTTAGTGCGCAAAATGATCCCCGGTGTGACTGTGCGCAAATCTTGTATGCGCTTTCAGAGATTGTTGATAGACCGACGCCATTCCTTCGTACCAACCGCAAGGGCATCCTGGGTCCGCTCATGTCCTCTGTTCTGTCAAAAACGTATAGTGTGCCGAAAAATTTGTGGCCAGCCATGTTTCAGACAGTATGGGGAGATGTACAGGGAAAACACATTCAGTTTTATTTCTTTGATCCCAAACTGCAGGCCGCAGCCGAAGGTATTGATGTAGCGGGTCGTGTATTACCCACACAACAGGGCAGCGACTATTACTTTCAGGTGGATGCGAACTTAGGCGGTGCAAAATCAAATTTCTTCGTGCAGTCACAAGTGCAGCATGAAATAGCACTGCCAACGAATGGGGTTCTCACACATACTGTTACAGTTTCATACAAAAATCCGTTCAAGGCGAGTGTGTGTAATCTGGAAGCTGGACAGTTATGCCTAAACAGCGTGCTTCAGGATTGGATTCGCTTTTACTTGCCGCAAGGAGCGAAACTCACAAACTCGCAGGGATTTGATGAGGGGAGTGTGACATCATCTGATGATTTGGGTCACAGCGTGGTGGAAGGAACCTTCCGTCTGCAACCGCTGTCTCAGGCAAAGCTCGTGCTGACGTACACAATCCCCTATACCAATCAGAAAGAGTATACCGTGCAGCTGCAAAAGCAGGGCGGAACTGATGACATCAAAAATATATTTACGGTCAATAATCTTGATCATGAAGTGATTCTCAACAAGGATCAGACTGTCACGTTTGGCTGGTAATATGCGCTCCTTTGCAACTACAGCGGTTTGTCTCAAGCGCACCGATACTGGTGAAGCGGACAGAGTAGTGACACTTTTTTCGCGTGAATACGGGAAACTCACAGTGATAGCTAAAGGGTGCAGAAGATTAAATAGCTCACGGGCAGCATCGCTGGAACCTGGGACTGTCGCAAAGATCTATCTTGTAGAGACCAAAGGGATGTCGATCCTGACACAAGCCACACTGCTCAATGATTTTTCCTGCGCAAAAAAGGACTTAAGTGGTATGCGTAAAATAATGGAAGTGTTGGAGATGGTCGACTCACTGCTTGTGGAAGAAGATGCTCAGCCGCAGGTTTTTTCGCATACGCTCGCAATCCTCACGCATTTAAACGAACCTACCCAATCGACACAAATCGTGCGGACTCATTTGGTGGAGATTCTCAAAACACTGGGTTTTGTAGATAACGTAAGTTTAGATTTCACTGCACCCATCCGTGATTTTGTGGAACACGTTACGTCACGCAAGCTCAAGGCTTTCGCGTATTTGACGGTATAGAAAGGATCGTATGGCTCTTCGCGAAAAAGAGTATGGGATTGTGCATTACGTTGAACACCCGGGGAAACTATCAAAGCTGATTATCTTTTGGCCTTCTAGTTTAAGTACCACTATTCAAACTATTCCTGTCGCTGATGCCGAAGATTACAAGAGTGGGACATTTGCGAAGCGAGTGGGTAATGGCGTAGAGTTTGGGTCAGCCGAGCGTTTGAAAATAACTCAAAACGAAAAGGCATGTATACAAAGAATTTATGGTGAATGGAAAAGACAATAAAAGGAGGGTGTATGGCGTTTCGTGAACAACTTCGCGAACAAAATCGATATGGGGTTGTGGCTCATATAGAGCAGTCTGGAGGCATGAACCAAGATTGTGTTGATCTGTTTGTGTATGCTCCTGCGGTTACTGAAGAACCGATGCAGGTTACTTTGTCGAGAGATGAAGCGAGACAGTATTGTGTCGATAGCTACATCGTGTGGGGCGTGTTAAGAAAAATTAGGCCCGCAACGGCGCAAGATCTTGCTCATATTGGAGTGAATACTAAAGAGTTAGATACTGAGTGTGGAGTGTGGAAAAAGCAATACAAGGATATGCTTCGTGTATGAACAAGATCGAGTTGTTTTGGAAAGAATTACAGAGCAAGAACCGTACCGGTACTGTGACCAAAGTAGCTTCTCATAGTGACACTGGTCGGTGCCAAGTCACAATTGATTCACCATTGCTTGGGATTGTAACCAATTACGCTAACGAAGGTGAGATTAAAGTAGGCGCAACGGTCGCCTGGAGCCTTTTCGGCGGAATAGTTATTCTCTAGTTATTACATTTATTTTTCCGGCGACAAAAGAATCACGCAAGGCTTGAATGACTGTGCCTGTCCGATGGATATCTATTCCATATTTATTCCAAAGCTTAATATCAATGTTTTCTGGTTTTTCTTGCCGAAATGCTCTACTCAAAATCTCAAGATCATGTTGGTCCACTTGTTCCAGACGTAGAGCGTGAGCAACACGTTCAGCTATGCTTGCAGCGTGTGCTGCTATAACTAGATATTGTGAGGGGTATAAAGTGAGGCCGTCTGTTCTGGCTATTTCATCTTCAGTGCCCACGCTTAGCAGTTTGTGTATGCAAAATAATAGATCTGGTGATTTTGTACGCTCTTGTTCTTTGAAAAGAGTTGTCATATTTCTCCTATATCGAAAATTATGGTACCATACACGTAGTCGTCTTTGGCAAGCGATTTTTTGAAAAAAGAAATAAAGTTGCCCCGCCGTGGCGGGGAAGTAGGGTGGAACCGCGGGAATAACCTCTCGTCCCTAATATAAGAATAATCTTGTATGATGGGAGGATCTATGGTTTCTTTTGATGATGTTGTATCGCTCATGAAGCGCCGGGGATTTGTATTTCCAGGCTCAGATTTGTATGGCGGACTTGCCAATACCTATGACTACGGTCCAGCTGGTGTAGAGTTGCTGCGCAACATCAAAAATCTCTGGTGGAATGAATTTGTAACTAAACGCCCTGATATGGTGGGAATTGACGCGAGTTTGATCTCGCATCACAAAATCTGGGAAGCCAGCGGACACGTAGGCGGATTTGCTGACGCCATGGTGGATTGCAAGAACTGCAAGACCCGCATGCGGGCCGATCATTTGATCGAAGACTTTTCACATAAAAATGTCGAAGGTTTCACGACCGATCAACTTGATGAGATCATCAGAACTGATAAAGTCCCATGCCCAAAATGTGGAAAAGTAGGAATGTGGACAGCAGTACGCAAATTTAATTTATTGTTTCCTGTGCAACTTGGGATTGTTGAAGGCGATCAGTCGCAGGCATATCTTCGTGGTGAGACAGCCCAGGGTATGTTTATCAATTTCAAAAACGTGATGGACAGTACCCGTGTGAAGTTGCCATTCGGTATTGCCCAACTTGGGAAGAGTTTCCGTAATGAAATAACTTTGGGAAATTCAGTATTTAGAACAATCGAGTTTGAACAGGGAGAGATAGAATACTTTATGCGGCCACCAAAAACTGATGAGGAATGGCTGGTGCCTTATCAAGAATGGAAGAATGCGATGTGGGATTTCGTCACCAATAAACTTGGTATCACACAGGAGAATTTGCGTTGGCGCGTGCATAGCGATGAAGAGCGCTCGTTTTACAGTAAACGTACCGAGGATTTGGAATACAACTTTCCATTTGGTGGATTCAAAGAACTTTGGGGACTGGCATATCGCACTGACTATGACCTCTCACAGCATATCAAATTCTCTGGCAAAGATTTGACTGTGATGGATCCACAGACTGGGCAGCGATTCACTCCACATGTCATAGAGCCAGCAGTCGGTATCAGCAGACTCTTCCTCATGATACTGTGTGATTGTTACCGCGTTGATAACGAGAAAAAACGTATCGTGCTTGCGCTTCCCAAACACCTAGCACCATATAAAGCGGCGGTATTCCCATTATTGGCAAACAAAGAAGAATTAGTGCACAAAGCAAAAGAAGTATTTACTCTGCTTTCACAAAATATGCATGTAGCTTGGGATGACCGAGGCAATATCGGCAAGCGCTACCTCTCTCAAGATGAGATCGGTACGCCTGCTTGCGTGACGATAGATTTCCAGACTCTTGAGGACAACAGTGTGACCGTGCGTGACCGTGACACGGCTCACCAAAAGCGTGTTACCATTGATGAGTTGAAGGGAATATTACTATGAATGCACTCAAGATAAGCGCACTCGTACTTTCAGGAAGTCTACTGTTGTCAGCTTGCTCTGGAGGTAAGCCCGCAGCAGCGCCCGGACCAACTGCCCGTCCACGTAAAGCTGATGTAAACGTCAACCTAGAGCCTGTAGCCAACCGTCCTTTCGTGCGCCTGAGCCCTAGAAGTGACGGCAAAGCGATCAGCATGACCCTTCTTTCCGAGAAAAAAGGTGCTAAAGATCTGGAGTATGAGGTTGAGTATTCGTCCGGATCACTGCTCCAAGGTGCATTTGGCAGTGTCGATAGTCTAGCTAATTTACCGATCACCAAAGAGATTTTACTGGGTAGCTGTAGTACTGGTGGTAAGTGTACCTACAACACAAATGTTACCGGCGGTACTCTCACGCTGCGGTTTGGTACGCCTGATTACACAATGAAGCAAGAGTGGTCCTACGCAGAGAAAGCGAAAAAACTGACGAATTTTGTCTCGCGTGATGGAAAGTTTACACTTGGCACCGCTAAAGCTAAGAATTCGTCTGATTATGTAATCATCTACCAAACACCCGGATATCCGGGAACTATTGCAGGTACAATCGTCGCAGGCCCATATGAAGTAGCTCCCGCCGAGAGCATTACCGGAACTGTAAGCGTATCAGTTCGCGTACCATCTGACACGAAAGCAGCCACGCTGATGGCTTGGAATGGTAAGGCTTGGGTTGACTACAAGGGAACCCTCGCCAACCAGGTTTTGAATGCTTCAGGTCCTAGCGCCGAGGTGTTTGTCGTCGTGACAAAATAATTTCCTAACATTTTGCACATAAAACTCTCTGAATTTGTTTCAGGGAGTTTTCGTATGTTCTTTGTATTGACACCAGACTAATAGTCGACTATTCTGTATTGAATAAGAAGAAGTGGTACAAAGTGGTAAATAAGCTTATAGTATGTACATCGGTAGATATTATCATCGGTTAGAAGCAAAAAACCGAATGAGTCTACCAGCAAGTTTTAGAAAAATATTAGGAGAATCAGGAGTAATTACTAGAGGGTTAGATGGTTGTTTAAATATATTTGATGGGGAGCATTGGCAAAAACAGATAGAGAAAATTCAAAATCTGTCTGAAACGAAGAAGGCAAACCGCGAATATATGCGACACGTCACAAATGATGCAGTAGAGATTGATATAGATGGACAAGGGCGCATCTTGATAAGCGAAGATTTAAAAGAGGCAGCAGGACTGGTAAAGGAGATAGTTTGTGTAGGGTCTCTGACTCATATAGAGATCTGGGATAGAGATAGATACGCGGCGTACGTAGATAAAACTGAAAAAGTAATCGAGGACACAGTAGAAACAATTGAGGATGGAAACAGCTGATCACATTCCGGTACTAGCAAAAGAAGCGATCCAGATGCTTTCAATCCAACCAGGAGATTTGGTAGTAGATGCGACATTTGGCAGAGGCGGACATACGAGGCAGATATTAGAGATTGGAGCAACCGTCATCGCCTTTGATGTCGATAAAAGCGCGATTGAGTATGGTATGCGGCACTTTGTTCGGGAAATCGAGGCAAAACGATTAATTTTAGTCAATGAAAATTTTGAAAAAATAGATGAAGTGATGGAAAAGTTGGGAATAAAAGGGCAAGTGAGCGCAGTGCTGGCGGACTTTGGTGTATCTAGCCCGCAGCTAGATGAGGGGGAGCGCGGATTTTCTTTCCGCACCGATGCACCGCTGGATATGCGCATGGATGAGCGGTTGGGAGTAACGGCCGCAGATTTATTAGCAGTTCTCGGAAAGAAGGAACTTGAACATCTGTTTAGTGAGAATGCACAGGAGCATCACGCAAAGAAGATCGCTGAAATTATAGTCGAAGAGAGGTCAAAACATCCGATACGGACCACCAGACAACTAGCTGATTTGATAGAAAAGAAAATAGGGAGGGAAGGCCACTTACATCCGGCCACAAAAATATTTTTAGCGTTACGGATGCAAGTAAATGATGAGTTGGGAGTAATAGAAACTTTTCTGCCCAAAGCATTTGAACAATTACGTACTGGGGGCAGGATGGCAACAATTAGCTTCCATGAGGGCGAGGACCGTCTGTGTAAAGAATTTATGAATAAGAAAGAGGCTCTAGGGGTGGGGAAAATGTTGACCAAACGTCCCATTGAACCAAGTGATCTGGAAGTTGAAGAGAATAAACGAAGTAGAAGCAGCAAATTGAGGGTGATAGAAAAACTATGACACGCGCAATTACATCTCTGTTCTTGGTACTTTGCATCGGTTTAGTACTTGCTACCGTGACTACTGCAGCCCGGATGAGCGGCATGGGTCAGGAGCTGCATACGCTCACCCTAGAGACTTCTAAAATACAACAGAAAAATAACGCAAACATGCAACAAATATCTGCAAATAGCTCGCTTCACTCAATTCATGATGAAGCTCTAGCTTTGGGCTATGTTGACATTATGCACACAGTATCTATAGTGACTACTCCATCAGTTCTTGCTAGCGCGAAGTAATGCATAAACGTCTTAAGTTCTTACAATTCATTTTTTTTCTGGGGTTTTTGCTGTGTATTGTGCGGTTAGGGTTTTGGCAGATTATAGAGGCCGAGAAGCTCCAAGCTGAGGCTCAGGCACAATATGACCGTTCATCCCCTCTGGTTACGCTACGCGGTCTTATCGCTACTGCGGACGGGTACCCCTTGGTGCTCAATCAGCAAGTATTTACTCTGGCCATCCGACCTGATTCACTAACACAAAAGCCCAGTCTAGTAATAGCAGCTCTGACTCCGCTGCTGTGTAAGCAAGATGCTTCTTGTTCGGGTTCTCTCAATACAAAATTACTTGATGATCGCAAGCGGATTGTGCTAATGACTGGACTCTCCAAGGAGCAGAAAAATGCAATTGATGCTCTAGGAATATCTGGTTTGGAGTTCGAAGGACAGTCACACCGCTTTTATCCGGAAGCTTCGATGTCAGCAAACTTACTTGGTTTTGTCGGCAAGAATAGCCAGGGTGAGGATCAAGGGTATTTTGGCATCGAAGGTAAGTACGATTTAGAGCTGCGGGGAAAAACTATCCAGCGTCACCAGGCAACCGACGCATTGGGCGTACCAATTATTAGTGAAGGAAATAGCGCTGAAGTGTCCGGTAGCCGGAATGTGGAGCTCACAATACACCGGGACATTCAGTATCTAGTGGAGGCAGAACTGCAAAGAGGAATGGAGCGGTATGGAGCAAAAGAAGCTGATGCCGTCATCATGGAAACGCAGACTGGAAAAATCTTAGCAATGGCATCCTTGCCGTCATATTTCCCTGGCAACTATGCAAAAGAAGATCCTGCCCGTTTCAAAAATCCTATGATCGCAGATGCGTATGAACCTGGAAGCACCTTTAAGGTGATTACAGTTGCTACGGGAATAGATTTGGGAAGGATTGGACCAGAGACACCTTGCGACGACTGTGGAGCTCCAAAAAAAGTGGGTACTTACACCATACGTACATGGAACAATGAGTACCAGGCTGGTATCACTATGCTGCAAGCATTAGTCAAATCAGACAATACAGCAATGATGTTCGCGGCTGACAAAATTGGAAAACAATCCTTCATTTCATATGTAAAGAACTTTGGGTTTGGGCAGGAAAGTGGAATTGATTTACAGGATGAAAGTACTCCTACACTCCGGCCTGATCAATCTTGGGGCGACATCGATCTTGCGACTGCCAGTTTCGGACAGGGGATCGCTGTAACAGGTATCCAAATGGTGAACGCCGTCAATGCTATCGCAAATGGCGGTGTACTGATGCAACCTGAAATTGCGGACAGAGTCTATTCAGATGGACAAAATTTTGTCATCCCTCCAAAACCATTGCGGCGGGTGGTAAGCGCTCAGACAGCAAGAACTGTTGCGAACATGATGATCGATTCTGCCGCCCATGGAGATGCGAAGTGGACTTTACCGGCGCAGTATTCGATAGCGGGAAAAACCGGCACAGCGCAAATCCCTGTAGGTGGACACTATGATGAAAATCGCACGATAGCCAGCTTTGTGGGCTTTGCGCCCGCGGAGAACCCAAAATTTACGATGTTAGTGCGCTTGGTGGAACCTAAGACTTCACAATGGGGAAGTGAGACTGCGGCACCACTGTGGTTTTCTATAGCCAAACAGCTTTTCCTGAAAATGGGCATCCAGCCTAAACAATAGTACAATTACTCTATGTTGCAGGATTTCAAAAATCTGTATCACCTTTTCCAAGCAATTCTAGCGAACCTCGCCTATGGGTTTCCAAGTAAAAAATTAAAAATAGTAGCTATAACGGGAACTGATGGCAAAACTACAACGGCCACACTCCTCTACAAAGTATTGGTTAAGGCGGGTTATAAAGTTGCCCTCATAAGCACGGTTGCTGCGTATATCGGGAAGGACGAAATAGACACAGGCTTTCATGTGACGACGCCCTCAAGCTTTTCGCTACAGCGACTACTTAAAAAAATTGCCGACATGGATTATGAGTTTGTAGTTCTGGAAGTTACTTCACATGCCATAGATCAAAACAGGATCTGGGGAATTCGTCCCACCTACGCTGGCATTACGAATGTGACTCATGAGCATTTAGATTATCATAAAACATACGAAAACTATGTCCGTACAAAAGGGAGGCTGCTTGCAGGCGCAAAAATTTCGTATGTAAACAAAGATGATCAGGAGTCTTTTAAAATACTTTCGCAAATACTTCCAAAAGCAAAAGTGTACGACACGCATATATTGGGGGGAAGCGTACTATCCGCAGTGCGCAAGCGTTTTGGAGCTCAAACCTACAATTTTCAAAACAGTGCGCTGGTTGTCTCTATCGCTAAAAAAATTGGAGTTCCCGAACAGGACATAGGTAAAGCGATTGCTAGTTTTCAGGGTGTGAGTGGACGCATGGAGAAAGTTACCAATACCAAAGGCCTACATATTATTGTTGACTTTGCTCATACACCAAACGCCCTTGAAGCAGCGCTTACCAGTGTCAGGAAAACCATGCGCAGTAAAAAAGCAAAACTCATCGTCGTGTTTGGTTGCGCTTCGCAACGAGATGTCACGAAGCGCCCACTCATGGGTAGTATTGCATGTGAGCAAGCCGATTATGTGGTCTTGACTAGTGAAGACCCGCGAATGGAAAATCCTTGGTCAATTATTTCCCAAATTAAATCTGGTGTGAAAAAAGGGCATGAGAAAATTGTTAGTATTGCAGATAGAAAAGAAGCAATCAGTTTTGCTATTCGAAAACTTGCTAATAGAGGAGATACTGTTATCATGTGCGGAAAAGGGCATGAAAAAAGCATGAATCTCGGTGGCCTAGAACTCCCCTGGAGTGATAGGAAAGTTGTAGAAAAAATATTAAAACAATGACTAAAGTTTCGCTACCATCGGTAGTCGTCATCGGTGGGGGAACCGGGACATATACCTTACTTTCAGGTTTGCGTGACCTACCGCTTTCGCTGTGTGCCCTGCTCACCATGGTCGATGATGGTGGATCTAATAGGGTACTGCGCGATGAATTTGGACTGCTTCCTACATCCGGTGTACGGTTAGCACTTGCAGCCCTCTCTAAAAACCAGCCGTTGCTGCGCGAGCTGTTTCTCTACAGATTTCATCAGGGCAAAGGTATAAGCGGCATGACCTTTGGTAATTTGTTCCTTGCAGCAATGACAGATATTGTCGGTTCACAGTCAAAAGCTATCCAGGAGACGTGTAAACTTTTGAGCGTGCGGGGAGAAATCCTACCGATCTCGTATGATGATGTGAGGCTGGTAGCAAAATTAGAGGACGGGAGAGAAGTAGTGGGGGAGCACGCAATCGATGAGCCGGAGCATGATGGAAAAATTCACATACAAGATTTGTATACTGTTCCCAAAGCAAAGATTAGTCCTGAGGCAGCCGAGCGGATTCTCGCTGCAGATTATATTGTTTTAGGTCCGGGTGATTTTTACACAAATACCATAGCCAATTTGGTGATAGGTGGGGTCCGTGAAGCAATAGTGAGGAGCCGTGCGAAACTTATCTTTGTGGTAAATCTGATGACAAAGTATGGTGAGACATACGGTTTTAGCGCCTCCACATTTTTGGAAAAATTGGACAGGTTTCTGCCGTCCGAACGTGTTGATTTTGTGGTGATGAATACTGACAGAGAGTTTCCGCAGCACGCGTTAGATGTTTACACCAAGGAATCCTCAGTACCAATAGTCGATGATCTCGATGCATATGATGGGAAGGTGAAAGTAATCCGCGCCCCAATTCTGTCTCATCATGAGGTAAAAGCTGAAGCTGGTGACGTACTTGCCCGCTCTATTATCCGCCATGATAGTGGGAAACTAGGCAAAGTAGTTTTCGGTATTATTAAAAAGTAATGCAAGTCTTATCACCATTCTTAGAATGTTCGATCGCCATCACCGCCAAGTCTGACGGTCCGATCACCACATCTGCCCAAATTGAAGCGCTCCTGCAAAGACCTGTGGTGCTACCGTCCCACGAACACAGCATTCATTCATACTTGGGTACCAGCAAAACCGTTCCGGATGAAATAAGCGGCGATATCTTGATAACCAGGGAAAAAGGTCTGGTATTGGCACACCAATTTGCTGACTGTGTACCCGTATTGCTGGTGGACCGAAAGAAGAAAGGGATCGTATTCGCCCATGCGGGGTGGAAAGGCGCAGTCTCTGGAATCATTCCTATTAGTTTATTACACGCTCAACATGAGAACGGCAGCGATAAGGGCGACCTGTGGGTGTGGATCGGCCCCAGCATTCACAAACAGTCTTACGTTTTACCCATGCCACCAGCTCAAGTTGTGATTCCCGGATGGGAAGATTTTATTGCGGAAACACGAGAAGGATATCAGGTGGATTTGCCGGGATTTATCCGCTCTCAGTGTCTTGAGTTTGGTATCGATGATACGCGTATCATTATTGATGGACGCGATACTTATCTCGAGGCAGATCTTTTCTCGCACCGCAAGTACTTGGAAACCCAGGACGTCAGAGAAAATGGCAATTTCGCCGTGGGTGCCTGGTTGACACAGTAGTGCCCGGAAATTAGCGGTACAATAGACCTATGATTACGGCCAAACGGGTTCACCTTGTGGGAATTAAAGGGGTGGCGATGACTGCATTGGCGCAGTGCCTCCTAGATCTTGGGTGCACTATTACTGGATCTGATCTTCCTGAAAATTTCGTCACGCAAAAAATCTTAGATGATTTAAGATTTACAATTTATGATGGCTTTGTCTCTGAGCAAGTTACAAAAGATATTGATTTGGTCATTTATACTGGTGCGCATCAGGGTAAACAAAACGTAGAAGTGCAGCAAGCTATTAAACTTGGTATCCCTGTTTTAAGCCAGGCGGAAGCTTTGGGTGAATTAACGGCAGAGAAACGTTTAATTAGTGTTTGCGGTACAGGCGGCAAGTCCACGACTACTGCAATGATCGCAGTAATTTTGGAGCGTGCCGGATTACACCCAAGCTATGCTGTGGGCGTTGGCAATATTTCCGATCTTGGTCGAACCGGAAGATATGTATCAGATGGCGAATGGTTCGTTGCCGAAGCAGACGAGTACGCAGTGGATCCGACCGTTGATCACCGCCCACGTTTTATTTTCCAGCACCCAGAAGTTATTGTGTGCACCAACCTTCAATATGATCATCCAGACATCTATCCTGACTTTGAAGTAATGAAGCAGACTTTCCTGGATTTTTTTAATTCCCTGCCCACAAATGGGACACTAATAATTAACGGGGTTGACTCAGATTTAATCGGAGTTGCTAAAAAACTGCGCTCTGATATACATGTAATCTCTTGTGATCTTCCAGAGCCGCTCCACTTATTGATTCCTGGTGAGTTTAATCAGCGAAACAGCGCCTACGCAATTGCGGCTGCCAAGATAGCGGGGGTTGACGAGCCATCAGCCAGGAAATCTCTGGAGAATTTTCATTCGACCATGCGCCGGTTTGAAAACAAGGGGGTGGAGGGAACTGTTGAATGTTTTGATGACTATGCGCACACGCCCGATGAAATACGAGCAACACTGACAGCATTGAGAGCCTGGCGGCCAGGCAAAAAAATTGTCGCAGCTTTCCAGCCGCATACGTATTCACGCACCAAGGCATTGTTTACTGGATTTGTGAGCGCTCTGCAGGTGGCTGACGAAGTAGTTCTTTTGGATATTTTTGCGTCAGCCCGCGAAAAACCAGATGCATCCGTAAGCAGCCAGATGCTGGTTGACGCAATCGGTTCCAAAGCGAAACTAATTTCAACAGTAGATGAATTAGCCCACTACCTACAATCTATTATCCAAAGCCAAAACACTGTGTTTATTACCATGGGTGCTGGTGACATATATAAAGTATACGAAAAACTGCCTGTCATTCCTGCGTAGGCAGGAATCCATGCAACAAATAAATACAATATTGAGTTACTTATTGACTGGATCCTTGCCTTCGCAAGGATGACAATACATATGCAAGAAGACAAAATACAAAGTTTAGTTCAAAAATTTCCGACTCTTCAATTTCAGCAGGATGTCCTACTTGCGCCATACACGTATATGAAAGTCGGTGGCAAAGCTGCAATGTTTGTAGAAGTCGGCGACAGGGATACTCTTTTTGAACTTTCCAAATTTTGTTTTGAAAATGGAATTGAATTCACCGTAATCGGCGGAGCCAGCAATGTGGTTATTCCTGATGAAGGGATCGATAGTCTAGTGATCAGGAACACAACCTCACAAATCTATGTGCGGCAAGATACACCGGAGCAAATTTTAGTAGAAGTTGATAGCGGTGTAATCACGGCTGTACTTGCCAATAAGACGATGGAGAAGGGATATGCTGGGCTGGAGTACTTTGTAGGAGTACCGGGAACAATTGGCGGAGCGATTGTGAATAATTCGCACTTCCGTCCAGATATTTTGATCGGTGAACGGGTTGTATCGGTCGAAGTATGTACGCAGACAGGAAAGCGAGAGCGCTGGCCCGTCGAAAAGTTGGGTCTCGCATACGATCACTCTGTATTTCATCAGGACCGAGCCGTGATTTTGTCGGCCACATTTACACTGCTCCATGATAATCCCAGCGTCATTCAAGAGCGGGTACGTGAAGCCGCCGCACGGCGCAGCTCCACACAGCCTATAGGAGTCCCAAGCTCGGGGTGTATGTATAAGAATCCCGTACTCTCTAGCTCTCAGTTTTCAGCTCTCAGCTCTCAGATGGCGATTCCAGAAGGCGCAGTACGAAAACTATCAGATGGATCCATACAAGTAGCGGCCGGGTTTTTGATAGAAGCGGCGGGTCTGAAAGGTACGACTACAGGAGGAGCCCAAGTGAGTGAAAAGCATGCGACATTCCTGATCAATAGTGGGAGTGCGAGTGCCAATGACGTAGGTAACCTCTGTCTGCTGGTGGAAAGTACCGTCGAGCGCAAGTTTGGTATCAGATTGGAACGGGAGGTCTTCTTCCTGTAGAATAGAGTCCTTATGCCAACCTACGTGATCAAGGGTGGGACACCATTGTACGGCTCAGTACGGGTTGGGGGAGCGAAGAACGCCAGTTACAAGCTCATGATTGCAGCACTCCTCGGGGACAGTGAGTCAAGAATTCTCAATTTCAGCCGGATAAGTGATGTGGCGCTGGTTGCCAAGTTGATAAACTCGCTAGGAGCGCACTCAAGCGAGGTTGGCGAGCGTGCCTACACGGTCAATCCGTCAAGCCTTTCATCTCACTCCATTGATAAGGAGCACGGTGATGCTTCGCGCGCCTCCACACTCTTTCTGCCTATACTCTTGTCTCGTTTTGGTGAAGCGGTTGTTCCCCTCCCGGGTGGAGATAAGATCGGCAAGCGACCGCTGGAGCGCCACTTTGACGGATTAAAAGCACTTGGGGTCGACCTAGAAGTAAAAGACGGTATGATTTGGGCAAAGACCAAGGGGATGCGTGGTACATCCTACCGTTTTGAAAAGAATACCCATACGGGTACAGAGACACTCATTCTCGCCGCTGTGAAAGCCAAAGGTCTGACGATTCTTGAAAACGCTGCAGCGGAAACCGAGATTGATGATTTAATCACCTTCTTAAATCAAATGGGAGCCAAGATCCGGCGCCGCCCCGGCCGGATCATTGAGATTGTGGGGGTAGGCACACTTCATGGGGCAATACATCAGATCATGCCGGATCAAAACCAAGTGGTCTCATTTGCTGTCGCGGCGCTGGCCACCAAAGGCGACATTGTGGTTGAGAACGCCAATGCAGCCGACTTACACGCATTCCTACAGCAGTTAGAAAACACTGGTGCAGGCTATGATATCGGTGACTATGGCATCAGGTTTTTTTATAAAGGACAACTGAAAGGTACACAGGTAACTACAGCCATTCACCCAGGTTTTAAAACTGACTGGCAGCCATTGTGGGTGGCACTCATGACCCAAGCGAAGGGGGAGAGTACTGTCCATGAGACCATCCAACAACGCCGCTTCCAATATGTGAAATCACTACGTGAAATGGGGGCCGAGATTGAAATGTTCAATCCTAAAGTTGATAATTTAGACGAGACGTACAATTTTAATGTTGCTGAAGATTCACATACAGATTTTCACGCAGTGAAAATAATTGGCCCTTCGAAACTCGCGGGTGGAGAATTTACTGTAGAAGATCTCCGTCATGGCGCTACACTGATGATCGCAGGTATGGCTGCCACAGGCGAGACTACCTTGCACGATCCCAAGGACCATATCGGCCGTGGGTATGAAAAACTGGATGAACAGTTTAATTTGATGGGAGCGCAGATAACTAAAATATGAACTCACCACTTTCTTTCTACTTAGGTAACGTAATCGTTTCATTTCTACTTACTAGTGTCTGTATCGTTCCGTTCATTAATTTCTTGTACAAATTAAAATTTCAACGGCGTAAACAAACAACGATCGATGCGTTGGGGAAACTCAGCCCAATTTTCGATAGATTCCATCATCATAAAGAAGGGACACCTGTGGGTGGCGGCGCTCTGCTAATCCCTGTTATCTGTATTTTGTCATTGCTGCTTTTATTTTTGACGGCACTGTTTGGCCGCAAGATTAATCCGGTGTATCCACTCAAACGCGAAATGTTCGTTATCATGTTTACACTGATTTCCTTTGGTTTGTTAGGTCTATATGATGACATCAAAAAGTTCTTCGGCTTTCAGAAATCAAAATTTTTTGGCTTAAGGTTCCTGCATAAGTTTGCCCTGCAGTGGATCCTGGCTATCGCTATTTCGCTGATGCTCTATTTCCTCCTCGGTATTCAATTCCTGCACATTCCATTCTTCGGTACTCTGAATATGGGGCTTTTCTACATTCCGTTTGCCGCTTTCACGATTGTCTCCTTTGCAAATGCTGTGAATATCACCAACGGTTTGGATGGGTTGGCCGAGGGGATCCTCATGATCTGTCTATTCGGGTTTTGGATACTCTCTGCCTCGATTCTTGATTTGCCACTATCGACGCTGATCTCAGTTTGGATTGGTTCACTCATTGCATTCCTGTACTTTAATGTGCACCCGGCCCGTATCTGGCTGGGTGATGTGGGGGCGCTCTCATTTGGCGCAACTCTCGCAGTAGTCGGGCTGCTGCTTGGCAAAGTTGGCGGTTTAGTAGTCATCGGTGGGTTATTCTTTGTAGAGATCTTTACCAGCGGCACACAGCTACTGTCGAAGGCGATCCGTAAGAAGAAGTTATATCCCGTCGCTCCATTTCACTTGTACTTACAGTACATTGGCTGGGAAGAACCCAAGATTGTTGCACGTGCCTGGCTTGCTGGTATCATATTGACCATTATTGGACTGTGGATATCTCTGATATAGAGAGGACCGGGTATGAGGGATAAAAAAATTATTGATTTTGTCACCAAGCACCGAATAAGTGTGCTGACTACTATGTTGTTGGATGGAACTCCACACAGTAGCACCCTGCACTATAGCGCATCATTTTCATCCTTCTATTTTATCTTCATGACAGATAAAGAGAGCCGTAAAAATCAGAAGCTTATAAATAGCGGGAGCACCCCAGCATCCCTCGTCATTGGGTTTAGTGAAGAGGAGTGGGTGACACTACAAATGGAAGGTGAGGTACGGATACTTACTAAAGAAGATCAGTTGGATGAAGCCTGGAGAGTATATAGTGAGAAATTTAAAGGATCGGAAAAGTATAAGGATCTTGCTGATAGCGTATTGCTTAAATTTGTTCCAAAATGGTGGCGTTATACGGAACTCAAGCCCGCCCCGGCAAAAGTAATTTCTTCGGAAGGTAAGAATGAATCTTGATGATCTACAAACTACGTATCCCGAGTTCGTGTTTGAAAAGACGGAAGTAGATTTTGGGGCTGATCTGGAGCTGAGGTTTTACTTCTCATGTGGAGAGCAAAGTTTTGTCTCTAAATACATCCTAGAGAATGCCAAAGTTGCCGATGAAAACAAGGAGGCAATTAAACGACTAGCCTTTCATATTGGCATGGCTGAGATCCCATCATATTGGAAAGCTTTTTGTTCGCCAAAGATCGTGATCAAAGCTGGGAAACTCGATAGTGAACAAACAAAATTTTGGCAGAAATTGTTTTTCTTTGGCATGGGTGAATTTTTCTTCATGAATCATTTCAAACCTTTTCAAACTGAAATCGTGAGTCAAAGCCATGAAGATACCTCCGTGAAATTTAACGGCTCTTTAGACGAATCGAGTGTGCTTGTTCCAGTCGGTGGTGGCAAAGACTCGGTAGTCAGTCTGGAACTAATAAGCAAACATGATTTTAAAATTTCTACATACTCAGGTCATGTGGGTGCAAGTGAAAATGTCATACAAACCTACGCCGAACTTCATAAATTAGAAAAAGATTATGTTGGCAAACGGATTCTGGATCCCCATCTATTTGAGCTCAACAGAACTGGTCATCCCAATGGCCATACACCGTTTTCATCAGTTCTTGCATTTGAAACACTCTTAGTGGGCTATCTAGCGGGTTCAAAGTATATCGTGCTCTCCAACGAAGGTAGTGCCAACGAGCCGACTGCACAATATGAAGGAATTCCAGTCAATCATCAGTACTCAAAGACGTTTGAGTTTGAAAAAGATTTTAAAAACTACGTAGAGCATTCGATGGCAGGTGTGCCAGAATATTTTAGTTTTATGCGGCCGCTCTATGAATTACAGATAGTGAAGCTTTTTTCAAATTACAAAGAATACTTTAGACAATTTAAGAGCTGTAATCGCGGACAGAAAACCAACGCTTGGTGTGGAGAGTGTCCTAAGTGTGTGTTTGTGGCATTGTTGCTTTCAGCATTTGTGGATGATGACGTGATCTTCAAGATTTGGGGAAAAAATCCACTAAACGCCGAAAAAAATATTCCCATTATGGAAGAACTACTTGGGTTTACGCCATACAAGCCATTTGAGTGCGTGGGAACTGTGCTAGAGTCAGGAGCCGCCGCTTATCTGGGATGGAAAAAGCGCGAAGGGAAAAACCAGCCGCTTGTTTTCACGCACTATGAAAAATGGATCCGTGAAAATGAAAGCATGCTTCGTGAAAATTCAGAAATGATTTTAAAACAATTCTCCAATGAACACGAATTGCCATCACAGTTTTTGACCATACTTAAAAGGAGTTTGTCATCCTGAGCGCGCCAGGTATTCCTGGCAGTCGAATGGATAGTTTTAATCGCACAAACTATCTTTCGACCTCCTGGATTACCAGGATGCTCAAGATGACAAGATGAAACCATATGTTTGATTTGAAAAGATTACCATCTTGGCTACACAGTGCAAAATCTATTGCAATCGTTGGATTTGGCCGTGAGGGACAAAGTACATATCGATTCATCCGCAACTTCTTTCCACAAGTTCCGATCTGGATTTTTGATGAGGACAAAAAATTGGAACCAACGCTTATTCATCTGCATGATAATGACATTAACCTAAAATACTCTCTGGGGATATTCTTACTCCCACCATTTGACGTAGTTTTTAAAACCCCGGGAATAGCGCAGTCGAAACTGCACTATAAAAATGGACGTGCGGGAACAGTTACTTCGCAGGTAGATCTGTTCACGCAAATATATGGCAAACAGGTGATCGCCGTTACGGGCACCAAGGGTAAAAGTACGACCAGCGCTCTCATAGCGCACTTACTCAACAGCTTGGGCCAGAGCGCAATCCTTGCAGGAAATATTGGCCTGCCAGTGCTTGAAATTCTTGACCAAATCGAAGTGAACACTCATGTAGTATTAGAACTCTCAGCGTTTCAAAGTGAGACCATTACGGCGCCGGTGCACATAGCGGTGTTCACGTCACTATATCCAGAACATTTGGATTATTACAAAGATTACGATGCCTATAGAGCAGCCAAGAAACATGTATTTGACTTGCAAACTGCGCAGGATATTGCAGTTGTTCCCAACGATCCGGCAATTATTCCCTTAGTGTCCTCACGGGCAAAAATCATTACTGTGCAAAGAGCGCCTTCAGTCCATCAAACTAATATCAATTTAGCTGTAACGGCAGTAAGTGTTTTGGGATACACACGTGAAGAAGTCTTGCAGCACGCTCAAACTTTCACTCCATTGCCGGGAAGACTGGAAAAAATAGCGACAGTCGGCAGCATAGAATTTTATGATGATGCACTCGCCACGATCCCACAGGCTACGATCGCGGCGCTGGATACTCTAGGTGACAAAGTCAGTGTCCTCATTGTCGGCGGACATGAACGCGCCCAGGATTATAGCGAGCTTGCGGCGCGCATTAAAAATTCCAGCGTGAAAACTGTCATCTGTTTTCCATCGACGGGTAAGCGGATTGGGGATGAGCTGGAACAGATACAAGCTGAGCAAAAGGTTTTTCATGTTGACTCAATGAAGCAGGCCGTAGCAATAGCGTATAAGGAGGTGGGCGAAGGAATAGTATTGCTATCTGCCGGCGCCCCAAGTTTTGGAATATTTATAGATTATCGTGACCGAAGCGCGCAGTTCCGACAATGCATAGAAAATCTCTCACAACACCAATAGTCGGACTCGTCATCCTGTTTGTTTTAGTTGGCATATTGTTTGTCTATGATGTTTCTATTGTCGAGGCTGCAACCCAGTTTGGAGACAAATTATATTTTTTACGCCAGCAGGTCATGTGGTCAATAGTCGGTCTCATGGGTATGTTGGTTGCCGCAAAGATCCCGACACGTTTTTGGTTTAAGATGGCACCGTTCTTTTTTTCTTTTTCTTTTGTGTTGCTGCTAGCCGTACTTATTCCTCATATCGGCACAAGTGTCGGTGGTGCACGCCGCTGGATACGTCTCGCTGGTTTTACCATTCAGCCCTCAGAGCTGATGAAATTGGCCCTCACTATGTACTTGTCTGTTTGGCTTTCAAAAAGCCGCCGATTTCTATCTTTTCTACTATTAGTGGCGGGCATCTTTATTACCGTATTAATAGAGCCTGATCTGGGAACAGCGCTGATTCTCGCTATCACTGCCGGCAGCATGTATTTTTTGAGCGGCAAACCAATTAGGCATTTTATTTGGTTATTTGCCACAGCCCTTTTCTCGCTACTTATTATCATTGTAGTGGCGCCGTATAGACTGGACCGGTTGAAGACCTATCTTGATCCAGAATCTGATCCACTGGGGCGTTCCTATCACATCCACCAGATCACACTGGCGCTTGGCAACGGTGGCTTGTTTGGCCGAGGCTTGGGCAAATCTTTGCAAAAATACCGCTACATTCCAGAGGCGACCACGGATTCAATCTTCGCAGTGATTGCCGAAGAGATTGGCTTCTTGGGCTGTGGTATCATTATTATCGGCTATATAACATTATTCCGCCGCATGTCGGAATTTGTGTCAAATCTTGACGGGGCACAGGAGATTTTGCTGGGTGGGGGAATAGTAGCATGGATATGTGCGCAAACGATTGTAAACCTAGGGTCTGTGTTTGCACTGATCCCGCTTACTGGCGTACCGCTCCCCTTCATTTCCTATGGAGGGTCCGCACTAGCAACTGAATTATTTGGAATAGGAATATTGTTGGGATTAAAAAATGAAAAACGTATATATAACGGGCGGGCACCTGACTCCCGCGCTCGCCGTCATCGATGAATTGATAAAGAAAAAAGAGAATTTGTCGATCATTTTTATCGGCAGAGAGTATGCCCAAGGGAAGAGCATGCACTCTAGAGAACGGGAAGAGATGGAGGTCCGTTCTGTTCCGTTCATATCAATTGATGCGCCAAAATTTCACCGCGCCCTCTGGTGGGAAAACATTTCAGAGATTCCTAAAATCCTACCAACACTTCAAAAATTATTTACTATGTTCCGGAAAAATAAACCGGACTTGGTGGTTTCATTTGGTGGATATGTCGCACTTCCAGTCGCACTGATAGCAAAGCTTTTTGGCGCCAAAGTCCTTACACACGAACAAACGCGGGTCGCAGGACTTGCAAACCAGGCAATCGCTCTCTTTGCTGATCATGTCGCAGTCTCATATCCAGAATCTGCTCGGTTTTTCCCAAAAGCGAAGGTGAAATTTACGGGTAACCCGATCCGAGAATCATTATTTCGGGAATACACGCGTCCACCTACTTGGCTGCCGGATTCGTTTACGAAGAAGCCATTTGTCTATGTCACTGGTGGATCTCAGGGTTCGCATATTATCAATCAAACCTTGCGGGCAATACTCCCGAAGTTAGCCAAAGAATATTTAGTTGTGCACCAGTGCGGAAAAGGAGAACTTGAGTTACATGTATCCGCAGATTTGGAACAGGGATCATATGTGGCGCGTGAATGGATTGAAGCGAAAGAGGTGAGCTTTCTATTGCGGCATGCAAAGTTTGTGATTAGCCGAGCCGGTGCGAACACAGTGCAGGAGTTGTCGATAGCAGGGACGCCGGCTATCTATATACCCTTAGCATTTGCCTATAACGATGAACAGTACAAAAACTGCGCTGAGGTTGTACGCGCAGGAGCAAGCCTGCTACTGCTGCAAAAGAATTTATTGCCCAGCACCCTGTGGAGCGCTATCCAGACGATGGAGCGGCGTTACCCAACCTTGAAGCGCAATATGAGCGAATTTCAAAAACACTTAGTACTTGATGGTACCAGACGTTTCACTAAACTCATCACTGATTCGTTACAATAGCCCCATGTATAGAGTTTTAATCCCCGTTGTCTTTTGCATACTATTAGTTCTGTTGATCACTTCTCAATTCAAAATACGTCACATCAATTGCACATTTGAACAGACTACATGCACACAAGAACAGTTACGCAAGCTGGAAGGACTGCAGCGGCGCACAATACTTGGATCCGTGAAAATCAGTCTAACTCCATATATCGTGCATATTGAAAAACAATATCCACAAACGATTTGGGTAAAGATTGAAAATCCCAGTGTGTTGTATTCGGTACGGGTTGCGCCAAACGGGGAGTATCGCCAAATAGGTGATGCAGGGTTAGTAGTGGAAGCGCCACCCCAACTCAAAATTGAAGTGATAGATCAGCGGTTTGCGCCGCTTCACCCGGGAGATAGGGTGAGCTCTCCCGTCATATCTATGTACCGCTCACTGAGTAACATATCTCCTGGTCTGCGGGATATGATCCTGCGGATTGAAGTGAAAGATGATACGGAAATCACTATTTTTAGCAGAGACGGAAGGAAAGCCGTTGTCGATACACAAGATTTTGGAAAAGAACTAGAGTCTTTACAATCGATCTTGAGTAACTCTACAATAGAGAATAGATTTACGGTCATTGATTTGCGGTTTGCAAATCCGGTACTGAAACAGTAGAGTGGGTTAAAGGTGTATGGCAAAAACTAAAGTGATCACTGCGATCGATATAGGAACGGAAAAAGTGTGTACGGTAATTGCGGGACAATCCCCTGAGGGGGCTCTGCAGATTTTAGGTATTTCTTCAATTGCCAGCAAAGGCATCAAAAAGAGTCAAATCGTCGATTTGGAAGAGGCTATTGAGGCCATCATTCAATCATTAGATGGTGCGGAGCGCATGGCAGGATTTGGTGTCTCCAGCGCATACGTCTCTGTGTCTGGGACACATATTAGTTCACAAAATTCTAAGGGAGTAGTAGCTGTAGCCAGCCCAGATGGTGAAATCACGGCTACTGATATTGACCGCGTGATCGAGGCTGCCCGCGCAATATCACTTCCCTCGGCACGTGAAATTATTCACGTCATACCGCGGGAGTTTCAAGTGGATGGCCAAAGTGGCATCAAAGATCCAGTAGGCATGAGCGGTATCCGCCTAGAAGCTGAAGCGCATATTATCTCTGGCTCTGCTACGGCTCTGCGCAACTTAACAAAATGTTTGAGTGAGGTAGGGATAACTGTCTCCGGATTTGTATTTGCCGGACTTGCATCATCGCTTGCTGTATTGTCAGAGACAGAGAAAGAGCTGGGTGTGGTGTTACTGGACATTGGTGCAGGCTCGACATCTATGGCGATCTATGTCGAAGGTGCGCTGACATATTCAGCAGTGCTACCGATAGGCGCGCGGCATGTCACCCAAGACATTGCGCTTGGCACGCACCTAAGTCTAGCAGCAGCGGAAAAAATCAAACTAGCATTGGCCGATATGCCACCCGAATCGGATGCACCTTCTGGAGAAACGCGCGAGCAGCGCCGGGAGCGATTAAAGCGTGAAGACGAAATGGATTTGAAGCGTCTAGGAATAGATGAGGGAGATACCCTGTCACGCAAGATGGTAGTAGAAAACATCATGGTGCCGCGTATGAAAGAGATGTTTGAACTTGTAGGTAAAGAATTGGAGAAGGAAAAATTGTTCCCATTGATTCCAGCGGGCATTGTACTTTCTGGCGGTGGTGCGCTGACAGTAGGCATGACCGATGTTTGCAAACGCACGCTTTCACTGTCTACGAGAGTAGGCGTACCCACAGGAGTGCGTGGACTTATAGAAGATGTAGAGTCGCCGATCTTTACCACAGCAATGGGTTTGATCCTCTATGGAGCTAAGAACGGGGGAGAAGAAGTTCGCGCCAATGGCTCTGGTTTCTCGGTTGCATCGCTACTGCCAAAAAATTTCAGCAAGCTTCCGGAAAAGATTATTAGTCTGTTTAAATCACTGCTCCCATAAAAATATGAATAAGTCGCCCGAAATCGATCGCAGACAGTTTTTGAAATTATCTGTTGCTGAAATTGCTATTCTGTTTGGATTGTCAGCTCTACCTGCTCAAGCACAGGAACAAACCCCATCGCCAGATGTTCCATTTGTCGAATCTCCATATGCCCCCACCCCGGTAGTGGATACTGCTATATTTGACGTAGCAGCGCAATTTGGTGTCGACACATCAGAAAGGCCCAAGTTATTTAAATTGGAGTTTACTGCAGATATTCCTATATACCATTTACCGTCGTCGTATGTAGGCAGGTATGACTCTGGTAAAACTCTTGCTGCTGGGACGCACTTCTTTGTCGTAGCAGATAGTGACAATATATTTGACTATCAGGGCGGGGTGTACATGCGTATCCCGCATGATGCTGATGGTGGAGCGATTCTGTTGAGTCAAGATGGGATACTTACCGCAGGGATTACTATGACCGGAATGCTCGAATCATCCAATAGGAGTTAAATATGGACCGCGACAAGATTTTTTACAAAGAAGGTGATCCTGAAGAGCTTGATCTTCTAAAAGATAAAAAGAAAAAGAATAGTAAGCTTCCATTGTTGACTCGATTGGGCTTAGTAGGTAGCACTATCCTTCTGGGCGCGACAACGGCATTGAATCTAGGAGGCCAGAGAGGTGAGATGACGGCAAGCGCGAAACAAACAACAGAGCAAGAACAAGGTTCTCGGCCTGAATTTATTGACACTTCACATTCATTATCACGCGAATATTTGGAGTCTCATCACCTAGTTGCTTTGGTAAGTAGAGAAAATCTTGTGTATTTCAAGTCCCGTCAAGATATGTTGACAGGGAATAATCCTCAATATACATCTGCGCCGGCACTACGAAATGAGGGGATTCCCGTAGACTCTCTTGTGTTTGGAGACAATCGCATGCCTGAGGGGGCAGAGATTACCATTCCAATAGGTGATGGTACAGAAACAGTAAGTGGTTTCTTTCCTCTATCGGAACAAATTGGTCTGCGTGGTGTAAACATACCTCCTACTGGCAGTGTTCGAGTTCATGGTGGAAAGAGTAAATAATTTTTTCTCCTCTTGCAATTAAATTTTAGCGCATTTATGATGAGGCCGAATTTGGTATACATTCGGAAAAACGCGAATTTCGTATACTGATTGTATTCATATATCCCTATGGCACTCGTTAAACCAACTAATAATACATTCGCAAAAATAAAAGTCTTAGGTATCGGCGGTGGTGGTGGCAATGCCATCAACTCAATGATTGAGTCAGAATTGATCCAAGGAGTTGAGTTTGTGGCGATCAATACAGATGTTCAAGCACTTTTGAATAATAAAGCACAGACAAAACTACAAATTGGAAATAATTTTACGAGAGGCTTAGGAAGTGGTGCAGATCCTGATGTGGGTCATGAAGCCGCAGAGGAATCGCGTGAAAAAATCAAAGAGCTCTTATATGACACCGACATGGTGTTCATCACCGCCGGTATGGGAGGTGGAACGGGAACTGGAGCATCACCAATCATCGCGGAAGTGGCCAAAGAATCAGGTGCGCTGACAGTAGCCGTCGTGACAAAGCCATT
Organism: Patescibacteria group bacterium; assembly: GCA_035479015.1. GTDB lineage: Bacteria > Patescibacteriota > Microgenomatia > UBA1400 > UBA12028 > DATIJC01. The sequence continues at coordinate 59,161 of DATIJC010000020.1, read as the reverse complement.
TGGCTTTGAGGGAATGCGCCGCGGACGCGTAGCGGAAGAAGGCATCGAGAACCTTAAAGAAAAAGTGGACACGCTCATCGTGATCCCCAATCAAAAATTGTTGGACGTGGTTGATCGAAAAATGACATTGCTTGATGCGTTTCATCTAGCTGATAACGTACTTGGACAAGGTGTGCAGGGAATCTCTGACCTCATAACAGTACCAGGCTTGGTAAACGTCGACTTCGCGGATGTAAAGACGATTATGGCTGACAGCGGTACTGCCCTGATGGGAATTGGGCAAGCCAGTGGCGAAAACCGTGCTACGACTGCAGCACGTGGCGCAATTTCTTCACCTCTCTTAGAGGTGTCCATAGAAGGGGCGAAGGGTATCCTATACATCATTACTGGCGGTGGAGATATTACACTGCCCGAGATTGCTGAAGCATCGCAAGTGATCACGCAAGCGGCTGATCCCGATGCGAACATTATTTTTGGTGCGACGATCGATGAGAAAATGGGATCAAATCTTAAAATCTCTGTCATTGCTACTGGCTTTGATGAAAACAGATTAAAGTATGCAAGCGGTTTCATGCGCCGCAACTTTGGAGCGTACGGTGAGTCTCCTGCTGCTTCTAATCTGCAACCCACTACCCAAAACCTACCCCCCAGAACCCAACAAAGTCCGATGTCTTCTATTCCCGTGTATTCATCGGCCCAGCAACCTGTGAGCAGCGGATTCACTCCTATTCAACCTGCGCCAATACACGAGCAACCACAAGCTCCAAAACCCAAATCTGATGATCTGGATGACGAGTTTGACATCCCAGCATTCTTACGGAACAAATAATATGAAGGAAATATTAAACGAGGCCAACGTAGGAAAAATAATCAGCGGCTTAAGAAGAGGCGAAAAAGCTGACTCTATTGGATGGGTTAGAGTGGGTGATACATATGAAAAGGGTTCAAATGGTACCTCTAAAATTATCGTTACTGAGATGCCATTCACTGGAATACGCGTGCAATATTTTGCCATGCTCGGTAATCCGTGCACTGTTTCGTTTGTAATCGATACATTTGGACAAATTCTCAGTATTGATGATTATTCTCGACAAATGAATGAATATCATGCAATGTCTATTAAGGAATTAGTTCAATGGATTGCTGTGCTTGCTCTATCGTTGGGAAGTGATCAAGACTATGGAAATGATTGATCCTGAGTCGGTTACCCAAATAATGAGTGGTTTTGAAGCAAAACGTAGGCCCAGCAGTGATTCCTCATGGAAGTTGGTCAATGGCAGATATGAATTGAAAATTGGACCGAGCGGAAAACTGGTCGTAGATCTTCGCCCTAACGAAGGTATTCTGATAAATTACGTGCATCATCTCGGAAGATTGGGCGGTTACCAGATAGTACTCACGCGAAAAGGAGAGTTTGATACTACACAGTTTAATTCAAACATTGCAGGCATCGAAAACCCATTTAGAATTGGCGATGTTTTCAAAGAAATAGTTTTACTTGCGGGGTCGATCAGAGTACGGGAATAGGTGTATAATTAGTTCTAGTTGCGTTTGAGTCTAGCTATCACTAGATGAGCATGAGGGGAGAAACTAAGTAAATCCCTCCGGGTAAGCCCGACACAGCAGTACGAGAAGTATTAAAGGTGGTACCACGCGCCAGCGTCCTTTACAATGGACATGTAGCGTGGTTTTTTTATGTCCACCCCCGCGAAGGCGGGGGTCCAGTATGGTTGATGAAAAAGAATATGGATATGTTTACATGCTCGCAAATAAAAAATGTGGAACGCTCTATATTGGTAGTACAAAGGATTTGAACAGAAGAATATATCAGCATAAGCATAACAACTCTAATTTTACTAAAAAGTATGAAACTCATATTTTAGTATGGTTTGAACAAACCGGGAGTTTAAGAGAAGCAAGGATTAAAGAAAAACAAATGAAAAAATGGAATAGAGCATGGAAATTGAGAAGAATCTGGGAAATGAATCCTAAGTGGATAGATTTAAGTTTATTCTAACTATCAATACGTGGATCCCCGCCTACGCGGGGACAAATTATGAAAAAATTATCTAAATTTTCGCAAGGTCGTCCGAACTTTGCCAAACTTGAAGAAGAAGTGTTGCAGTTCTGGGATGATACGGACGCATTTAAAAAATCGGTCGACAACCGTCCTAAAAACGATACCTACGTTTTTTACGACGGGCCACCCTTTGCCAACGGTTTACCTCATTACGGCCATCTTCTCAGCTCTACGAGTAAAGACGTCATTCCACGCTACCAGACGATGCGAGGTAAGCACGTCGAACGTGTTTGGGGATGGGACTGTCACGGCGTGCCGATCGAAAATGCGATTGAGAAGCAGCTGGGTCTGAAAGGTGGAAAAAAAGGAATCGAAGAACTTGGAATCGATAAATTTAACCAAGCCTGTGCTGCATCTATCATGGTTTATGACAAAGAATGGAAGAAAACTATCCGCCGCCTGGGACGTTGGGTTGATTTTGATAGAGCGTATAAAACCATGGATAAGAATTTCATGGAAAGTGTCTGGTGGGGTTTTAGCGAGCTCTACAAAAAAGGTTTGATATATCAAGGTAGAAAAGTAATTTTATACTGTCCGCGCTGCTCCACACCGCTCTCAAATTTTGAGATAGCTATGGACAATAGCTATCAAGATACTGAAGATTATTCACTTTTTGTAAAGTTTAAAGTAGTTGGTGAAAAAAATACCTATTTTGTAGCTTGGACAACTACTCCTTGGACACTTCCTGGTAATGTAGCTCTGGCAGTACTTCCTGAAGCAAAATATGTTTTGTTCGAATTCCAGGACATGAGTTTTTGGGTGGCTAAAGACCGTTTAAGCGCGATGGCACACTTGCTTGGCATCAAGGAGCCAACCGTACTTAAAACTGCGAAAGGGAAAGAGTTGGAAGGATTGGAGTACGAACCGCTATACACCTACATGCCTCTTGATGGGAAAAAAGCACACTATGTCATGACTGCCGACTTTGTGAGCTTAGAGGAAGGATCCGGTATCGTTCATACTGCTGCAATTTTTGGTGAGGATGACTATAAACTTGCACAGGAGAGAAAATTACCTTGTGTACCAACCTTGGATGATCAGGGGAAATTTTTAGAATTTGTGGAACCACTTGCGGGAGTCTTCTATAAAAAAGCAGAGAAGTGGGTAGTAGAGGACTTAACTCAACGAGATCTTGTTTTTCACACGAGTCGTTTCACGCACTCATATCCATTTTGTTACCGCTGTGGAACACCACTGTACTTTAATGCCCTACCCGCGTGGTTTATTGACGTTGCCAAGTTGCGGCCTGAAATGATAAAAGCTAACGAATACATCAATTGGTTCCCGGAGCATTTAAAGTACGGACGCTTCGGCAAGGGACTAGAGACTGCACCTGATTGGAACATTTCACGCAGTAGATACTGGGGAACACCGATGCCCATCTGGCAAAGCGGAAATTTGCGCCGGGTTGTAGGAAGCATCGAAGAATTGAAACACTGGGCGGTAGATCCAAAACAGGTGGAAAAACTGACAGATCTACACCGGGAATTTTTGGACGAAATAGAAGTTTGGGTGGATGACCAGAAGACGATCAAAGGAAAACGCGTTTTTGAAGTATTTGACTGTTGGGTGGAATCCGGGAGCATGCCGTTTGCCCAAATGCATTACCCCTTTGAAAATAAACCGCAATTTGATTCTTCCTATCCTGCGCAATTTATCACCGAGTACATCGCTCAGACACGTGCGTGGTTTTACTGTATGCACGTCTTATCTGTGGGAATATTTGGCTCGCAAGCGTTTGAAAACTGTTTGACCACCGGGACAATCCTCGCTGAGGACGGCCAAAAGATGAGTAAGAGCAAGCACAATTATCCCGACCCAAACTTACTCATCGATAAGTATGGAGTAGACTCACTGCGCCTCTACATGATGAGTAGCCCTCTCATGAAGGGTGAAAATTTGAATTTTTCCGAAAAAGGAGTGCATGAAATCCAAAATCGTGTAGTGAACACATTGTGGAATATGTATGGATTCTACGCAATGTACTTACAGGACTCCAAAATCCAAAATCTAAAATCTAAAATCCAAACGGTCAACTATCAACTATCAACTCTACATGTAATGGATCGCTGGCTGCTGTCAAAACTCGCCAACTTGACCCAAGAGGTGACTATCTATATGGATGGGTATGACCTCACTAACGCCAGTAGAACACTCATGGAATTTACTACACTTCTCTCCACCTGGTATGTCCGGTTATCGCGTGAGCGTTTGAAAGAAAGTAGCGATGCCCGCGAGATATATAGGCGTGCGCTAGTACTACTATGCAAATTGTTTGCACCATTTATCCCGTTTATTAGTGAGACGATTTATCAAGGTATCACTGGGAGTGGAGAGTCATTGCACTTGGCTGACTGGCCAGAGGTCTCTGATCTGTTGGCACTACGTGATGAGAAATTAGAAGCAGATATGGCACTGACCGCCCAAATTGTGGAAAAGGCTCTGTCTATCCGTAAACTCAAGTCACTCAAAGTGCGCCAACCCTTGTCCATTCTTCACGTCGTCAGTGAGTTCCCAGCTATTGATGTGAAATTACAGGAACTTATTTCTGTTGAAGTGAACGTCAAAAAAATAGATTGGCTGCAAAAATCTGCAAGTTTACTAGAAGTGGATCTAGATACTACGCTGACAGATCAATTGATAGCGGAAGGGAAAATGCGCGAGTGTGTCCGTCAAATCCAAGATATGCGCAAGGCTGATGTATCGATAGCTGTGGGAGACCATGTAAATGCTTGGCTACCGGAGTGGCCGGATGAGTATACGGAAGAGATTCGCCGCCGGGCTCATGTGGGAACGCTCCTTCGAGGCACTCCCAAAGTAGAGAAGGTATGAGATTTCGAGTATTGTTTACACTCATCCTCATCATATTATTCGGTATATTCTCTGTCACTGTGCTTGCGAGCGTAGCCAGCAACGAAGTAAAAGCTCAAGCTGTAGCAGCACTTTTTTCAGGGTTAGTTTTTTTAGGTTTGCAGATACCGGATCCGCAGTTTTTTAAGAGGCTGGCTCCCGGTGTGGCTGGAATCATATTCGTTCTACTCATGCTCACCATGATTGCTGGCAGGAATGCGAAGGGCTCGGTCCGTTGGCTTACCCTTGGCCAGATATCCGTGCAACCTTCTGAATTTGCCAAGCCGACTTTAGCTCTACTTTTGGCGTACTTCGTCCGCAAGTATCCGTTGCGTACCCAGCGGCGGGTATTTGTCTATTTCCTACTTACGCTCGCCTTTTGCATACCGGTATTCTTGCAACCAGACTTTGGAAGTGCGATGGTTTTGACTGCTGTGTCGGCATCAATTCTGTTTTTTGCCATTGAAAAGTTACGTTTGTTACTTCCTTGGATAGTGTTGGGAACACTGGGGGTACTTCTTATTTGGAATTTTGCGCTGTATCCCTATCAAAAACAGCGCATTCTCGCGTTTGCCCATCCAAATGATGCGATACGCTCCTCAGGTTACAATGCCCAGCAGGCAATGATCGCTGTGGGTTCTGGCAAACTGGAGGGCAGGGGTCTGGGGCATGGTATCCAATCGCAACTACGGTTTTTGCCAGAGCGCCAGACTGACTTCTTTTTTGCATCCATGGTAGAAGAGACTGGATTTGTAGGTGGAGCGATTGTGCTACTGGGATATACATTCTTGGGTATTTTGGCTTTGCGAGGTACTCAATCTCTGGATCCCTTTGCACGTCTGGCTATCATTGGGATAGGTACTTCGATTCTATTTCAAGCCATTATTCACGCGGGTATGGATATGCGTCTTTTTCCCGTAACAGGAATTCCTTTGCCCCTTCTTTCAGCTGGGGGCAGCTCTTTTCTGGCTACGTGTATCGGTTTAGGGCTTATCATGCGGCTTCACACAATGCGTCTGATCTGGTATACTACCACTCTATGAAATACGCAGTTATAGCGATTAATGGTAAACAGCATGTCGTCTCTGAAGGCGAGAAGCTCACAATCGACCGTTTGCCCCAAGACGTAGGTGAGAAACTTACGATAAAAGACGTCCTTTTGGTTGTCGATGGAGAGAAACGCCAAATCGGAACCCCATTAGTCGAGGATGCAAAGGTTGAAGCCAAACTCATTTCTGACGAAAAAGGTGACAAGATCCGCGTCGCAGTCTTTAAAGCCAAGTCAAGATTCCGTAAGGTTCATGGTCACCGACAGTCACTGTCCACCATTGAGATAACCGCGATACAATAAACTTCTATGCAATTCCTCTTTTTATTAGGCCGGCTCGCCGACCTGTCGTTTGCTGAGCTACAGGCTCTGTGTCCTGCTACATTACTATTGTCCAATGTTGCCGTGGTAGAACTACCAGGAGATAAAGAAGCAATTGAACTGCAGAATGCTCTAGGCGGTAGCATCAAAGTGGCTCAAGTAGTCAAAAAAATACCCGTTCTGGATGAAAGTGACTTGATCAACCAAGTGACAGAGGTGCTGCAGGGATTAGTAACCGCGGGACAAACAAAGATTTCCTTTGGTGTCGCTGAATTTGGCCGTACAAATGTCCCCAGTGTGGACCTCGCTGCTATCAAAGAAAAGCTCTCAGAGTCAGATATACGTGGGAGATTTGTGGAATCACCCCGTGAAGGATTGTCTGCCAGTGTCCTGCTTCATCAAAACGTGGAAGAGGTTTGGTTGGTTTTCTCAGAGGATATGGTCACTTTTGCGTACACGATAGGTGTGCAAAATATTGATCAATGGACGCTGCGGGACCGGCGCAAGCCTGAGTCTGACCGCAAACGTGGGATGTTGCCACCTAAGCTCGCACGAATGATGTTAAATCTTGCTACCGGCGGAAAACCCAACTTACGTGTGTACGATCCTATGTGTGGAACGGGTACAGTGCTTTTGGAGGCAATGACGCTAGATATGACTGCAATCGGGTCGGATATCCGACAAGAAGCTGCCGACCAGGCTAGCGCTAATACCAAATGGCTCAAAGATGAGTATCACTTGTCAAATGATGCGTTAGTTTTCTGTGCCGATGCAACACATGTGACTGTTGAGCAGCTTGGAGGGCAGGTAGATGCAATCGTCGTAGAAGGCTTATTGGGACCACAAACACCAGCAAAAGGCGCACTCCCAGGAATATTTAAAGGTTTGGAAAAACTTTACATAGGGACATTTAAGCAGTGGACCAAAATTCTCAAAGACGGCGGAAAGATATGCATCGCCCTGCCTCTGATAGAGGAAACAGGGAGACAGCGTTTTTCTCTCGAGAGCGTCATTGACAGGGTAAAGGATATTGGATATACTACGAGTTCTGTATTTGTGTATGATCGTCCAGATACGATCGTAAAACGACAAATATTTGTTTTAGAATATGTCACACGTTAAAGCTGGTGGTTCCACCAGACAACATCATCAGCGTCATGGCAAACGACTCGGACTGAAGAAATCCGGGAATCAAGCCGTGAAAACTGGTCAAATTATTGTCCGCCAACATGGGACAAAATACAAACCAGGAAAAGGTGTGGGTTTGGGTCGTGATCACACAATTTTCGCCATGATGGACGGAGTAGTCGCCTTCTCCAAGCGCCTCGGCCGCACGCTCGTTAATGTGCGGTAACTAAATACAGCTGATTGGCTTTATCTTTCTCCCGTCTATCGTCCTTTTCCACTTCTACCGATTTAAAAAACTGCTGGAGTAGTTTTACCAGCGTATCTACTTTTTGTTTTTTGGTTTCATGAAATTCTAGGGTTAGGTGGGAAATGAGTTTCAACTTTGGACCTGCTTCCCGTAGCACTTCCAGTTCTAGGCCCTCGATATCCATTTTGACAAAATCAATTGGTTTATCTAGAAGCGATGAGAATTTGATAGTCTCTATTGGCACTGAATTTGGCGCATGCTCGCCGGTCCAACCGCCTTTTTTCAGAGATGAAAAAACTCCCCAATTTGGATTGACAAATAAAGGCACCTTACCCTCAAAACTCGCGAGTGCCTTGGGCAGGATGTTTACCTGAGATTCAAATCCATTTTGACTAATGTTTTCACGAAGTAGTGCTAGGTTTGCAGGATTAGGTTCAATTGCGGTGATTTTCGCCTTTGGATATAACGAAAGTAGGTAGAGAGAAGTCAGTCCAATGTGGGCTCCACAATCAATGATTACGGGTTCCGGGTTTTCAAGATCAACGTAATATTCGTTTTTTTTGAAAATCTCATTGACCAGTGTATCGTACTCAAGTTTATCGTGGTAGGAAACCGTGAAATTACGGAGGGTTGCAGAAGGCATGCCTGTATTGTACAGTGTGCACACTATGCCAGATACTATTCAATCACAAATCCAACACCTTCCTATCAATAGTTTGGAACCAAACCCGCTACAGCCGCGAGCAAGTATGGATAAGGAAGAACTGGATGACCTAATGCAATCTATTCAGCTGCATGGTGTCTTGGAACCATTGGTGGTAGCTCACACGCCGGCGGGATATCAGATAATTGCGGGAGAACGCCGTTGGAGAGCAGCAAAACTCGCTGGTCTAAAAGAAGTACCGGCAATGATTCTTGAAACCAGTCCAAAAGGAATGTTGGAGATGGCACTCATTGAAAATGTGCAGCGCGTAAATCTACATGTGCTAGACCGCGCAAAAGCATTTGATAGATTACTTCATGAGTTTGGATTAACGGTGGGTTTGGTAGCAGAGAGAATTGGAAAATCTCAGGCGTATGTATCTAATTCAATACGCATGCTGACGCTACCCGATGCGATAAAAGATGGTTTGTTGAGTGGGGCGATTACAGAAGGTCATGCGCGTGCGTTATCGGCCATAGAAGACACAAAGCTGATGGTAGAAGCGTACAAAACACTATTGCGTGAAGATGGCTCAGTGCGTCGAGCAGAAGACTTGGCGCGGCGCATGAAGGAACAAGCAGCACCCAAACAAACGCAGTCAGGACAGTACAAGACGGCATTTATGGTGTCTGACCAAATCGATTCGTGGCAAGCAAAACTGCAGAATTCATTTGGAAGTAAGTCACTGGTGAAACTCACCAGGTCACGCTCACAAACCCGCGTAACTATTCTCCTAAAAGGCTCACCCGAAGAGACGCAGCCAGTGCTTAATAAACTGCTTTCCATAGGAAAACCGGAAGAACCTAAAACGGATACGTTACGGGCGCTGTAAGGCCAGCCCGATTAAATGGGAAGTAACGGAAGAATACTCTCCCAACAATCTCCTCTTTGGTGATTGGACCCCAGACGCGGCCGTCACTACTGTGAGGACGGTTATCTCCTATTACTAAATATTCATCGGGTCCTAGGGTGACGGCACGCCCTTCTGTGAAGGCACCATCATTTAATATGTTCTCGGGAGGAATATAAGGTTCAGGCAACTGTTTGCCATTAATGTACCAGGCGTGGTCTTTGATCTCTAGAGTTTCGCCAGGTAGACCAATCACGCGTTTGATGAAGTCACAACCGGTTCCGGCGGGACAATTTGCGGCCGGTGGAGCGTGAAACACAACCACGTCGCCACGCTTCGGATTGCCGAATTTATAAGAAACTTTGTCAGTTAATAGGTACTCTTTATCATGGTAGGTTGGGAACATAGAGAGGCCGCTCACCTGGTGAGGTTGCATTAAAAAGAGGTAGATGACGAGAAAGATGGAGAGAGCGATGACGATTGTCTCGATCATGTCCAAAAAAAATGCACCAATTCGATGGGCAATTGAGGTTTCTTCCATAAGCAATAATTCTACTGGGTATAGTGCCGAAAGCAAGGGTGGGGAATGTGGACCCGATCCCGCCAAATACAGAAAACACCTCTTTACTTGTAAATACTCTCAGTAGAGTAGCACGTTGAGCTGTTGTTAGTTTGGATGATAGAATGCACAAAAATAGGAGAAAAATATGGCTGAGGAACAATGGTACCCAGGGAAGGACAATTTTCAATGGGAAGCGGATACATCACGTTTACTTAAAATCGCCTTGAGAAGTCATGACCCGGAGTCGCTTTCAACCGTAATGGAGAGGATGAGTGAACATTATCCTCCAGAATTAGTAGAAAAGATGGTTATGGATATGATGACTCGATTAATGACTACTGAAAACTGGTCTTTTGTTGACGAGGAAGGAAATGAGTCTCCCTTGCTCTAATTTCGAACTATAAGAAATCCTTATATCTCACCCTAGAGTCGAGTGCCTGAAATTGAATGTTGTACGACAAATTCCATTCTTGGATGGCAAAATCTTAAAACGAGAGAATTGTTTCGGCCAGTTCATTTAAATTCTCTTTTCCAACAACAATATCCACCTCGGTCACCCCATCTGGGTATCGCGACATCCCAACCCGTAAAACATCGGGCGCAATTTGTTTACACAGTTTACCTATCTCGTTTCCGTCATCACTACTTTGATCGAGTGCCCCATCGAGTATGAGCACTTGAACACCCAATTTTTGAAGCTGAGAAACCAACTGAATTCCTTGAGCCTTTGTGGTAGCTTTTGCCACAACATTAATCCCATGAGATTCTAGTTCTTTGGTTATCTTTTCTTTCCAATCGGGGAAATCTTCAACAATAGCCGCCTTCATCCTGATATAATAGCATTCTTGGACTCGTAGCTCAGTTGGTTAGAGCGCATCATTCACATTGATGAGGTCAGAGGTTCGACTCCTCTCGGGTCCACTTGAGGACAAAGAAAATGAAAATCCCTGAATTTGAAAACGTCGAAGATTTTGACAGCGCTCCTGGACGGGAAAAAGAGATTGCCCCGCATTTGTTGGAAAAGACCGAAAAGTTAAGCAATAAGCGGATGCTCATCTTCTTGGTAACTTGTTGCCTTTCCCTGTATGGCAGTATGCCGCCCTCTATTGTCGAGACTCTACGGAAAAAGTAGGTAAGTCGGGTATAATACCAGGGGTATGGAAATACTGGACCTGGGAAAAATCTCAAAAGAAGAAGTGATTAAGAAAATCGTAGCTGTATTACAAGCTGGCGGTCTTGTAGTGTACCCCACCGAAACTACCTATGGCATAGGGGCGGATTGTGAAAATCCAGCCGCGATGCAAAGACTCTTGGACTATAAAGGGAAGCGCAATAATAAACCAATTTCTGTGGCTGTATCCGATGTCCGGATGGCCCAAAAGTATGTGGAGCTCAATGATACTGCACTCAATGTCTACCAGACGTTTTTACCAGGTCCGGTGACCGTAGTTTCACACAAAATTACTGGTGGTACGCTGGGGATCCGTATCCCTAAGTACCCACTAATTTTAGAGATTATTTCTAAATTTGGACACGGAATAACTGCTACCGGGGCTAATGCCTCCAATCAAAAGCGCCCGTACACTATTAGCGATATTTTCACGGCAATTTCACGATCACAAAAGGATCTCATTGATCTCGTTTTGGACGCAGGAGAATTGCCGCACAATGAACCGTCTACAGTAATTGATACAACTTTGGATGACATAAAAGTACAGCGAATGGGTCAAATCCAGTTTGCCAAAAAACAAATTATTGAAACGGATTCAGTACAGGAGACGGTTGCTGCGGCGCAAAGTTTGGCAACGCAGTACCGATCCTTTTATACATATACCCCAATCGTTTTTGCGCTCACGGGTGAGATGGGGGCTGGGAAGACGCACTTTGTGAAGGGCTTAGCTGCAGGTCTATCCATAGGGGATCCAGTTGTTAGTCCTACCTACACGATGGCAAGTGAGTATAGATTTGAGAGCGAGTCACGGCCAAGTTTGTTCGTGCATATCGATACATGGAGGATGAGCGAAGCAAAGGAACTGGAGCTGATTGGTATCAAAAAATATATTGAAAACAACTGCGTGCTGGCCATAGAGTGGGCAGACCGATTTGCCATAGAATTGGAAAAACTCTGTAGAGGAGCAAAGATTATTTGGATTTCCCTAGAAGACACTGGGGAGTTCTCACGTAAAATTACAATTAATTACCCGCCCATGGCGGGTCAGCCTTGGGCTGACTAACTACAAACATGATTATTTTATCTGTCGACACCTCATTTGATGATACTGCAGCCGCAGTAATCGAAAACTTAGCTATTCGTTCAAATATACGTTTTAGCGAGGTTTCTGATTTACAGATTTATGGTGGTGTTGTGCCAAGACTAGCCCGCTTGTCGCATGAACAAAATTTGCCGACGGTTGTAGAGCAAGCATTGAAAAAAGCAAAAGTAAATCTTAGCGATCTTGACGCAATCGCCGTGACGGTCGGTCCTGGACTCGCGATAGCATTAGAGATTGGTATCGCATATGCAAAAGAGCTTGCGACTAAATACAACAAGCCGTTGATTGCAGTTAACCATATGGAAGGACATTTGCTTTCGTTTCTTGCAAACCCGCCCAAGGCGGGTCAGCCATGGGCTGATCAATTTCCAGCATTGGCCGTATTGGTATCGGGAGGTCATACCGAGTTTGTGTATGCCAAAGCAATTGGGGAGTATGAAATCGTCGGGCAGACACAAGACGATGCGATGGGCGAAGCCTTTGATAAAGTCGGTCGCATGTTGGGCTTAGGATATCCAGCTGGCAGGTTAGTAGAGCTGATGGCCCGCAAAGGAATAGTTGGAAAAATTCCTTTTCCAGTGCCAATGCGACAAGTCAAAGACGCTAATATGAGTTTTTCAGGTTTAAAAACTGCTGCTTCCCGCATCATTGAAAAATACGACAAACTAACACAACAAGATATAGCAGATATTGCGCTTGGATTCCAAACTTCTGCGATCACACACCTGATTGAGAAACTTGAATTTGCGCTAAAAGATAAAGAGGTGAAAAGTATTATTTTGGGCGGGGGAGTAGGAGCCAATAGGGAAGTGCGCCATGCTCTACGTTCGGTTGCTCGTACCCATAAAATTCCCCTGCTAGTTCCCTACTCACAAAAACTGTATACAGATAATGCGGCGATGATTGGCGTTGCAGCATATTTTCAGGCCCAGGCCAACGACTTTGTTACAGATTTTTCTACGTTAGATCGTCAATCGAATCTTTCATTCCCGCGCAGGCGGGAAACCAGTATCTAAGTCTTCAACAATTGGTTCATCTTCCATGTTCTCAGTGACCACGTTTCCCCAAATTTCAAGAAATACTTGTATTGCTCTGTCTATACCAACGATGGCAGCGTACTCACGAATAACTGTTTTTGCTTGTTCCTCATCGCCATTTCTGATTGCCGTCTTCAACAACCTGCTACGTGAAACAGACCAGTCGATTGCACTCTCTTTTAAGTAATCTCTAGATTGTAGGGCAGGAACGCCATCAGGGAATACTTCTGAGATAAATTGCTCACGGGATTCGATGTTAAAAACCGACATATTTTTTCCTTTCAAGGGATTCTACAACACTTCTGCAAGTACTTGTTTCACCTCCACTGAATTATTTGTTTGAAAAAGCTTGGCTCGGATGAGAGCAGCATCGGGAAAGTCTTTGACGTACCAACCCAAGTGTTTGCGCATATTCAAAAACGGATAAGGGTCACTGGCAAACACTGTACGGTTAAATTCTTCAAATATTTCACAGTGTTTGATCGCTACTGCAAAGCGCTCTTGTGTCGTAGGGCTGTGATTTGTGAATATCCACGGATTACCCATCGCGGCTCGTGCGACCCACACTCCATCCACGCCGCTCTCACTTATACGCTGATGTATCACTTCCTGTGACGTCAGATCTCCATTGCCAAAAATCAACGTCCCACTTCCCTTTGCGATCTCTACTGCCTTAGCAATCTCTTCCCAGTTGGCTTTGCCGCTATACTGCTGCTCCAGCGTGCGCCCATGCAAGGTAATAACTGCAGGATGGGTCTCTAGCAAACTAGGTAGCCAATTAGCTGTGTCAGGCTTATCAAAACCAATACGAGTTTTTACCGAGACAGGTAAGAGATTAGGGGTTAGAGATTGGAGATTAGGGGCGCGCAATTTCAATAATTCTACAAAGGTAGGTGGCAAACCCAAATCGTTGATACTTTTTCCATTTGCCCAATCAGCAATGCCGGTTTGTACTGCTCTAATCAGTTTTTGCGCAAGCTCTGGTGTTTGGATAAGACACGCTCCGCCGCCTTTTTTGGCTATAGAGTCGGCTGGACAGCCCATATTGATATCGATTCCATCAAATCCTAAATAAGCACAGATGATGGCAGTCTTATAGAAAGTTTCTGGGTTCGTACCAAAAATTTGCGCGATGATAGGGCGCTGTTTGAGAGTGTAATAAAAATCACGAAGTAGTTTAGCGACTCCGTGCACGATGCCATCGGCGCTGGTAAATTCTGTCACCATGAAGTCAGGCCCGCCAACTTCCTTTGTAATCTCCCGCATTGCGGCATCCGTCACACCATCCATTGCGGATAGACCAATGATGGGTTTGGGAAGCGAGTTCCAGGAAAAAGCCATGCCTGTATTATACGTTAATACAGTTGGTTGTAGAGCAACTGAGAATCTGACAGAAGTAGTGCATAGTCAGCGGGAAGAATTTGCTTCTGATGTACCTGTAAATTCATCATGAATTGTTTGAATGACCGTGATGAAAGCAGAGTGTTACTTGGATATTCACGTTCACTGTTGGCAAGTAATGCAAGCAGGTTTTTCCCGGGTCCATAAAATTGTGAGACTTCCGCCTGAAGATACCGGAAATTCAGCTCACGCTCGATTGTAGACGCTCCCTGTTTAGAAAAATGAATACGAAACGAGATCGGTGATTGCCTGAATAAGACCGTCTGGGAGAGATTGGTTTGTTCCCCGAATTCATTATATGCGTATATCACAAAAGTGCCTTCGCCCGGACTATTTTGAGTGAGTGTTAATTCGTATATGCCATCGTTTGGTTGGTATAGCTCAAGATACGAAAAAGGGGATGAACTATTGCCTGTTAACGGATCAGTGATGGGGTCTTGGATTCCGACCTGCGGCGCTCCATGATCAAGAGTAGCGCTGATGTCTGGGTCAGCATACACGCTGATATAGCTTAAATCAGAGCTAGTAGGATAGAATTTACGTATAGACGCGAATGTATTTGAATAGCTTCCTAGTGTTGTCTTCGTCTCATAGAACGGATCACGGATTAGATAGGTCGCGGGAGATGTAAATTTATATCCGACGACAAAATGACCAGTCACATCCAAAATCGCAGGTCTATGAGCATCAAGTTCTGTTTGCAATTCACTTAATGAATTACCCCCAATTTGATACTCGAGTGTAGGGACGGCACTATCTTGCGTGTGCGCCCATTTTGTTGCTCTACTGATTGCGTGCCAATTAAGCATTCCGTCACGAATGTATCCATCAGGTTGGGATTTGAGCCAGGCGTTTAAGTTGCCTGGTGTTGACTCATGACCGTCTGGAAGTGTATTGATGCCATGATATTTGAGTATCATGCTCATGTCTGTGACGGCGCAGCCCCATCGCTCAAAACTCACCGCTGTTGGCGACCAAATATCTGCCTTATCATAGATTTCGTTTTTCCAACGCGGGTCTGTTTGAAGATAATAGGGGAAAGGAGTTGGTGCTGGGGGCTCTATCGCCCCCGGTTGCATTTGTTCGAAGGCGGGTATCCCATCAAAGACTTTGAAGTTATCAAAGTTTGAAGCATGTGAGGCAGAAAAATCAGTTACTCCTACGGCTATTGGATTGGGATCCGTGAAGTTTCCATGTATTGTTCCATCAATATACCAAGTTAAATTATTTGATATCTCGCAAAAAGTTAGCGTGTGAATTCCATTAGAGACACCTATTGGGAAAGTACCAGTAAAGTCGACACCTGTTCCATAAGCATGGGTGAATCCTTGTCCATTTCCATAAAACATAAACTGCACGAGCGGCTGACCGCTTACTCCGTGGTAGCGGGTAGATAAGTCTAAAAATTCTTCAAAATTTTGTTTGACCATATAATCAACTTGAACACAGAGGTTTTGAGACTGGACTGAAGGGAGAGTGTATAGACTGTTTGCCCCGTCATCACTTACTGCAAGATTATTTATTATATGAACCTGGGAAGTAGAGGTATCGTAGCGATGCCAAAGAGGATTATATGATTCAAGCAGAATGCCGTTTGTTGGAGAGCTAAAGTTATCGCTAAATACGATATTTGAGGCCCAAGCTAGGCTCAGACCAGGTATAATCAATAAGAACAGAAAGAAAACTATTGCAAAAGAAATGAAAGCATTAACTGTACAATATTTACTTAACATTAGATTAAGTAATACTGATGTTTAGCTGTGTGTCAATAGGCAGAGTTGCAGTATGAAAATCCTTCACATTACACGATCTTATTATCCAAACATCGGAGGTATAGAAAAACATATAGAGGAGTTTTCCAAGCTATTAATGAGAAATAACGAGGTTTTCGTGTTGACAGAAGACAACGAAGGCAAGCTTAGCAATGAGGAGGTATATCAAGGTATAAAAATTCATCGCATCGATACTTCAGGTACTAATGAAAAAAACAAAAAATGGAAAATCTGGAAATGGATGATAAAACACAAGACTTGGTTGCAAGGGTTTGACGTAATTCATTTTCACGATGTGTTTTTTTGGATAATACCATTACTAATTTTCAAGTTGCCCAAATTATTTATAACATTTCATGGATATGAGGGGTTCGAATTACCCACATTGAAACAAAAATTTTGGCATAAGCTGGGCGAAAAGCTAACCGTTGGTAATATTTGTGTGGGTGGGTTCTACACAAAATGGTATGGGACTAGTCCTAATTATGTGATCTTTGGTGGGGTTGATCCGGCCAGTAAACTAAACAAATCAAAAAATCCAAAAGCCATTTTTATCGGCAGATTACAAGAAGATACCGGAATTACCGAGTACATTAAATCATTAAAGGGCACGAAATTAACGTTGGATGTATTCGGTGATGGTCCGCAAATGGAAGAGGCGAAGAAATTGGCGATGGAGCTAAAAGTAGATGTTACCTTCTTTGGATTTGTCGCTGTTGCGGCAGATAAAGTTAAAAATTATAAAGTAGCTTTTGTTTCCCGATACCTATCTATACTTGAAGCCTTCATATCTAAAGTTCCTGTGATCGCACACTACAACAACGAGATTAAATATGATTATCTGATGACCACCCCATTTCATTCTTGGGTGAACATTGCGCACACATCAGAAGAAATACGATCAAATCTAGAAAAAATTACTAAGGACAAGAAAAAAACGAAAACTGATGTCAATGCCGCCTACAATTGGGCCAAGGAACAAACATGGGAGAAAGCAGCGGAGACGTACTACAAACTATGGAAACTAAAATGAAAGTATCACTGATTATTACGATAAAGAACGAGGCAGACATCTCTAGTCTTTTGGAATCGATATCGAAACAAACAATCGGACCTGATGAGTTTGTGTTTACAGATGCTGGAGGCAATTCTGAAATGCAATCCGTCGGATGGCTGACAAAATATAAAAACAAAAAAACAGTTCGTTTTATTGATTTGCCGGCAGATGCAAATAGATCTGTGGGGAGAAATAAAGCGATAACGGCGGCAAAGCATGAACATATTTTAATCACTGATGCTGGGTGCACGCTGGAAGAACACTGGGTAGAGCGGATGAAGGAGGGATTTGAGAAGGCAGATGTGGTTGCGGGCTACTACGCGGCTGACTGCAAAAATACATTTGAAAAATGTGTAGCGCCTTATGCTCTGGTCATGCCAGATAAATTAAATGTCAAAACTTTCCTGCCGGCTACCCGTAGCATGGGTATCACGAAAAAAGTTTGGCAGGAAATAGGGAAGTTTGACGAAGATTTCCGCTATGCTGAAGACTATGCATTAGCGCGGAAGATTCACGATTCACGAATTAAGATTCACGTAGTGGCTGATGCTGTCGTCTACTGGAGGCCTCGGGGCAATCTTTCTTCGTTTGCAAGGATGATTTATGAGCATGCGTATGGTGATGCGTATAACAAAATCTTCCGCCCCAAAGTAGCATTTATTTTTGTCCGTTATTTCTTTTTTATTGGACTTATGCTACTTTCACTATACTTCTGGCCTCTCTGGTTTTTCACGCTTCAGCTGAGCATTGTCTATATCGTCTACAGCATAGTGAAGAATTATAGATATGTGCGTGACGGGCGTGCAGTGTTCATCTTGCCGGTCCTGCAAATATTAAGTGATCTCTGTGTCATGACCGCAACTGCAGTAGGACTGTTACAATAGTGCTATGGGATATACACGTGACGTAGCCAAGGGTTTGGGATGGATAGGATTTTTCCGCTTCGGGGCGAAAGCGATTGTCTTTTTTAAGGTACTTGTAGCGTACAGATTCCTCTCGCCTCGCGAAGTGGGACTATTTGGTCTCGCTGCCATTGCACTTGGTTTTTTAGAAATGCTGACTGAGACCGGAATAAACATAGTCTTGATCCGCGACAAAAAACCATTGACGCACTTTATCGACACAGCCTTTTTTGTATCTGTTGCCCGTGGAATCATCATTTCACTCATTCTGTTTAGCTCATCATTTGTACTGCCGCAATTCTTCCGCGATCCCGGACTTTTCATCCTGCTTATTTGGGCCGCAGTCATTCCTATCACGAAAGGCTTTATCAATCCGGCTGAGGCATCATTTGTAAAAGACCTAAAATATCATAAAGAAGCATTTTTCCGGTTAGGATTGATATTGGTTGATGTAGTATCTTCGATACTACTTGTATATAGATTTCATAATGCGTTGAGCTTAATCTGGGGAATGCTGATTGCAGCAGTCGCTGAAGTAATCAGCTCATACGTATTACTGCGACCTTGGCCCAAATTCTCATTTAATAAAAAAATCGCAATGGAGATCATTAACCCGGGCAAGTGGGTGAATCTCGCTGGTGTAGTGACATTTGCAGAACAAAATATCGATAACATTATCGTGGGCCGAGTGCTCGGAGCTACGCAACTTGGGTATTACCAAACTGCATTTAACTTTACCCGTTCAGCAGTAACGGAAGTAGGCACGTCATTCTCGCAGGTGTTGCTGCCAATCTATGGACGAATTGTTGGCGATGAGCACCGTATCCGCAAAGCAGTTATTCGTGTGATTTTGCCTGCCGCTCTAGTGATGTTGATTCCAGTCATTCTTTTAAACACTCACATTTTTCAAGAACTCATTATTTTCTTCCTTCATGATAAGTGGCGGCCAGCACTACCGTTATTCGCATTCCTTTCACTGTCGGCGTGGCTCAATGGTATGGATATACTCTTTAGCCCGTTGTTCCTGGCAAAAAATCATATTAAGGAATTAACGGTCATTTACTCCATAGGTTTAGTATGTCTGATCACCGCTCTGCTGCTTTTTACTTCAAGATTTGGTATAACCGGCGCTGCTACTGCAGTGCTAGTTGCGAAAGTACTCATCCAGCCATTTTTCTTTTGGCGTGCCTATAGAATGATAGATTTGAATCCAAGGACGTAAGGTTATGAAAGCCGTCTTTCTCCGTCACTGGGTATTCTTTCTCATACTGATCGTTGCGGTCTCTATCCGCTTCTACCATTTAAACAGCGACATGATATTTATCGGTGATCAGGGAAGAGATTTATTAGAAGCGCGGCGCATGCTAACGGACCATTACATTCCTTTATTAGGTATTCCCTCCAGTTTGCCCCGTTTTCGTCAGGGGCCGCTGTATATTTGGATTAGTGCTATCACACTATGGATAGGCAATGGAAGCATTTTCGCCGTCAGTGTGATGTCTACTCTTTTTGGAATTTCGGCAATTATAGCAGTGTATCTCTTGCTCTTACCAATAAAAAAGCGAGCTGCACAAATCGCAAGTCTGTTGCTGGCACTTTCACCAATGGCCATACTTCATAGTCGGATGCCTTTTGTGGTTAACCCCATTCCTTTACTCATCGTGTTGTATCTATGGCAGTTACAGCGCTTCTTTGAGAATAAAAAATGGGGTGCTTTCGGATCAGGATTACTATTTGCGCTGCTGTTTAACAGTGAGCTTGCTACTTTTCCGCTGGTACTTTTAGTTGCATTTGTTTGGTGGAGTAAAGGACATAAGATTGTAGATTGCAGATCATGGATTATAGGAATTGTGTTGGGACTGCTTCCTGAAATTATTTATGATTTCACCCATAAATTTTCACAGCTGGGATTATTTATCATATGGGTAGGATATCGGATAGTCAGTGCATTTATTCCCCACATACGTGAAGCTACGGTTGCCGAAACTAGCACTTCGATCCTCACATACTACCTGAAAATATTTTCTGAGAGGGGAACACTTGAAGATATGTCATTCTGGATATTCATCACGGTTTTTTCACTTACTTTGTGTATTCTTCTTTGGAAACGAATGAATGAAGTAATTCGTTTATCATTCGTTGCTTTTTGTTTGTTATTCGCGTCCTTCTTTATACATTCGTCACCATCGGAAGCCTACTTTCCGCCTCTCATAACTTTGGCACCAATCATTATTGGATTTGCACTGGCGAACACCGTGCGGGCGATTCGTTGGGCAACACTGCTTGTGGCAATTGTGCTTTTAGGATTATCTCTTCAGGTGATTTTGAGTAATCACTTTTTCTTATTACAACGAGGTGAAACTGATGCTGCGAGTAGGCGCTTTGGGGCGGCGCTATCTTTGCAGCAACAGACAGTGACGTCGATGCTATCCCTTTCAAATGGCCAATGCATAAATGTAGTCTCACAGGAGCAAGAACAAACATTCCCTAGTTATTGGGATAATGTGCGCTTCTTGTTGGCTGACAGAGGGTACAAGCCTTGCCGAACCATCGAACTTGAGCCGGCCATTGCGCCGTGGGCAGAGGATAAGAGTTTTTCTACTAACGGTCCGTACATGTTTAAAGCATTATGATAAATATATCTGCGATCATTCTCTGTAAAAATGCTTCTAACTCTCTAGAGCGGACACTAAAATCCTTAGAGTTTTGTGACGAGATTATTCTGGCTGATGATGGGTCGACGGACAATAGCACGGAAATTGCTAAAAAGTTTGGTGCAAAGATTTTGCATCTCCCTCCGGGTCTTGGGTTTGCCGCCAAGCGGAACTTTGCTATGCAGCACGCAACCCATGAATGGGTGTTGTTTGTCGACTCAGATGAAGTAGTAAGCGATCAGTTGGTCCAGTCAATCGAAAAGTCTATTGGGTCGGAGTTGAATGGTTACTTGATACGACGCACAGACATTTTTATGGGCAGAAAACTCTTGCACGGGGAGGTAGGAAATGTGTGGATACTGCGCCTCGCTAAAAAATCCGCAGGAAAGTGGATCCGAAATGTACATGAGATTTGGCAAATAACGGGCGGAATCGGTAAACTCGATGGAGCATTACAGCATTACCCGCACCAAACAGTTTCTGAGTTTATTTCTGATATTACAATGTATGCGGAACTTGAATCCAAAAACCGGCAACAAACTCAGGTTATTACTTTCGTGCAATTAATTCTATTCCCACCAGCAAAATTTGTGCATAACTATTTTTTAAGATTAGGTTTTTTGGACGGAGTACCAGGACTCATCTATGCATGGGCCATGAGCCTGCACTCGCTCTGTGTGCGGATTTTTATATTAGAAAAATATGAAGCATAACGCTGTAGTACGGGTGTTATTTTTACTCCTGATAGGAGTGTCTGTCCTAGGCCAACTGGGTAGAGTGCAAATCACGAACTCTATTGCCTTCACACTCGCAGACTTTTTAATCTTACTGTTTGATGTGTATTTTGTTTTATTTAAAAAATTAGTGATTCCTCCTGCAGCACTGATCGTATTCTTGGCGTGGACAGTTATCATGGGTCATTTCTCTCTAGCAGGAGCAGCATATACGATGCGCTTTGGGATATACGTATATTTTGGGTGGCTGTTAGTAGAAAGCGTGAAACAAAAGATTATTTTAGGTGATGAGATTAAGAAAAGTATTGTTTTTTGGATAATGGGTTTGGCAATTATTGGAATCCTCCAATACATTTTTGTGCCGGACGTACGGCTTTTAAAATTCTTAGGTTGGGATGATCATTACTTCCGCGCTATCAGTACGATTTTTGATCCGAATTTCTTTGCAGCACTCTTGGTCGGCGGAATTATTATCACAAAAAAGAATTTGAAAGTCCCTTTGGCTCTTTGTATCGTCGCACTTCTGCTTACGTATTCCCGTGCCGGATACGTGGCGTTCGCAGTCGGGATGATAGGGTTGTTTATCATCTACAGGCAAAAGATTTATCTAGGTTTGTTGGCAGCATTTATGATTGGAATTTTGCTGCTCCCCAGACCCTCTAGTGAGGGAGCAAGGTTAGAGAGAACTGCTAGTATTAACTCACGGGTGGAGAGCATGAGCGCGTCTGTTTCCAATTTAAATTTATCCACTGTAATTTTGGGTAACGGTTGGTATTCACTGCGTGATGTTAAACCCGTCAGCTCATACCAGCGAATCATTGTTCCAAACCATGCCAGTGCTCCTGATAACTCGCTTTTATTTTTGTTTTCTTCACTTGGGATCATTGGAATGATCTTGTGGGTGGGTTTACTACTGGTTCAGCTAAAGACCGCTCGTTGGGGTAAAGACGCAATGCTAATAGGGGCTACTTTTGCAGTTGGCTCTCTTTTTAGTAATGTGCTTTTTTACCCAGCAGTTCTATTGTTTCTCTCACTGACTATGGGATATAGCGCAAGTTTAGTGTCTGGTCGGTCTCCAAAGTCGCGGCGTTGATTGCTTTCACAACGATGGCATTTACTCCCTGAACTAATTGCACTTGGCCCGAAAATGATCCATCTGAAGATACAAAGGTGACTTGATCTTGAATGAGTATCTTACTGCCAGGATCTGTCTTGCCTTTAATAGTTATCGGATTTTGTTTGCTAGCTGTGATTACTGTACCGTCTGCAGGCGAATCAATAGCAAGAGAGGGAGCCTTAGTGATGTAGGCAATAGTTATACTCTCTGAAGGTGTGCTGCGCAGGCCTTTTTCATTTTCTGCATATGCATTGAATACATTGGAATCTGTCGCAAGCGTTATGTTGTCAAATGTAAATGAACCGTCATCAGATGCAGTGGACTCTTGAATCTGCGAATTGTTTTGGAACAATAGGATCTTGCTGCCCGACTGAGCTACTCCTCGCAAACTAATCTGTGCACTATTTGTGGCATTAAACGGTTGTTCCAAAAAAGGTTTACTCGGTGGTACAGAGCTTTGATTATCCACTGTAATTTTGGATGACACGTGCATCCGTGCAAGGATCTGGATGGATAAGGGCATGACTACCAGCATGAACACAAGGATCAAGCCGGCACCGGCACCTAAGAAAAATACTATCTGGCGGATAAGCGTGGTTCGTTCGTGGGTTTCAAGACGGGAATAGGACATAAGATCATTGTAGCACCCAGCTTGCCAGAGTGAGCCCTTTGTCAGAATCGAACTGACGTCCGCGGTTTACGATACCGCTGTTCTGCCACTGAACTAAAAGGGCTTTTCTAGAGGGAATTCTAGCAATCTTTTGCTAAATTAGCTATTATGGAATTGTGAAAAAGATAGCACTTCTAGTCATTCTTCTTTTCTTGCTGGGTGTAGGCGTGGTGGCTAGAAACCAGCACGTAGCTGTTTCTCCTGTAATTCCTGTGCCCACAAAACTATTTGGTAGGGAAGTGTCCACTCTGAAAGTCCCTACCGGATACGCAGTTCGAACCGTGGTCGAAAATTTAAATACTCCCCGCGATCTACTAGTGCATGGCGGCATTCTCTATGTATCAGAGATGAATGGTGGCAAAGTGGATGCGATAAATCTTTCTGATTTTTCAGTGCACACACTATTATCCAACTTGAAGCGACCCCATGGCCTAGCTATCCGTGACGGATTTTTATATGTTGCGCAAGAGACATCTGTGAACCGGTATGTGCTTGACGAGCAAAATCTGACCGCAATCTATGATAACAAAGTACTGTCTCTGCCTACTGGCGGCAGGCATTTCACGCGTTCACTAGTTTTTGACGACCAGGGAAATTTTTATGTTTCAGTAGGCTCTACTTGCGATGTGTGTAATGAAAAAGATGATCGATTGGCGGCAATTATGCAGACGAGCACGGATGGGAAGAGTGTAAAAATCTTTTCCAAAGGTCTTCGAAATAGCGTGTTTATCACTAAGAACCCTAAAACTGGTGCAATTTGGGGAACAGAGATGGGTAGAGATTTCTTAGGAGATGATATTCCGCCGGACGAAATTAATATATTCAGTGAAGGAGGTAATTACGGCTGGCCCAATTGTTATGGAGACAAAGTATTTGATACAAAGGGAGCATCACATGATTCGAGTGTGTGTGCAAATACAATTCCACCGGTCTATAAAATTCCTGCACATTCAGCCCCGCTTGGGTTGACATTTGATCCCGATGGCAATTTGCTAGTCGCATACCACGGATCTTGGAATAGGTCAGTACCTGATGGCTATAAGATCGTGAAACTGACCGTGAAGGGTAATTCAATCACAGGATCACAAGATTTCATTACTGGATTTATCTCAGGTAACGCTGTGATCGGCCGACCTGTAGATGTTGAGTACGATAGCCATGATAATCTGTTTATCAGTGATGATAAGGCAGGTGTCATTTACCGCGTAACCAAAGATGTGCTAGGTACACAGAAGTAATGAGCGTCGTCACCAAAATGCATTGCCAAATAGTTTGTACAAAAAACCACACCGAATCGTCATGAAAAATGCTATGCCAAGGAATTTTCTCGATGGGATTGAGGTTCTTTGATGAAAACTGCTGGTGAAACCAATAAGTCATCTCTCCAAAAGCGCGCACAGCCCAAAATAGGGAAACTATAAGTAGAAATAATATCCAATCATCACGAAATAGTGCGATGAATGAAGTCAGTGTCCAGAATATACCAATTGATATTGAATCTGCCCAGGCGAACATTCCCACCGGCAGTAACCAAGGTGTCAAGCCATACGCATTTTTCTTATTTTTGGTTTCGTGAAATCCACGTATAAAAAGTATGAAATTTGCGAGACCATAGACAAAAATGAGGGTAGATTGGAGATCCGTCATAGGTTATTCAATTTTTGAAAGACATTTTTGGTGACGTCGAACATATAGAGCAGGAGAAATCGTTCCAAATTTTCTTGGAGAATATCATAATCCGTGAAATTTGAAATTTCTTCATGAAGATACTTGTAGCCTTGCGCAATCAATATATTTCTCTTAGTATCATCAATGTTTCGTCGTTCTACGCGATCGACAAGAACAGGTAAAAGACTGATGATAATGAGATCTCGGGAAAGTGCGGTCGATTCAACAATGTTAGACAGCATTTCTATGTCGGCTTCTTCCAAGGGGATAATATCTGAGTTTTGAAGTATGGTCTGGGCGATTCTCTGCTTGTCTTTGTATACTTGGAGCGAGTCGGATATTCTCTGTAAAGTGCCAGATCTAAAATGGTATCGTAGGTCGCTTACACTGCCTTCAAAGGCTTTTTTTAATGTAGGATCAGAATCTGGGTTTAGGTCAATGTCGCGCACATTGACGTGATTGGTTCGGTGACGTTTTTGCCATCTCCAGTTTCCAAGTACTTGTCGTTCTTCTGAAAGCTTGCGGTATCTAGTCACTTTTTGGACTGTGTCTGTAGAAAGCAAGCTCATCCATGCTTTTCCACTTCTAATATACGGGTGCGAGGTCCTCCAATTTGGACACACAACCTTGAGAAAATCACAAACGACCGCATGATGTATTCCCAGAAAATCTGCTGTTTCTTGTACTGTCATGTACCCAGTATCGCGTAGTTCCCGCTCTTCCTCTTCATTTAGTAACCCCAAGTGTTTGCGAATTCGTTCGAGCAGGGCGTGCGGCAGATATGTTCCGTTTCCAATCATTTCGATAGTGACTGTGGGATCTTCCTCTGAAATTTCTTGGGCGGCTGCAAGAACTCGATCTGCGCGAAGACCTAATAACCGAGAAGCTTTTCGAAGCATTATCCGCTCTTGTCCCATATTGGGATGCATTATACCCGAAGAAGAAAGGCAAGAGCGGGATAGGGGAATTGAACCCCTTACTTCTCCTTGGGAAGGAGATATTTTACCGGTAAACTAATCCCGCTATTGTGGATATTCTACCAGAACTTATAAATCATGAGGCAATGCTACCTTATGCATGTAGAAGTTATTTGGTACTCCAGCATACGTTTCTAGATCAATTATTATTTCGAGTAGCGCTAGAGCTTCGTATGAGTTTGCGGTATCCGGGTAACTAGATTCGGTTTGAGAGAGTACATCTTCACTTCTTTGTTGAACAGCTTGTAAGATTGTCAGGAAGCCCTCAGGTGTTAATTTCTTATCATCTCTCGCTTGTTTTGCAGCATCAATGATATTTAATGTTTCATTTGCCATAATTTAATTACTATACCAAAAGGGCACCTTTTGATATAGATGCCCTTGGATTATTTCAAAATTAATAATTATGGGAGCGTTAGTACCTGTCCTGCGTTGATAATCCCAGGGTTCTTGCCGATCAAGTTCTTGTTGGCTGCATAGATCTTTGTCCACTTGTACCCATCTTTATATTGCGCGACAGCGATTTCCCACAGGTTATCATTCTTTTGCACGGTATATGTGGTGGTATCAGATTTTCCAACGGGCTCTGTTTCCTCTCCTTTCTCGGGTTCAGAAGTAGGTGCAGCAGTTGCTCCTGGCGCGTCTGGCACATTTAACTTCTGTCCAGCTTCCAAGACATACGGAGCTTTCAAATTGTTCGCCTCGGCAATCAGCGTCCACTTCTTACCATCGTGGTACACCTCTTTGGCTACTTGTGAAAGGCCTTGTCCACGTTTGACGGTGTACGTGTTTGAGGATTCGGCTTGCTGTTGCTTCATAAGATCTTCAATTTGACTGGCTTGATCATTGGGTGATACCTGAGGGGTAGGGACTGAACGCTTGATGAAAAAGAAAATGGCGCCCGCGAGGACGAGGACGACAAGCATTCCAAGAAGACTACTGATCTCCGTTTCATATTGCTGCAGTTTTTCAGTGAAGCTAGGCTGTTTTTTTGGCATAGTATCCTCTTTCTATATACTCTAGGACCCGAATGTTGATACACACACTACGAATAAATACAGAAAGAGTCAAGGGGGAGTTTGAATGAAAGACGAATGTTATCTGAATTATGTGCGTCTGCGTAAGCGAACCAGCATTGCGTGTGCTGTGTTTGATTCTTTACCAAAGGTGGCAATATAGTCTTGAACTTTCTCACTGACACCGACTTTTACCCTTAGTGAGTCATCCTCAACATCAGGGTCAAATCGCTCAACGAAAAGTGGTTTATGCAGCGGTTGTGACCATCTCAGACGCAGACCCTTTGGATCTGGTTTCATATGCAGATCTTTGGCGGCATCCTGATCGAGTGGATTAATTGGCAGAATTTTAGCTACAACTCTGGAGGTCTCTTTTCTATTATTTGTCATATTCGGCGATAGTATACCAAATGTGGTGTTTTGACTTTATATAGTTATAGGCTTATAATAATCGCCTCGCTACGTAGGGCTCACCGCTCCACGCGGCGGGTCCTCTAGAAAAAGGAGGCTACGATGAGTAGCCAACAGAAGAACGTGAAAGACACTGAGCCAGAGGTTCATTACGCCAATTTGGTGCTGATCCCGGCACCAAAAGAGTACCGCAAGGTACTCTTCGTCAATCTGACGCTGTGGCGAAGTAGGGTATTGGTTTTGGTTTTCAACTCTCAACCCGGTGAAACTATCGGGGCTGAGATGTGGAAAGGCGGATACCTGAAGCCTTTGGCGCTTGCAAAGACCCATGCCAACAGGTTTGGTGTCAGTGCAGTCTTGATGGAAGTGCCGAAGAAAATCGGCAGCGGATGGAAGTTCGGCGTCTCCGTATTCGGACCGATCCTTTCGGGACCATGGAAAACACGTCCCGGCGAGGGGGTTCTGATTACGGGCCAGGAAATGGTCAATCACACACTCGGCAATCCGCAGAGTGGACCGTGGGGCTGATCATTTGTTTTTTGAAAGCCCGCTTCCGCAAGGAGCGGGTTTTTAATGCCCGAAAATACTATTTTCACATGATAGAATATATATCTTGAGCTCCGGTGGTGTAGCTGGCCTAACACGTCTCCCTGTCACGGAGAAGACCGTCGGTTCGAATCCGATCCGGAGCGCAATAAATAGTGAAAATTTTCTATTATTCTGTACAATGTAGCAATGAGCGGGTTAATAAATGAGCCAGGCGGTGATCCTTCAATTTCTACAATTTCGCTTGAAGACAAACGAGTTGTCGTGTCCAAGTATTTCTTGAAACATGGTAAAGAGGAGCTGTCAGCTAAACTCTTGACAGAAGATGTTTCAGCGGCAGAGATCAACAAACTGTATCAGACGTACTTGGAAGGCGACCGAGATTTACAAAAAGCACTGGAAATTAACAAAAAAGAGACTAGCAAGGTGCGTCAAAAAATGAGGGAAGCCGGAAGTACAGATGAAGAAATAAATAAATCATTAAGACCTTTAAGCAACGAAGAAATTCAAGATGCGGTTGCAGAATTAAATCGTCTAAAGGCAGAACAATATCCCTGGGTCTGGCTATACCATAGAGCCCAATCTTTATTCAAACGAAAATAGGTTTATCCTTCGGGTTTATCACCACGGAGTGTTGCGAAAATTTCGCCCTGCCCCTTACAGTGAGAGGGGGGATTATATTTCCCGGTAGCCCAGGAATAAGTGTTCGAAGAGTTCGATACTGGGTGCGCCCGCCTTATTTTCTTGACTTAGGTCTGGCGAGGATGACGCTTAGTGTCCCTTCGGTTCGATTCAAAGCCCAACTTGAGACATGCCCTCCATCCTGTAATTGCTCTGCAAAATATTCTTGAAGTTTGGCCGTAATTCTCTTGTACCAGGCATTGTCAAACTCGATCTCTTTCTTGCTTGGTATTTTGATGGCGTGCAAATCCCGCAATGAAACACTTTTATTTTCTCCAATTAGCTCTGTCGGCATATTTCTTTCTATTTATATACTTATACCCTGTCTCAATATGAGTCGGTCAATCCCATTCATTCGAGTCTCCTCCCGCAGGCAAGACGTGCAATATCTGCACCTCAGCTTTATCACCGATAATGCGTAAGTAAAATGGGTTACTTGAATATGGCGAACTTAACTCAAGCAAAATCATTGGAACCACGGCCATAATATCATCTTCACTACCGTTAAACTCTCTCCCCAGTTTTGATTTAAATAATTTATCAAAAGTAATCCCTGCTTGCTCTAAAGAAATATGCACGATGACAGATTCAGTTTCGGTCGACATTTGATGACTATACACCTAAGGGTCCCCACCTTCGTGGGATGAAGCGTATAATCAAATGCAGGGGGTATTTTATGTTTATTCCAATCATTATTGTTGTCGTCGCACTGCTCTATATCGCCAGTGTTTACAACTCATTTCAGACTACGTCGACGCGCATCGATGCCGCAATCCAAGAGATCGGCAACCAACTGAAGCGCCAAGCTTCACTCATTCCCAATCTTGAAGCCAGCGTCAAAGGTTACATGAAGCACGAAAAAGGAATTTTTGCGAGCTTGACGGATGCCCGTAAGGCGGTGGAAGCTGCTGATGGTGGTACGAGTGGGAAGGCCTTGGATAAAGTGGAATCCGCTATGAACGGCTTGGCCAGCAAATTGCAGGTCATTGTTGAAAGTAACCCAGAGATTAAAGCTGACAGGGTTGTCAGTGATCTGATGAATGAGCTGCGCGATACTGCAGATAAGTTGATGTATGCCAGGCGCTCTGTGATTGACTTGACTCAGCAATACAACCAGTCACTTGTTACCTTCCCAGGCAATATTTTTGGCAGCGTTTTTGGTTTTATTAAGAAACCCGGGATTGCAACTCCTTCTACTGGGGCGCACGTGGAAGTTTCGGAAGAAGAAACACATGATGTTAAGGTCAGTTTGTAGATTTATGGCGAAATAAGTGAGTAGACATGGCTAACCATATTTCTAAAGTTGAGTTTGATCAACGTGTCGCGTCAATTGAGCAACTTGCTACTTTGTATAGCGATAGCATCTCTGGCACACGTTATGGGCGAATACTTGATGAATATTTACACTTTCAAACATACGCAAAACAAATTGGTTTTGAGAATCTTTCTGAATTTCGCAATTTATGTGCTGATATTGTAACTAGAAATGCTCTAAGTTATCTCGAGCATTTCAACAAAGTTTCTGATACGTATGAGAATATTGTTGCGCTATATGAATTGTTAAATACAGAAGGTGAAGAAGTAAGGGATCAGGAAGTAGTTGATCACTTGAATGAAATTCGAACATATATTGATCTGTTGGTGAAGTTCTATCTGGATCAACAAATATATCGTGAGGAAGGAAGAGTTCGAGACCCGGATGATATAGTTCACCAAATATCATATGAACAAAACTTTTATGATGAAAAAATCGTGTCTAAGGTTCTCGTTGAGGTGAGAGAAAAGCAGATTTCAGAAGTTGGATATTGCTTCTATCTGATTCAAGAGTTTGTTTGGTGGATTGCTAGGGAATATGGTGTTTCAGAAATACCTAAACAAGGGATAATCAGAGGTGGACAGCGACGGCAAGTACTTAACGGGCTCTACATTTGTGGAAAATATACAAGAATAGGGTTCTCTGGCAACCAGGTAGACAACTTTGTTATTGAGTATGAACAAAGTATACAGCCGCTCATGCGAGGAGATAAAATAAAAGAAGAAGGCAAACGAAAGAGGAAGTAATGAATTTTTATCAGGCGGTTGACCAGAACAAACGTAAAAGCTGGATCATCATGATCTTGTTTGTGGTGTTCGTGGTTGCTGTCGCATACGTCATGGCCCAAGGCTTGGGGTATGATCCGCTCTCTATTTCAGGCTTTGCGCTGGTCATCGCTGGAGCTACGTCTTTGGGCAGTTATTACTTTTCCGATCAAATAGTTTTGGGTATCTCAGGCGCACGTCCTGCTGACCGCAAACACGACTTCATGTTCTATACAGTCACTGAAAACTTATGCTTGGCAGCAGGTTTACCAATGCCAAAGCTCTATGTTATAGACGACACCGCAATGAATGCATTCGCTACGGGTCGTGATCCACAACACGCAGCTTTGTGTGCAACAACAGGAATTCTCTCTCGTCTTGATCGTACAGAACTTGAAGGTGTGATCGCTCACGAGCTATCACATGTAAGAAACTATGACACGCGCTTGATGTCTATCGTTTCGATCCTAGTGGGATTGGTCGCGTTGCTTGGTGACTGGTTTTTGCGCATTACCTATTTTGGCGGGGGCAAACGGCGTAACAACCGCGAAGGTGGAGATTCACAGATGATTTTCTTTGTCCTGGGAATTGTCTTTGCTATTTTGTCGCCAATTATCGCAACCTTGATCCAGCTAGCTATCTCTAGAGAGCGCGAATACTTAGCTGATGCTTCCGGAGCGGCTCTGACTAAGTATCCACCAGGACTAGCGTCGGCCCTTGCCAAGCTTGGCGCTGACCGTGAACCTCTTGAAGCTGCTAACAAAGCCACGGCACATCTGTATATTCACAGCCCATTTCATTTGGACACCCCAAATATGAAGTTTGAAGGCAATGGTGCTGTCGGATTTCTCTCTGGACTTTTTTCTACGCATCCACCCCTTGCTGACCGCATCAAAAGATTAAAATCGATGTAGAATATAACCCATATGTCCGTCATGAATGCGCAGCTTGTCGCGCACATTGCAAATCTCGCAAACATACCTGTCACGAAGGCTGAAGAGGAAAAATTAGCTTCGGGTTTTGTCACGACTCTCAAGGTAGTTGACCAACTCATGGACGTAGATACATCCGGAGTGGAGCCCACACATCAGGTGACTGGCTTGGAAAATGTATTGCGAGAAGATGAGGTAGACGAGGAGCGCATGTTTACACAGGAGGAAGCGCTGAGTAATGCATCAAATAAACACGATGGATATTTTGTGGTACCGCAATTGATTGGTGAGTAGTTATGCTAAGAAATTTAACCTTAAAACAGTATTTGGATAAAGTGAAAGCAAGAGAAATTTCGCCGGACGACGTACTGGCTGAAATTAACGAAGCGATTGACCAAGAGAATCCAAAACTAAACATATATTTAGCGAGGAACAAAAATCCAAAATCCAAACTCCAAAATCCAAATAGTTTGTTAGGAGCACCGTTGGCAATTAAAGATAACTTTTTGACTAAGGGATTAGTAACGACTGCGAGTTCGAAAGTTTTAGAAAATTTTAAACCACCATACGAGTCAACTGTCACGAAGAAACTAAAAGAGGCTGGTGCAGCAATCATTGGTAAAACCAATATGGACGCTTGGGCGCACGGGAGCAGTACAGAGACATCCGACTTTGGTCCGACTAAAAACCCCCGAAATCTTGAGTATTTGCCAGGGGGCTCTTCTGGCGGGAGCGCTGCAGCGGTAGCCGCAGATTTATGTATCGCCGCCATTGGCTCAGAAACGGCTGGATCTATACGCCAACCAGCTAGTTGGTGCGGGATCGTCGGATTGAAGCCAACGTATGGACGCGTTAGCCGTGCAGGTGTTGTAGCGATGGGCTCGTCACTTGATAGCCCAGGGCCAATGGGAAAAACAGTAGATGACACGGCTATTCTTTTAAATATTATCGCTGGGAGTGATAAATATGATGGGACCACTTCCAAGCTGCCCGTTCCTGATTTTACAAAGGAGATAAAAAAAGGGGTGAAAGGGTTGCGTATCGGACTTCTCTATAGTGAACATGAGAAAATTAAGGGTACAGTAGTTGCCAATGCGCTACAGCAAGCCGGCAAAGTATTTGAAAACTTGGGCGCAACAGTAGAAACTGCGAAGGCAATGAAACCGGATCTAGCGATTGCTGTGTACACAGTGGTACAGCGCAGCGAAGTGAGCAGTAATTTAGCCCGCTATGACGGTGTGCGTTATGGCAATGACCGTTCGTTCTTTGGCGAAGAAGCCAGACGACGCATCATGCTGGGAACCTTCACACTTTCAAAAGGATATTCAGATAAGTACTATGTGAAGGCGCAACAAGTTCGCTCAATGTACATTCAAAACTACAACGAGCTGTTTGAAAAATACGATTTATTGATCTCACCAACATCGCCTGGGTTTGCCCAAAAAATTGGCGCTCTCGGAGATAACCCGATGTTTGGAGAATTGGCGGATATGTTGGTAGAACCGAGTTCTATTTCTGGTTTACCTGGAATAAACGTGCCAATGTATCACGATCAGAAAACGAATTTGTATCTTGGTTTGAACATTGTTGCCCCCATGTGGCAAGAAGAGCGCATGATCCAGGCCGCCTACGCGTATGAACAAGCGACAGAATGGAACGCATGGATAAAATAAGTACATTTACACCAGTTGTGGGGATTGAGATTCACGTCGAACTTGCGACAAAGAGCAAGATGTTTTGTGGCTGCAAGAATGATCCGTTTTTTGCACCAGAACCTAACATCTACACCTGTCCAGTGTGTCTAGGGATGCCCGGAGCACTACCGGTTGCGAATAAAAAGGCGATTGAGTGGACGATTAAGATTGGATTAGCTCTCGGGTGCAAGATCAATTTGTTTTCTAAATTTGACCGCAAACATTATTTTTACCCGGATCTCCCAAAGGGCTATCAAATCAGCCAGTATGATCAGCCGCTGTGCTACGAAGGTAGCGTAGATACTGAATTTGGTCCAGTACGGATTACTCGCGTTCATTTGGAAGAAGATACAGGGAAATTACTTCATCAAAATAATGAATCCTTGATCGACTTTAACCGCTCTGGAGTACCACTAGTAGAGATAGTTAGTGAGCCTGACATTCATTCTCCTGAGGCTGCCAAAGCCTATACCAAAAAAATTGCTGAAATTATCAAAGCACTAGAAGTTAGTAGCGCTGACATGGAAAAGGGTTCCATGCGCCTAGAAGCAAATATCAGCGTAACCTTTGATAAATCTTTACCACCATATAAAGTAGAGGTCAAAAACTTAAACTCTTTCAGATACATAGAACGAGCAATTGCTTTTGAGACAGTGAGACAATCAGAGATTCGGAGAAAAGGCGAATTGCCGAGACAAGAAACACGTGGGTGGAACGAATCCAAGGGTGAAACATTTGCCCAGCGAAGTAAAGAGTCCGCGGAAGACTATCGCTATTTCCCAGATCCAGACCTACCGCCATTACACTTCACAAAAGAGTTTGTTGAGGGGATCATGTCTGCTCTACCGCGGCTTCCACAGGAAACTGTCGCTCATTTACAAGAGCTTGGACTGAAAGAATCAGATGCAAAAATTATTGCCAAAAATCCAAAACTAGTGGCTGTTATGGAAGAATTGGGAGGTAGTGCTGCAAGAGTAGCTAACTTGGTGGTGAATGGGAAAATAACAGGTGATACAAAAGAAATACTACTGGAACAGATGG
Source organism: Patescibacteria group bacterium (assembly GCA_035479015.1). Classification (GTDB taxonomy): domain Bacteria; phylum Patescibacteriota; class Microgenomatia; order UBA1400; family UBA12028; genus DATIJC01. The sequence continues at coordinate 24,710 of DATIJC010000020.1, read as the reverse complement.
CAGCTCTTGAAAGTACGGTGCAAATGGATGATAGTAAATTGTCCCAGGTGATTGCGACAGTGCTTTCTGAGAATCCAAAGGCTGTCAGTGATTATAAAGCTGGCAAACAGCAGGTGCTAGGGTTTATAATCGGCATGGTATTTAAAAAAGCAGGCAGAGTTGATAGAGAAAGAGTGCAAGAATCGATCCAAAAGGAGTTACATGGCCAGTAAGGACCAAGGTATGGGGGTTGAACAGTTACCGTCCAAATCTAAGAAAAGTAGAATGGTCCCACTCCAACCTTTACCGGATAGGGGAGAGGCCTCCTCACGCCCATACGACACACGCGCTAACCCTGGTGATTTTGAGGGAGTTAGAGAAGAGAGACTACCACCTATTCCAAAAGTGCCTGAGCAGGCCACAGCACTTTCTGAGCAAGATAGATTAAAACGAGAGGAAACGAAGCTGGCATTTGATTTTCTTCAGAAAAGTTTGGACGATGGAATGCAACTTGTTTTTAAGCATGGAACAATGTCTGAGATCTTGGGGAACTTAGATTCTCTGTATGCGTTTGTTGAGGAAAATGAGCCCGACGCTCGTTTGGAAGTCAATTCTGATCCAAGAATAATTGATGTTATACATTCTTGGCGTGGTAGAGAGGGAATATTCGGACAAATTATTGAACTTCCCGCTGAACAGGGAAATCATGTTGAGCCCGAAGATGATGTGACAGATAGTGAGGTAGAAGAAATAACGGAACCAGAGGCTGCGGAAGCGGATATACCTGGTCAGCCTCTAGCTAAGCTTTTTGAAACCCCTGAATTTGATGGTGCGGCGCGCATTGACCGTTACAATTTTCAACCTGGGGCGAGCAATGACGACCTCATTGAATCTTTGACCACTGCCGAGTTCACTTCAATTTTCGCCGACGAAGGATCACGCTACGCGCCGACAGACGTACCTGGAAAGTTTTGGGTGATGCACGCTGAGGGAGGATCTACAGAAGAATATGTCCATTTAGTATCGCAAGAACAAGCAGCTCGAGAACAGCGCCGACAAACCCGCGAAGAAAAACGGGCAACAAAGGAGCGGTTAGTTGAAGAGCGTTGCCAAGAGTTCATCTGCTATCCTGAAAACTATGTCCAGGTGCTTTTTGTAAAAAAATTACAGCAAGGTTACCAGGAACTATTAGTCACTGAAGAGAAAAGGTTGGAAACTGATGCAAGAAAGAATAATACCAAGAAAAAGCGAATCGACGCTTCGGACCGAGCCCGTTTGCAGATACAGAGCTATGAGATATTGCACCAGGATATTCAACAGCTACTTGCAGCGAACCAACTTGAAGGCCATTCCGACCAAGCATTAGTACGGATCAGCAACATTTTAGAGCATCTTGGGCTTCCTGCCGAAAGGATACTGGAGAGTTTAGGCAGCCGCACTGTAGAACTTCTGCATTACCTAAGCGCACTAGAGGGTTATCTTGATAACGCAATGGTTGAAACATACTCAGTCGCATTCTTTACAGAGGTGGTTCAAATTCAAAATCATCCATTATCCGAACAAGAGAACGAGATGTTCCTTGCAGGAATGCCTGAAAGCCTGACTGACAGAGGACGAAAAATCTTACTCTGGGGTAAAACATACGATTTGGACTCAATACATCAGGCGTTATTCGACTTAATTGATCAAGCAGCATATCCCAAAACTACATATACATCACAGTTATCAGATAGGTTGTTAGAACTGCGCAGGAAGCAATACTCGAAGCTCTTGGACGCAATTGCTAAGGAGGATGAATTTAATGAAGTTGTGAACCATGTGCTTGAGGACATAGCGGAAGCAGTTGAAGCGTCACAATTACTGATTGAAATGTCACTTAGTGACGACTTACAAGATGTGCAAAGATTGACAGGAGAGATCACTAAGATTGAAACATGGTTGTCCAAAAATAAAGAAAGTGATAAGAAGGATAAAGTCAGAGAACAAAGAAAAGAACTTAATAGGATTAAAAAGACACGTGCGAATATGCAGACATCCAAAGAGCGGTCTCAACGCTTATTGTCTAGTTTATTGCTTGTCAATAATCCTCAAAGTTTATTTTTAGTGGCAATGGGACAGGGAAGGATACCTGAAGGACAAGAGAGCTTACTATTCAATAGTCCTCTGAGCGATTTCTATAGCGCCATTGAGTCAGCTGTTTCATACGCACAGGATCAAGCTAGGCATATTGGAGACAAGAAAAAGAAATCTGAAAAAGACAACGAATTAAAAGAAACTTTTGAGGCCAACGTGGTACGGTTGAAACAAGTTGATCTCAACATATCCAACGAAAGTTATAAGCCGGAGTTTGAACGTGCACTCAGTCTAATTCCAGAAGATGTCGAAGTAACACCAGCGGAAGCGCTCCAGTATGCGATACAGGTCTTCGGGGAAGGGGTGAGCGGTGATTCGTCGGAAGTACTTAGTAAGATTGAAAAAGTTTTTACCATGCCACTTTTTGTGGCAAATTCTAGTTGGCCTGAGCAAATAATGGAATCAGTTAATGCAATGTCAGAAGGTGTCAAAGTTAATAGAAAGCTTCAAGAAGACGATTTCAAAAATACCCTGGAAAAACTGAGAGAAGTAATAGCTCAACTTGTATTAGAGAAGAAAGTTTCACCAAAGATTGTTGCCGAACTACTTGATACCCCTAGATACTTAGCACGCTTGATCGAAAATGTAGGGAAAATTGAGTCAAATAGAGCTGAGATGGTTGCAGAGGTTTATTCGGTGTATGAGAGCCAGGCTAGTGAGGCTTTTCAATTTCCTGAACAAGCAATCGGATGGAGAGTACCAGCTGTAGATCCCAACGATATCCGGCATAATGCCGAAGTGAATAAAGTAAAAATGTTCTTTCATATGCCTCCCTTCGAAGGAAAGAGCACGACGCAAGTTTTGCGTGAGGTGAGTCAACCAACTATTGTAATGCCGCGTGTTACTCCTCAAACAGAAGCGACTGAAGAATTAACCCCAGAGGAAGAAAGTCTTGAAAATGAAGATATAACTCCAGAAACCTGGATCAAAACTGAATTCAAAAATGGAATAAAAAATGAGGTGGATGTTGATAGTGCAGCAAACCTTTGGTTGCAGAACCACCCTGGTGAAAAATTTTCAATTAAGCTGGCGCTCTATAATAGTGTTTCAGATGAGGGTTTGAAGGATTACGTACTTGCAACACTCTAACTCTTCATCTTTCTCAAGTTTTGCCGTAGGATATCCCCATGTCTTCTTTTGTCCATCTGCACGTCCATACAGAGTTTTCACTCCTAGATGGGCTGTCAAAAATCCCAGAATTAGCAACACGCGCACATGATGACGGCCAGGATGCGTTGGCTATAACCGATCACGGTGTCATGCACGGTGCGGTTCACTTCTATAACAAGCTTCGCGCCAAGGAAATGAAACCCATCGTCGGTATGGAAGGCTACATGTCAGCTGGTGACATGCGAGAGAAGCAAGCGAAAATGGGCGCCGACCAATTTCACATATTATTGCTCGCTAAAAATTTTACTGGGTACCAAAACCTCATGAAGCTCACCTCATTTGCACACTTGGATGGATTTTCCTATAAACCCCGTTTTGATTTTGATCTGCTTAAAAAACACCATGAGGGAATTATCGCTACCAGTGGGTGTCTCGCTAGCCGCTTTAGCAAGCTCATCATGAATAATCAGCGCGATGAAGCAAAAGCAGAACTGAGAAAATACTATGAACTTTTTGAAGGTGATTTTTATATCGAGATACAGTCACATCCGGAGATCCTAGAAGTTGAAAACATGCGTGAAGAGATGGTGAAGTTGTCCAGAGAACTAGGAATACCCTTAGTCGCTACCAACGATGTTCACTACATTTCACCAGACGATGCGCGGGCACAAGACGCACTTTTGTGTATTCAAACACGTAAGCTTATTTCAGATACAGATCGCATGAAAATGGGAGCCAATGATTTTTACCTCAAAACCATCAAAGAAATGGAAGCAGAGTTTGGACAGTACCCGGACGCTCTAGAGAATACTGTAAAAATTGCCAATAAGTGTGATTTGCAAATCCCATTGGGCAGGGTGATTTTCCCAAAATTTGATATTCCGGAAGGGGAAACTGTGTCATCTTATGTCGCCAAGCTTGCGTTTGAGCGATTGGATTCAATCTATCCCGGCGTAAAAGAATTTGAAAAGAAGAAAGCGACTGCTAATCCTAACAATATTTTTGATCCCGCTTCAGCGGCGGCGAGGCTCCAATATGAAATGAAAGTGATTGAGGATAAAGGCTACCTCACGTACTTTTTGATTGTGCAGGATTTTGTGAACTGGTCAAAATCTCAAGGCATATTCGTGGGCCCGGGCCGTGGATCTGCCGCCGGATCTCTGCTCTCATTTGCATTAAATATCACGACAATTGATCCACTTGTTCACGCGCTGCCATTTGAGCGTTTCATGAATCCGGAGCGTGAATCCACCCCTGATATCGATATTGATTTTGCAGATAGGCGCCGTGATGAAGTGATCGCCTATGTGACGGCAAAATACGGAGCGGACAAAGTGGGTCAGATCATTACATTTGGGCGAATGGAGAGCAAGGCCGCTGTTCGCGATGTCGGTAGAGTGCTTGGCATGTCATATACGGAAGTCGATCATGTGGCCAAACTTATTCCGGAGCCAGTACAAGGACATGTGGTGCATATCAAGGATGCGCTGGCAAGCGTGGCTGAACTCGGTATCTACTATCAGCAGCCCAAGTACAAAGAGCTCCTCGATCTAGCGATGAAGGTGGAAGGCAGCGCACGGCACACAAGTGTGCACGCCGCGGGTGTGATTATTGCCGATAAGCCACTCATGGAGTACACGCCAATTCAAAGAGATAGCAAGTCGGGTAAGACTATTACACAATATGACATGAAAGTATTGGATCTCAACGTTTCATCTGATGCTATCGGACTACTGAAGATGGACTTTTTAGGCCTCCGAAATCTTTCTATCCTAGAAGAATCAATCCGAGTAGTGAAAGAAACACGCGACGAAGTGGTGGACTTGGCCCGTATTCCTATCGATGATAAAAAGGTCTATGCAATGATTGCCAGCGGCGAGACGACAGGTGTGTTTCAAATGGAATCAGGCGGTATGCGAAAACTCGCACGATCACTCAAGCCCAGTGTTTTCTCTGACCTGGCAGCTATGGTGGCGCTGTACCGACCTGGTCCTATGGCGCTGATTGATGATTTCGTAGCTAGTAAAAATAATCCCAAGAGTATCAAGTACCCACATATTGATTTGGAGCCGGTGCTGAAAGATACATACGGTGTTCTCTTGTACCAAGAGCAGTGTTTGCAGGTTGCTAACGTCATGGCAGGTTTTAGTATGGGCCAAGCGGATGAATTACGCCGTGCCATTGGAAAGAAAAAAACTGAGATCATGATGGTAGAGAAGGAAAAATTTAAAAAGGGCGCTAAAGCCAAAGGATACGACGAAAAGACGATCGAGAAGGTATGGGGATTTATTGAGAAATTTGCTGGCTACGGTTTTGGCCGTGCACATAGCGCAGGCTATGCCATGATTGCCTACCAAACCGCGTACATGAAGACCAACTACCCTGCTGAGTATATGTGCGCACTGCTCTCCGTAGAGAGCCACTCAATGGGCGCAAATCGGGAAGAGAAGGTCTCACAAGCAATCAGTGAGTGCAGACGTCTTGGGATCACAGTACTACCGCCCGATATTAATAAATCCAGCGATGATTTCAGTATCGAAGAAAGTTCAATACGCTTTGGTTTAGGTGCAGTCAAAAATGTAGGGTCAGCTGCAATTGAAAGTATTCAAGCTGCTAGGGAAAATGGACCCTTTGCATCATTTACTGATTTTTTGCGCAGAACTGATGCGAGAAAAGTAAATAAAAAGGTGCTGGAGAGTTTAGCAAAAATTGGAGCTTTTGATTCGTTTTGCACACGGGCATCAATATTGGAGCAGTTGGAAGAAATCCGCAGCGGCATAGGCGTAGTTGCTGACACAATTGAGGGTCAAGATGGCCTATTTACTGGTGAAGCACATGCCCAAGCGCATGAAACTAAAGATACGTTCCGGAACATTGAAGAGTACCCTCAGGCAGAACTGTTATCGTTTGAAAAAGAGTTGTTTGGTTTTTATCTCACCAGGCATCCTATGGCAGATGCCTTGGATGAAGTATCCAAACTGTCTACGCATCAAATCAAAAATTTGGATGAGCAGTTGCATGAGGGGGCGGTAGTATCTCTGGGTGGGTTCATAGCGACTCAGCGGCAAGTGCTCACCAAGCAGAAACAAGAAGAGATGTGTTTTGGCACTCTTGATGATGGCACAGGCACAATTGACTTTGTCATATTTCCAAGAAGTTACACAGTGTATAAAGACTTCCTTGGCGTAGACAAAGTAGTGATCATGAAGGGCAAGCTAGCACTTCGTGAGGGAAAATTTTCTCTCCAGGTAGATAAAGTCCGTGAGCCAGAAGCGGTTAATCCACAAGAATCAAATAAGCCAACCAACACGCTTGTCATTCCGCGTGGCACTCCCAAAGAGAAGTTGCAGGAGATCGGAAGATATCTAAAGACTCGGCCAGGCGAAGATGAATTGACCGTGCTTATCCCCAATGGCGAATCACATACGTCGATGCGCCTGCCCTATACCATCACTTGGGACGAGCAGACGCAAAATGAGGTATCTGGCATTTTGGCCGAAGCATTGGTATAATTACCTATGCCCCAAGTAAAATACATCTTTGTTTCCGGAGGTGTGCTTTCTTCCCTTGGTAAGGGAATCGTTACTGGCTCTATCGCTCTGCTCCTCAAGTCCCGTGGTTATCGGGTGACCATCGTAAAGTGTGAAAACTATCTCAATATTGATTCCGGACTCATAAACCCCATTGAACATGGCGATCCATTTTTGTGTGAAGATGGCACCGAATCCGACATGGACCTCGGGACCTATGAAAAGTTCCTCGGTCAAGAGATGGGAAAGAGTAATTTCGTGACCATGGGTCAGATCTATAAAGCTGTCATCGATCGTGAACGTGCCTTCGGGTATGACGGAGAGGATGTGGAAGTGCCCCATATTTGTGATGAGATCATTGGACGCATCAATGCTGCAGCCAAAAAAGATAACGCCGAAATTGTGATAGTTGAATTGGGCGGTACGGCGGGGGAGTACCTCAACATTTTGTACTATGAGACTGCCCGCGTCTTGCGGCTGACGCACAAGCAACAAGTCATCCATATCCATGTCAGTTATTTACCGACGCCAGCTCACATCGGCGAACCCAAAACCAAACCGACTCAACTTTCAGTGCAGACACTCAATTCCCTAGGCATCCAGCCCGATTTTATCGTGGCACGTGCCGATCAGCGAATGGATCAGCGCCGCCGTGACAGATTTGCGCTGTTTTGTAATGTACAGAGTGACCATATTATTGAGAGCCCGGATGTAGCCAACATATATGAGATCCCACTCCTGTTTCGGGAGCAGCACTTTGATGAATTGATTTTAGATGACTTATCTTTACCCAAAAAAACTCTCAGGCTTGAAGCTTGGGAAAATATGGTAAAAATTGCGCGGCGGAAGAAAAAACACACCGCCCGCATAGCGATCGTCGGCAAGTACCTGGCAACAGGTGAATACCAACTCAAAGATTCCTACGCTGCGCTTATCGATGCACTGCATCATGCTAGTGACGCAAAAGACACTGAGACGGAGATTGTTTGGGTGGATGCTTCGAAAATTGAAAAACTGCAAAAGGATAATTCCAAACTTTCTAACAAAGATCTAGCAACATTCTTTGGACACCTGGATGGCTTAATTGTACCGATCGGTTGGGGCACACGCGGCGTAGAGGGCAAGATCCGCAGTATCCAGTATGCCCGTGAAGCGAAAATTCCCTACTTAGGTCTTTGCTATGGCATGCAGCTAGCTATGGTGGAATTTGCGCGAAATGTGTTGAATATCAAGGATGCCCACACACAGGAGGTGGATCCAAAAACTACTGATTTAGTCATTCATATGATTCCAGAACAAAAACGGATTTTGGAAAACCGGGCATATGGTGGAACTATGCGACTGGGAACATGGGAGTGCATAGTCAAGCCGGGTACGCGGCTTTTTGAAATTTACAAAAAGTATGACCAAATGGTGGACGAGAAAAAAGGGTTAACTGCTGAGCGGCACCGCCATAGATATGAGGTTAATGATGCATACGTACCCCAATTTGAACAAGCGGGCGTCATCATCTCTGGACGGAGCGTCAAGGAAAATCTAGTCGAATTGATAGAGTTGCCAAAAAATGTGCATCCGTTCTTTGTAGGTACGCAAGGCCACCCTGAGTATAAATCGACCCCCCTCAAACCCCATGCAATCTTTTTAGCATTCCTAGAGGCATGTAGAAAATGATCAGAAGCCTCATCCACGATCAAACTTACGAAGTATTCTCTTGGGAAGATTTTGGCCAAGGTGTAGAGACACTTGCAGTAAAAATAATCGACAAGAAGGAGAGTTTTGACCGTGTGATAGCACTAGCCAAGGGCGGTACGACGATAGCCAGACCCATACTAGACCTGCTTGGCATGAAAGAACTAAGTTCGATTCAAATCGAATTTTACTCTGGGATCGCTACGACCAACCGTACTCCTGTCATCACCCAGTCCCTGCCAATCTCAATCCGCGGAGAGAAAGTGCTCATCATTGATGATATTGCCGATAGCGGAGAAACCCTAGCCATGGCCAGATCTTATCTGGGCTTTCATGGAGCCAGTGAGGTTCAGACGGCGACCCTAGTCATTAAACCTTGGACCAAAGTCATTCCTGACTTTTACTCCCACACATCCAAGGCATGGATAATCTGGCCCTGGGAAACCAGGGAGACTACCACTCTTTTGTCCGATATTTGGGGGAAAAAGGGAGATACAAAAATTCAAATTGTAGAGAACCTAGCCAAGTTGGGGTATAAGTCTGTCATCCCTGTGTAGACAGGGATCCAGTCAATAAATAACTCATTTTTGTATTTTCTTTGTTGCATGGATTCCTGCCTTCGCAGGAATGACATGAATGTGATAAAATACCCTCTCTATGGCCAAGTACTTTACATATAAAAACGTCGAATACTCCGTGGGAGACACTGTTAAGGCGATGCTCAACGTGACTGAAGGCGAGAAAACCCGCCAACAGGCATTCGAGGGCATAGTCATCGCCGTCTCCAATCGTGAGAGCGGTAAGGCCATCACACTGCGCAAAATTGCTTCTGGTGTAGGTGTCGAACGCATCCTCCCTCTGGATGGTCCGGCTATTGCTGATCTGGCGATAGTTACCAAGGGTGACGTTCGCCGTGGCAAACTGTACTACATGCGCGGCCGCGCCGGCAAGAATGCCATGAAGATCAAGAAGCTAGATGTCGCTTCACCGCAGCAATAATCTCATTTATTGAGACGTTTGTCTTAATCAGATACTCTTTTGCTCCTATCTCTTTTGCGGTTTTTTCCTCACTGTCTAGATTTGTAAGAACGATGACCGGTATTGTTTTGAAGTGGGGATCTTTCTGTAATGTTTCCAGGAAATCAAATCCGTTTTCACCACCCGGCATCATAATATCCAGAAGCACTAAATCTGGCGGTTTTTCATTCACCATCGTCCGTGCTTGAGCGATATTGCCAGCAACTGTCGTCTCAAACCCCGCTTGTGTCAGCGCTTCCTTGTATAACCCCTGTGTCTGTGTATCATCTTCCACGATCAGAATTGTTTGCATAATCCTCCTTATAACGGATGTATGGGTAAATGAATGGTGACGCTTGTTCCTTTATTCAGCGTGCTTTCCACATTGACGCTGCCTTTCCACAGATCGATGTACTGTTTCACAACATAGAGCCCCAATCCTGTACCACTAATCCCAGAATGAATGACATTGCTACCACGAAAGAACCGGTGAAAAACCATGGTTTTCTCTTTAGGTGCAATTCCCATGCCTTGATCAGATACTACTATAGTTATCCCTGAGCCGTCAAAAGTTGCAGAAATTTGAATGGTTGAATCTTTAAAACCGTACTTTATCGCATTATCAATGATGTTACGCAGTACCTGTTTAAAATGGTTTGGATCAAGCGCAAACTTTCCATCGCTGATGATTTGGTCAGTTCGCAGATCGATATTCATATGTTTCTTTTTAATTTGATGTGAAAGATCATCGATTTCTTTCGTTATGAGTAACCGCACATTTGTCGGAATTGCTTCTTCGCTTATGGTGCCTTTAGAGAGTCTGGTGATGCTTAAGATATCGTTGACGAGGCCTATGAGATCTTGGTTGTTGTGGTATACCCACTCAATTTTCTCCCGTACCACGGGGTCAAGAAGTGATGCATAGGTGGAGAGCAGAGTCTCCGTTGTCCAGCGCATGGTAGCCAGGGGTCCTCGCAATTGATGTGCTGCAATCGAGAGAAATTCCTCTTTTAGTTTTTCTATCTCCCATTCTTTTGAGACGTCTCTAAAGACGATGATCGTTCCGTGATTTTGCCCATTAGAGAGCACTGGAGAAACTGTTGTTTGAATGGGTACGCGAGATTTATTTTTGCGCCGATAGTAGAGAGCTTGTGCCAAATTGTCTGCTTCTTGGCTATAGGTAAAACTTTCAAACGGACGTTTGCTTGTGTCTATCTCCGTACCATTTTCATATTCAAGCGGTACTGTAGTGACCCATGGCTTTCCTTCGATCTCACTGGCACTCCAACCCAAAATCTGCTGACCAACAGGGTTTAAAAATAACACAATACCATGTTCATTGAGTACGGCTACGCCTTCACCAATGCTATCAAGTATTGCTTGCCGCTCCACACTTTCCTGAAGCAATTCAGAATTAAGACGCTCAAGATCTGCTATTTTTTCCCGGATCACGTCAATGATGATTTGTATTCCAGAACAGAGCTCTAAATATTGCGGCTCCACTTGGGAAAGATCCACGTCCTTGGTAAATTCACCGACCGTAGCATCGGCAAAAATTGGGTTTAACAGTTCTATGAGTTTATCCATGCCGCTGCATCCTTCATTTCAGGAAATTGTTTAATATTTTTCTCCATATTGGTGGCTTTAAAGATAAATCCTGCAAGGTAGCGGATGAAGGTATTGGCGCCGATCACTGCCATTTTGTCTGGAGCTAACTGCAACAGCACATCTCTGGCAGCTCTTCTGGCGCTGGAATTTTGACCTGTAAGTTTCGAGAGATCGAGAATAACTTTTATGGGTAGACCTTTGTCCCGCAACTCTTTGACCATTGGGATGGTCTCTTTCCACGTTTGGGTGATGGTATCTTCCGTTTGGTCACCGACATACGCCGCCATGATGATGTTATCGGGCCCAAGAGAAACTGTATTCATTGTGTGTAGTATGGCAAATTCTACCCCTTCGGGTCAAATCTAAATTTTGTCAGAGGGCAACCCCCTGTTTTATTAGGCGAAACTTTTTATGTATTGACAGTTTATGTATTACTGAATGTATACTGAAGTCTGAAAGTTAGGAAAATCTAAAAGGAGGAGCATGAGCAGTAAAACGAAACTATGTGTGCTAACAGTATCTGCCTTTTCATTCTTGGCGGTGCCTAGTTTAGCGATGGCTACTAGTGTAGGGCCAGTGTATCCAACTGCGGCAACCTATGTGTCGAGCGCGCACCCCAGTACCAATTATGGTACTTCGTCGAGGCTTTGGGTACAAAATGATACCGAGCAAAACTACTCAATTTTGAAATTTGATCTAACTCAGGTTATTAAACCTGGAACTAGTGCCACTCCCTGCACCAATGGTGGTTCTGATGGAGAGCTCGTTATGAAAGTGGACGAAGTATCGAATGGGGGACATCAAGTGTATCTTGGCGAGACTTCTACGTGGACTGAATCAGGAGTAACGTGCAATAACATGCCAGCCGTGCGTAACTATGACTACCCTTCAAATGACGGTAGTCCAGTACTTCTTTCAGACAATCCGACTGCCTCCACATCAGAAGACTCTGTCAATGACTGGACTCACATAGCCCTGTCAGGTGATTTTACTAGTGCATGTACCTATAACAGTGGGATTTTGACCATGATCGTCAAGGATGGCGGAGCGAATGCAATAGCCTGGAAGTCAAATGATGCATCGAGCGAAAAACCGTATGCATATTTTGACGTAGGAAACTAACAAATTTCTATATTCTGTAGACTACTTAAACAGGGGGGCAACCCCCTGTTTTTTTTGGTAACTAAACTGAACACAGTCTGAATAATACCATCACGAAATGAACTGTGCATTGACCCGCTAACCGGAGATGACCGTATACTAAATTCTAATAGAAAAGCGTAGCCTGAAGGAGGCCTATGATTGGTAAAAAGTATTCGATAGCAGCGACGATTTCTGCGCTTGCATTTGCAATGACGCCAGGACTGGTACAGGCATTGGACCAATCGGTGGGCCCAATATATCCAATTGCCGATACGTACGTGTCTAGTGCGCATCCAAATACTAACTATGGTACCTCAGTTCGGCTTTGGTCGCAGAATGATACTGAACAAAATTATTCTCTTCTGAAATTCGATTTGACAAGCGCAGTAGATACGGATGGAAATAATCCATGTACGCAGTATGTAGGAACTCCAGGCGGCAGTATGTACATGAAAGTTGATGCAGTTTCAGATGGTGGACACAATGCTTGGTTGGGTGAAACTTCAACATGGACAGAGACTGGCGTTACTTGGAACAACATGCCAGCAATTAGAACAATAAATAGCAATCCAATACTACTGACAGATTATCCGACTCTGTCTACGCAGGAAGATTCTGTAAATGATTGGACAACTTTTAGCCTACTTGATAGCATTAGCAATGCCTGTGCATATAACAGTGGCATCTTGACTGTTATCGTTAAAGATGGCAGTACAGACGCGGTTGCATGGAGATCATCGCGAGCTAGTAGCAATACTCCCTATGCCTATTTCACTGTAGGTGACTAATTGGTGTTTTGGGAAAACTTGAAAACAGGGGGGCAACCCCCTGTTTTTTTCCGTTAGTTTGGGATTATGCTTCGCAGTGAACTCAGTGACTGCCAAATCTTAAAGTACTTGGACGAGACAATATCCTGGTATTTTTGCCGCTCATGAAACAGTGATATCTCTAGTGTCTCTTTTGAGCTGGCCGCGTATAGTGGGGTAACCGCCTTACTCTTCGCGGTCTTTAGTATTTTTATTGTCTTGCCCACATCTTTGGCAAAAATTGCACCAATTACATTAGACTGTGTTTTTGGGTTATAGCGGGACTTAATAGTGTGTGCGGCCAGGGCAGAAATGTCTGATTTCTGTTGAATGTTTAATCTGTGAAGAACGTGTGACAATTTTTGCAATAACTCGTCCTCGTTGCTATCTTTTGCCGTAAAGCTGTTAAAACCGTCACTCATGAAGTCACTGCCTCCACCCCCAGTAAAACCAACTACAACACATCCACAGGCCATTGCCTCTGCAGCTGGGCGACCAAATCCTTCAGGGTAGCCTAAACTAATGAAGATCTGATGCTCGTTATACAACTTTGCCAACTTTGTTGGAGTCACGTTGTTCACAATTGTAACTTTGTGCGGCAGGGCTTGGAGGAATGATAAGATTTTGCCGATGTGATGAGTGTTTTTGCGATTTAAAATAAGGATTGAATTTGGCTCACGTTTGGCAAACGAATTCTTGACTGAGAAATTAGCGTCGATAATGTGGGGAATGGCAAACACTGGTACGTCTACAACTTTCTCGATTTTGTCTTTGGCGAACTGGCTATTGGTTAATATACCTTCAATCCTTGGCATTGGGCGCTTGAGACGTTTTGTATAAAACTCAAAGTACTGCCAGTTTAAAACTGCTAAATACTTTTTATTCTCTGTTGGGTACTTATCGACACTCTCAAGCAGAACCTCTGGGAAAACTAAAATGTCACTGGTAACTAGCTCAGGTTCTTTATAGAGGACCGGAACTAATGGATAGGATCTCGGGAGAATTTGACGTATATAGTTGACTTTGCTGACAATGGTGGCAATTGTCTTGCCCGACATCCCATTGAGCGTGTTGGCATAGTCAAACAGGGTCTGGATACCCCCAATAGGCTCAGCTGGAACAGCCGGCAGATATATGTATATCATCAGGCCTATATTATATCACCCTAGGCCTATATTTTCTGCATGTGACCCCAGTGGGATTCGAACCCACGATTTCTTGGATGAAAACCAAGCGTCCAAGGCCGCTAGACGATGGGGCCACTAGTGAGTCCGGTGGGGATCGAACCCACGACACAGAGCTTAAAAGGCTCCTGCTCTACCACTGAGCTACGGACTCAAATTTCGACACTATAGTATATCATTCTCAAATCGAGTACGGTAGCACTTACCCCTGGCAAGTTGCCCGTGTTACACTTATCCCCATGAAACTCACAGCCAAAGTAGACGCAAATGGTAAACGCCTAAGCCCTTCATTACCTGACGGAATCAAAAACTTCCTGATCGACATTGACGGCACTATTTGTGAAGACGTACCAAATGAAGAACCGGAGCGTATGCTCACAGCAGATGAGATTCCCGGAGCCAAAGAGAAAATAAACAACTGGTACGACCAGGGGCATGTCATCACTTTTTTTACTTCCAGGATCGAAGAGCACCGGCCAAATACAGAGAGATGGCTTGCTGATCATGGTTTCAAGTATCATGGGATCATGTTTGGCAAACCACGTGGGGGAAATTACCACTGGATTGATGACCGGACAGTCAAGGCTACCCGTTTTGTCGGTAAGTTTACAGACCTCGTTCAAATGAATAAAAAGATCTGGGTATTTGAAGAGTAACTATGAAAATACGTGCATTTGAGCTGGAAGACGCCGAGGCTGTATCAAGCCTCATCGGCACACCTGAATACAATGTCCCCAATGTGTTATGGTTTGCCGGACGCGAAAATATCTATGTAGCCAAGATCGGCAAGAAGATTGTGGGAGTGGGCAGTATCAAGAACGGCCAAATCCACATGCTGTATGTCGCCCGCCAAGAGCGGGGAACTGGCGTAGATATCGAACTTACTTCTTTTTTAGAAAGAATTATTCAAAATTAGAGCTGTTTTGATAAAACTAGCGCTGGTGCATATTTGGGAGCAAAGCTAAGAGCTAATTGAACTTCGCTACGCGCTCGGTCAAGCTGACCAAGTCCTTTATAGGCAACAGCTGCCTCATAATGCAACTCCGCAAATTCTTGATTACCAGCCAGGCCTTCGGCAATTAAATCAAGCGCTTTTTGATATTCACCAACCTTGTTGTAAGTTTGAATCGGCTGGATTTGGTACCACAACATACGACGGGGCCACCCGATAGCTTTCGCTTTATCAAAGGCAGTTTTTGCTTGTGAGAAACTTCCCGCCCCATAATAACTACTGCCGAGATTAAACCACGCATACATATCGTTTGGAGCACTCTTTGTCTCACTCGTATTGATATCGATCGCATGCTGCCACATGGCCTTGTCATCAAAGCGGCTGGCAAGTATTGCTTTGAGCAGAGGCTCTTTATCCTTGGTATAGACGATCAAGTATTCGCGGTTAAAGGCCTTCCATTGATTATTTACGAAAACATCGTAGGGAAAAGTGACTCCTGCGCCAATAAATGAGTCATCGGAAATCACCACTTGCCTATCGTCATCAAATCCCCGGATAATTGTATTATGTCCGATGTCTTCACCAGGATGTAACCAATCTTCTACCATCACATAAAAACCGTTCGTAAACAACGTTTTAAGCATTTGCAAATCGCCCCCAAATCCAAGCTTGGACTCTAAGTTATAGGTATTTTTTAAATATGTTTGAATTTCCGGAGTAAATACATTTTTATCACCTGAGGTAGTTCGCAAAGCCTGTTTGGTCTCAACTTGACTGACACTATGACCAAAGTACTGAAGGATCATAGATGTAGTGGCAGGCGCGCAGTTGTTGTAACTCTGAGGCACCCATTTAGCACCTGGTAATGAAAACTCACGTCCTGGACTCTTGTATGCAGGTAATTTTTCTGGAACTGGAGTTGCACCTGATTTCGTGGCGGTGGAGATCAATGCTTGCAGGAGCGAAGGTTTTTGTTCCAGCGTAGCTACTTGACCGTTTTGCGTACACGCTGAAAAGAGCAGCGTGCTGGCGAGGGCAAGATAGACGGCACGGGCTCTGAGAGGCATTTCTCATTGTAGCAACAAGAATTTACTCATTTCAACCAGAAATCCTCTCAAGTGCTATCTTGCGGCTAAAAAATTTAGGGGTATACTACTACAGTAAGCACCGGAAAAGTACTGGCGTTTACAGGTCACATATGTCCGCATTACATATCTCGATCTCCGCCGAAACAATTGCCCATGTGGGTCCGCTTGCTGTAAGCAATTCTATCTTTACTAGTCTGGTCGTTTCCGTACTTCTTGTCATTTTGGCTCTCACCGTCCATGCGAAACTGAAAGCAAAGGGTAAACCCAGCCGCTTTCAAGCAATGATGGAAATGATTATTGAGAGTCTCTACAACTTAACGCTCGATATCACCGGCAGTCGTCAAAAGACTGCTCTTTTTTTTCCACTCATTGCGACATTCTTCCTTTTCATTTTGTTCAATAACTGGTTTGGCTTACTCCCTGGAGTTGGTGCGATCGGTTTCCGTGAAATCAAAGAAGGAGTAAGTGAATTTGTTCCGTATATGCGGGCGGGCACCGCAGACCTTAATACAACTATTGCGCTCGCACTTGTGAGTGTCGTGGTAACTCAATATTTTGGCCTGAGCGCACTAGGGCTATCTTATTTAAAAAAATATTTTAATTTTTCAAACCCAATGAACGCATTTGTGGGAATCTTGGAGTTTATCCTGGAGTTAGCAAAGGTGATGTCGTTCGGTTTCCGTTTATTTGGTAACGTTTTCGCCGGAGAAGTGCTGCTTGCTGTGATGACATTCCTTGTGCCTGTAATTATTCCTATGCCGTTTTATGGTCTGGAATTGTTTGTAGGCGTCATTCAAGCACTGGTATTCGCTATGCTTTCACTTGTCTTTTTCAACCTGGCTACTGTAGGTCATGGTGGGGAAGAACATTAAGTACTATATAAAGGAGCTCGTATGGACGAAGGATTAAAGGCTATTGCTGTGGGACTAGCGATGGGACTGGGCGCTATTGGCCCTGGTATCGGTATCGGTATGATTGCCGGACATGCCATGGAGGCCATTGGCCGCAACCCAGAAGCAACCAGTAAAATTCAAACAAACATGATCTTGGGTATGGCATTTGCTGAAGCAGTCGCTATCTACGCACTTGTCGTAGCTCTGATCATCAAGTTCGTATAAAGGATATTTATGGAAATCAATGGACTACAAATCCTTTTTCAAGTGATTAATTTCGGCGTCATCTTCGCTGTGTTGGTTAAATTCCTCTACAAGCCAATACTTAAAGTTTTAGATGACAGACGAGCCAAAGTAGAGGAGGGACAACACGCTGCTGAGGTCTCAATCCGTGAAAAAGAGGAAATCGAAACACTCAAGAAAAAAGCAAAATCTCAATCTGAGAAAGAGGCGAGCAAATTCTTGGAAGTAGCACGTGATGAAGCCAAACAGCTCAAAGTCAAACTCTCCAAAGAAGTCAAAGAAGAGATGAAGCAAGTTCGTGAGAATGAGATGGAGAAATGGCAGTCAGAACTTGCCGGCATGAAGGCCGAGCTGGAAAGCCGGGTAAGTAAAACTGCAGTTGCTGTGGCAGAAAAGATTTTGGGCAGCGAGCTGTCTGACAAAAAAGCACAGAGCAAATTAGTCGAAGCGGCCGTAAAGGATCTAGAGAAGGCATTAGCATAAAGTATGCTTCAAGATGTATTTATTGGACCAAGAGATGCAGTGGAAGAGCTGCAGCGAGTTAGAAGAAGAGTGGAATCTGTGACGATAGATCCAGGCGAACAAAGAATAATTGTCTCGTTAGTACTGTCACTTATACATTTCTTCCGCCGAGGTATGCAGTGCGCTACACCTCTGATAGAGAATTGGTACACTTTAGAAAACCGGGTTGGAACCGACCAAGCAAGAGTGCTTGCAAGGCGCATAAGAGATGAAGTTTTATGAACATATTAATTGAATCAGCCGTAAAACTAGAAAAAGAACAAGAAGAAAAGATCCTTGCAGTCTTGAATAAGAAATTTGGCAATGATATTTCTGCTGATTTTAAGGTCGACAACGATCTGATCGGTGGACTACGAGTCACAATAAACGGATCAGAGCGTATTGATTTATCAGTGCGCGGACGCTTGTCACAAATTGAGAAACTTTTGTAATTATGAAATCACTCTTAGATTCCATTTCAACCATTGAGTTTAGCAACAAGCCAGTTTCTATTGGCAAAGTACTGACATTTGGTGACGGAATCGCCAAAGTCTCCGGGCTTTCTGATGTCATGATGGGAGAAATTGTCGAATTTTCCAACGGTCAGGAAGGATTGGCGCTCAACTTAGGTAAAACTGAAATCGGCGTTATTCTGCTCGCTGATGGAAAAGGTATTACTGCCGGCCAGGACGTACGCACCACCGGACGCATCATGTCTGTGGGTGTGGGTGATGGAATCCTGGGTCGTGTGGTCAATACATTGGGAAAGACTCTCGATGGCAAACCAGCTTTTGAAATAGAGAAGTGGGAACCGTTGGAAAAAATAGCCCCCGGCGTCATGTCACGTAAATCCGTGACCGTGCCACTTCAGACTGGTATTAAAGCGGTTGACGCTATGATCCCGATCGGACGTGGTCAGCGCGAACTCATCATTGGTGACCGTGGTACCGGTAAATCCGCAATTGCTCTCACCACCATCGTCAACCAAAAAGGCAAGAATGTCATCTGTGTATATGTCGCCGTCGGTCAAAAAGAAGCGTATCTGGCCCAAACCATGGCGCAACTTGAGCACTTTGGTGCAACTGAGTACACCGTGGTACTAAACGCCAGTGCATCAGATCCTGCTTCTATGCAGTACTTGGCTCCTTACGCTGGATCCTCTATCGCTGAGTATTTCATGGACAAAGGGAAAGATGTTTTGATCGTATACGATGATCTGTCTAAACATGCCGTTGCTTACCGTGAGATCTCACTGCTACTCCGGCGCCCCTCTGGCCGCGAAGCGTATCCGGGGGATGTTTTCTACTTGCACAGCCGACTACTTGAGAGATCGTGCCGTTTGGATGAAAAGCATGGTGGTGGATCCATCACCGCATTGCCGATCATCGAGACACAGGCAAATGACGTCTCAGCATACATTCCGACCAATGTCATCTCCATCACAGATGGTCAAATTTATTTGGAATCAGGCCTATTTAACGCCGGAATCAAACCAGCTATTAACGTAGGACTTTCCGTCTCACGTGTGGGTGGCAGCGCACAAATCAAAGCAATGAAACAAGTTGCCGGCACTATGAAACTAGATCTCGCACAATTCCGCGAGCTTGAAGCCTTTGCACAGTTCTCCAGTGACTTGGATGCCAAGACTAAAGCACGCATTGACCGGGGACAACGGCTCACCGAACTTTTGAAACAAGCTTGGGATAGACCCATGGAAGTCACCGAGCAGATTGCTGTGATTTATGCTGGTACCCGTGGCCACATTGACACAGTTAAAAAAGAAAATGTCGGCAAATGGGAAGAGCTTTTCCTTGAATATATGGATACAAGTGGCAAGAAAGTTTATGACGCGATTTTGAAAGAACAAAAATTAACTGAAGACATTGAAAAAGATTTGAAAAATTTGATCGAAAAATTCAATGAATTGCACAAAGATCTACAGATCGAACAGGAATAGGAATGTCATACTTGCGTAGGCAAGTATCCAGACAACAAATAATACATTATTGAATTTTACTTATTGACTGGATTCCTGCCTACGCAGGAATGACAAGGCGTATGACAAGTTTTGAAATTGAACTGGTGATTAATGGTGAAGTCGTAACAGGACAGCAAGAGCTTGATCTGGATCGTCTGACCACGGATGATCCAATATTAGTTTTACTACATGTAGGGTACCTGTTTGCAAAGAGAAACAACTATTTTGACTTACCGAGTGCAACACTCATTGAGGTAGTTAGTAGGGCGGCCCACCACGGCGGAATTCGATCTGTAATAACGCCTGGCTATGAGGTTATTGACAATATACTAGCAAAAACAATTCGGAGAGATTCTGATGGCGCAAGCAAGACTGATTAAATCCAGAATAAAGTCAGCGACCAACATCGCCAAGATTACCAAGGCGATGGAAATGGTGGCAGCCAGTAAGATGCGCAGAGCTCAAGAACAGGCGCTCTCATCTAGGCCGTACACACATAAACTTGTTGAAATGCTGCATACGATTGCATCTTTCACTGATTCATCAATGCATCCACTACTTTCAGAAGCTAAAAATCTCAATGCACCTGCGCTCGTGGTACTGGTGTCCACGGATAAAGGCTTGGCTGGCGCACTCAATGCCAATTTATTTCGAGCAACATTAGAACTGATGTTGCAATTCAAGAAGCCTCACATTGTCGCAATTGGTAAACGAGCTAAGGACTTTGCTCTCAAATCTGGCATACCAATGGCTGCGCAGTTTGAAGGAATGCCAGACAGACTGACTTTAAATGATATTCTTCCTATTACCGAAGTGTTCGTGGATGGATTCTTAAAAGGAGAGTTTTCCAGTATTCATAGTGTCCACATGCAATTTGTCAGCACACTGACACAAAAACCAGAGTCACACCAAATATTACCGGTGGCGGTGACAGAAATGGACAAACCCGTTCGGCAAGCTCAGGGTAAACAAGAGTACATATTTGAGCCCAATCCAAATGAGATCCTGAGCCTGCTACTTCGCTATTATATCGAAAACGGTTTTTTCCAAACTATGCTTGAGGCAAAAGCCTCGGAACACTCGGCCCGCATGGTATCCATGAAGAATGCTAGTGATAATGCCAAGGATATCGTCGGCAGTCTCAAACTCGAGTATAATAAGAGCAGACAAGCAGGGATTACATCGGAGTTACTCGATATAACAACGGCTAGTCTGGCGTTGAATTAATCATCTGTCATGCCTGTGGAGACAGGCATCCAGACAACCAAGAAAAATACATTATTGAATTATTTAAGGAAAATATATGTCGTACGAAAGACTAAAGGAACTTAATAAGCTCATATACCAATTGGATAAAGCAGAAGTTGAGTTATATATTAAACGAGGTCTTTCAGCATCACTTCTTTTGTTCACTGTTACTGCTGGATCGGAAGCATTGATGCATCCCGATGTAGGAGCTGTTTTGCTGTTTTTGGGTTTGGCAGTAAATACTGGAGCACAGATAGCGTTCTCGTCTGCAACGCAGAATAAAACAAAAGTTTTAGAAAATCGTATACAAGCGGAGAGCTATGATTAAAAATACTGGAACAATTACTCAGATTATCGGCCCGGTGGTGGACGTCAAGTTTGAAAAATCACTACCAGCGATCTATAACGCACTACATTTGAATCTAGCTGATGGAAAAATTCTCACGCTGGAAACAGAACAACAGTTATCGACCACTGAGGTCCGTGCAATCGCTCTCGGTCCTACAGAGGGACTCGTGCGTGGTATGGAAGTTTCCGACACTGGCGCGCCAATCAGTGTACCGGTTGGAGATGCAACATTAGGAAGAATTTTCAACGTCGTCGGAGATGCAATTGACGGTAAGGGTGAAGTAAAAGCCAAGGAGTACTGGCCGATCCATAGGCGTACCCCTGAACTTACTGAGCAAGAGACATCCGCGCAAGTTCTAGAAACTGGTATCAAAGTTATCGACCTGGTTGCTCCCTTTGCTCGTGGTGGAAAAGTCGCAGCATTCGGTGGAGCCGGAGTAGGTAAGACAGTTATCATCCAAGAACTGATTCGCAATATCGCTGAAGAGCACTCAGGTCACTCGGTATTTGCTGGTGTCGGTGAGCGCTCTCGTGAAGGCAATGACCTCTATCACGAAATGGAAGACTCTGGAGTTCTCCCAAATACTATCATGGCCTTTGGCCAAATGAATGAACCACCTGGAAGCCGTCTGCGCATTGCTCTGACTGCTCTCACCATGGCGGAATACTATCGTGATATTCGTAACGAAGATGTGTTGTTTTTTATCGATAATATTTTTCGCTTTTCACAAGCGGGATCAGAAGTATCAGCACTTTTAGGTCGTATTCCATCGGCTGTCGGATATCAACCAAACCTAGCGACGGAAATGGCAGCACTACAAGAACGTATCACCAGTACCAAAAAAGGGTCGATCACGTCGTTCCAAGCAGTGTATGTGCCCGCTGATGACTACACTGATCCGGCTCCAGCCACAACATTTAGTCATTTAGATTCAACGATTTCTCTTGACCGCGCATTGGCAGAACAAGCGCTGTTTCCCGCTGTAGATCCATTGGCATCATCCAGTAAAATCCTGACACCAGCGATCGTTGGCGAAGACCACTACAATGTCGCCCGCGGTGTGCAAAAAGTTCTACAGCGCTATAAAGAACTGCAAGACATCATCGCAATCTTAGGTATTGATGAATTATCTGACACTGACAAATTGATCGTGTCACGCGCCCGCAAGATGCAGAAATTCTTATCACAACCATTCTTCGTGGGTGAAGTATTTACCAGTATTCCTGGAAAATACGTCAAGATCGAGGATACAGTGCGCAGTTTCAAAGAGATCTTGGATGGCAAGCACGATGATTTACCCGAGCAGGCCTTTTACATGGTCGGCACAATCGAAGATGCGATAGAAAAAGCAAAGTCATTATAATGTTTTTAAAGAATAACCAAGAATTTGTGTGCGTAAACTGTGGGAAGGAAGTCGCAAAACATCCCACAAGCAGCCGCAACCACTGTAATTACTGTTTGACTGGATTACATGTAGATATAGAGCCAGGAGATAGAAAAAATACATGCGGAGGTTTGCTGGAACCGATCGGGATAGAGACAGCGGCCAATAAGACGCAAATTATTTTTAAGTGCCAAGACTGTGGAATTACCAATAAAAATATAGCAGCACCTGATGATAATCAGGAGTTAATTATCGAATTATGCCACTCAACCTTTCAATAGTGACTCAGGAAAAGGAACTACTGTCCGAAGAGGTAGAGTCTATTACCGTCATGACAACTAGCGGGGAGATTACACTGCTTCCCAGTCACGTGCCCCTCATGACTAAGCTCGCTGATACCGAATTAATTTACCGCATAAAAGGTCAGTCCAAGGGTATTGCGATTAGTGGTGGATTCTTGAATATGGAGCCAAATAACAAGGTCGTAGTGCTGGCAGATGCGGCAACTCGCAGTGAGGACATCAATGAAGCAAAGGCCGAAGAGGCTCGGCAACGCGCCTATACAGCCACCCAAAATGAGAAGCTTTCCAGAACGCAAATACAACTTGCTGAAGGGGAATTGCGTAAGGCGATCCTCGAGCTAAAGGTCGCCAGGCGCCGCAAAACCTCCCTATAATAGTATTTCTAGTGATCTAGACAAGCCTCTAGGACTGTGTACAATACGAGAAAGTTTCTAGTAGATAAGGAGCCCTATGAACGCCATCACCGATGACGTAGTTCTCACTCAGGACGGATACGACGAGATAGTTAGTGAACTCAAAGAAATTAAAGACAACAAATTACCCAAAGCGATTGACCGCGTCGCGCTGGCCCGTTCTTTTGGCGACCTCTCTGAAAATAGCGAGTATCATGCCGCCCGTGAAGATCTCGCCTTCATGGAGGGCCGCATAGCTGAACTCGAATTAATGATCACCAAAGCGAAGGTTGTCAAAGTCAGAAATGGTAAGAAATCTTCAGTTTCACTCGGCTCAAAAGTAACTGTTCACATCGGCCGCTCCAAGCACATGTATCAAATTGTAGGTGAGTGGGAAGCCGACCCAAACGAGAAAAAGATCTCAGAGAGCTCGCCGCTAGGCAAAGCACTCATGGGTAAAAAGGTTGGGGAAGAGATTGAGGTCGAAGCCCCAGCGGGGAAAATTAAGTACAAAGTAGCAGCGATAGAGTAAGAAAATATGTCTGAGATTCTAGATTTTACACCTCAAGTTAATGACGCAATCCGAACTGTATTCCCTGAAATTACAGATGAGGATACTAGGCTTAGAGAAATTGCAGATATACTCAACGGCTACGCCCAAGCATATTTTAATATTCTTGTTATGCCTGAACAGGATGCTTACATAAAAGAAGATAACTCTCTAGGTTCATTCGTATCAGCTCTAAGTTTGTATGCTAGTGTTCGAGAAGCGATGGAACTGATGGAAGAAGTGGAAAACAATATAAATAAAATGCCTCAAGTTATTGGGCATTAACTAGAAAAATTTCTGCAAAGCTCCGACTGTCCTCTCGCGGTCTTCTTGGCGTACAACGATCATAAGTTGGGTATAAGTAGAGACCAGCTCAATAATATTTATCCGCTGCAGCGAAACTCCCGAAATCAGTGAAAAGAGCGCGTTTGGCACTTCGATGTATTCACTTGGGAACCGCACGCAGATTCCCACAAGATCAGTAAAAACGTTTTTTGGTAGAGCAGAGAAGTGGGCTTTGATGTCATCCTGAAGCTCTTGCGCGGCAATGATAGTAATCTCATCTATACCTTCGCTGATCACTAAGTTTTTCTTACTCACATTTGATAGGAGTGAACTAATTTTTTCACTG
>DATIJC010000019.1:0-12991 GCA_035479015.1 Patescibacteria group bacterium | reverse complement strand
GTAGAGATTGTGCGGGCGGCGGGACATGTGCGTTACCCCGCAAGCTTTACGCTGATAGCCGCGATCAACCCCTGCCCTTGCGGTTACTTAGGCCACCCAACCAAAGAGTGTAAATGCACGGCCAAACAAATCGCCAAGTATAAACACCGCATCAGCGGACCGATATTGGACCGCATTGATCTGTGCGTCAATGTCTCCAGTATTGAGATAGACAAATTATCACTGACCCATGAGAGTGAGCCGGATAAGATGACATCGCGGGAGGCAAATCAGTTAGTACGCAAAACCCGCGCCCTGCAAACGAAACGGTTCGCAGGTCTTTCCATCTATACCAATTCGCAAATGAAAAATAAAGAAGTGAAAAAACATGGAAGACTCACGCCTGAAGCTGAAAATATTTTAAAGGTCGCTGCGACTAAATACGATTTTTCAGCGCGCAGTTATTTTCGGTTGATTAAGGTTGCCCGCACAATTGCAGATCTGGAAAACAGTGGGACTATTTTGCCAGTCCATATGGCAGAAGCGCTACAGTACAAACAGGTGACCTAATGTCATTCCTGCGAAGGCAGGAATCCAGTCAACAAATAATACAATATTGAATTTTACTTATTGCATGGACCCCTGCCTACGCAGGGGTGACAGATGAAGTACCAAAATAAATCAACCGGTCAATCTGGTGAATCCTTTGCGAAAGAATATCTTCTGGAAAAAGGCTATCAAATCCTGCAGATGAATTTTTCCAATAAATTTGGCGAGATAGATATCATCGCGCGTGATCAAAACACGCTAGTGTTTGTAGAAGTGAAAACAAAAACTGGCATCGATTTTGGTAGCCCTGAAGAAATGATTAATAAGGGAAAACTGAGTCGGGTCCGTCACATGGGCATGATCTATACGAATGGAAAAAGTGTCCCTTGCCGCATCGATGTCATCGCCATCGTATTAACTCGCTCCGGGGAAGTTGCGCGCCTCACTCACCACGAAAATGTCTATTGAGTAGCCAATTCGTCTTGTCGTCTGTACGCCGCATCAATAAGTGCCTGTGGCATAGTACCTTGCTCATCTTGGAAGCGAATAATCTTACTTAAGTCATCGTCAAAATAGCCTTTATCAATTTTCTCTACAACTTTGCCAATAGTGGGAGCGTCTTGTTGCAAAAACCGCGTGAACCATTCTTTACGTTCTTTTGAACCGGTATCAAAACCAAGTTTATCCAGTCTAGTAAAATCAGCTAGTTCAGCTGGAAAACCCTTTTCTCGAAGTAGTAATGACATATCGTGATTCTATCACTTGTGTTCTAGTGGGCCAATTGCATGAATTTATGTGTCTCGGTAACAAACCAGAAGTTTGGACCCCTAGAACCGTCGGCTTTTGCTGTATAGATGATTAAGAGATCGTTGCCTGCCCAACCGGTAGCGGTGCGGATAGTTAGGTTTTTGCCGGCGGTAGTCCAGTAATCCTGTACACTCAAAAATTGCTGTCCATCCGGCCAGGGCTTCGCGTCACCTCGAAACACCAGATAATCAGTGACTCCGCCCACAGTCTTCTCTAAAAACAACACTTTATTATCGGGTGTCCAACTATTCAAGGGAATCGCCATTGAATCGCCAGCGGCGACTGTCGCTTCGTAGAGAGTCCAAGTGGACTTAGCAGAGATATCAGTCACGCTGAAAGTATATTTCATGCCTCCATCATGCTGCTTTGCACTCGTACCAGATACTTTCAACTTGCCGTCGCCGGTTTTGGCGTCCGTCAGGGGAGCACTTGGCTCTGCAGTCGGCTGTAGCGCTCCTATAATTGGGTTTTGTGACTGTGTCGAATGGCTAAAAGTCACCACCACATATGTTGCAGCCGCAAAGAGCACAATCACCGCAACTAGAATCAAAAACGAACTATTACTTTTCATGTATCTAAAAGTATATAGAAAAGTTTTGTTTTATACTAGAACTATGAAATTACCCAAAGGACTTTCCAAAGATACATACATCTTGGCTTTCGCCAGTTTGTTCTCTGATATCTCCACAGAGATGTTGTATCCGGTGTTGCCAATTTTTATCACTTCAGTTTTAAAAGATTCACCTGCAATTGTAGGAGTAATTGAAGGAGCAGCGACAGCTGTTCAGTATATTATCCAGGGTTTTTCAGGTTGGCTTGCGGATAAGTTCAAAGCGAAAAAATACATAGCACTGTTTGGATATACACTCACTGCTCTTGCCAAACCCTTCATTGGCCTCTCAGTAAATTGGCCGCAAGTGCTCTTAGGCCGTTTTACTGATAGACTTGGCGCGGGCATCCGCTCAGCTCCACGTGACGCGCTCATCGCAGGGTCAGCGGATGAAAATGCCCGCGGTAGAGCGTTTGGATTGGAAGGAATCGGTGATAATGCCGGAGCATTTGTTGGCCCACTGGTTGCGATCGTTCTACTTTTCTTTTTCAAAGTGAATATCAGGTCAATATTTTATTTGGCTTTCATCCCTGGAATCGCCGCCCTCCTCCTCATCACACTGGTGAAAGAGAAAAAAGCTGCACATATCCAAAAAACGCAGCTGCATTTTTCGCTTGCCGCATTTCCCCGCTCCTACTGGATTTATCTCGGCATCACTGCTCTTTTTGGTTTGGGAAACTCCAGCAATGCTTTTTTGATTTTGCAGGCCCGCTCCTTAGGTATTCCGTTGATTATTACCATCTGTATATACGCGGGATTTAATCTTGCTGCGGCTGCCATCTCCTATCCAGCAGGCTCTCTGTCCGACAAACTTGGTAGGAAATACCTGCTCTTAGCAGGTTTTGCAATCTTTGCGATCACATATCTCGGATTTGCACTCAGTCACAGTGTCATCCTGATAGGTGCACTGTTTGTGTTTTATGGGATATATTCTGGATTGTACCGCGCAGTAGGTAAGGCATTTGCCACAGACAACATCGCTCAAGAACTGCGCGCCAGTGCCATTGGTATCTATTCCACCGTCGTCGGGATAACCAGTCTGCTGGCAAATATTATCGGCGGGCAGTTATGGACACGTGTCTCTCCTAGCGCCACCTTTCTATGGGGCGTGGGATTCGCGCTTGTGGCTATCCTGGCCTCAAGTTTCTTCACTACATCTCGGATTGAATCAAGCTAAACGGATTACCTTCACTGTCTACACATGACACATAGATACCTACGCCGGGAATTGGCATTGGTTTATCAATTGTCTTTCCGCCTGCTTCCTCAACTTTTTTTGCTGCTGCGGCGGCATCAGGGACACTTATTGTGATGAGTGTCCGGTCCCGCATTTCCCCAACTGGAAAAAATCCTCCATTGATTGCTCCAACCGTCTTTGACTGTCCTCTCTCATCGGAGTCCGTTGTACCAGCTGTAATGTAGTTATTCATATCAGCACCCATTTGATTCATGCGCCAGCCAAAGACCTCGCTGTAAAACTTCTTCACACGCTCGGCATCTTTATAGGGAACTTCAAAATGAATGACAGGATCGGACATAGCAAACCTTTCAGTTATTAATAATTATCTTCAGTATACCAAATGCATTTTTGCTTTTTACCATCTTTTTGTGGTACACCATTGTATATATGGACATCAAAGAAATCCTCACTCCACCGAAAGTTGTAGCCGTGGTCGGTTTGTCGGACAAACCCGATCGACCCAGTCATGAGGTAGGTTTATATTTGATCGATCACGGATTTACGGTCATCCCAGTCAATCCCAACATCAGCGACTTTCATGGACAGCACTCATATACTTCACTTGCTGACATCCCCAGTGACGTGCACATCGATATTGTCGATATCTTTCGCAAAAGTGAGGATGTTCCGGAAATCATTGACCAGGTTCTCGCGCTTCACTGGATGCCAATTATTTGGATGCAGGAAGGCGTCGTATCCACGCAAGCTAAAGAAACAGCAGAAAAGAATGGCCTTCAAGTCATCATGGATTCTTGCATGATGAAGGAACATCGCAAACTGTTTTAAATATATGTCTACGAAAACAATCGTTTGGATAACGGTATTCTTAGGCTCCACAATCGGGTCTTACATACCGGTACTCTTGGGAAGTTCATTTCTTTCCATTGCCAGCGTTCTGGGAAGTGGCGTCGGCGGATTCTTGGGCATCATTGTCGGCATCAAGATCGGCAATATGGTCAATGACTGATTTAAATTAGTCTCGCCACAAACAGCAAGAGTAGTGAGCCGGCTACGGCTACCACAAAGGACATCACATTAAATCCTGTGACGCCTACTCCAAAGAATCGCTCACCCAAATATCCACCAACTATTGCCCCCAATATTCCAAGGATTATGGAACCAATAATTCCACCTTTCGAGAAAGGTGATAGAAAATTTGCAATACTTCCGGCGATTAAGCCGAACACGATCCAATATAGTGCACCCATACTAAACTCCTTATTCTTCTGGCTGCTTCTCACCAGATAATATACCGACGAGCATTAAGATGATCCAAGCTAACACTGCGTACACGAGCATCGCGACGATCGTAGAGGGTTCCAGTACTGCAACTGTCTCTATCCCCTGCGTCACTGCTTTATGGAAGATGCCTTCAAACGGTGCAACAAACAACGATGTGAGGCTGTAGATGATCCGCACAAACATACTTGCCTGACTGGCACCCAGCAACTTCAGCACCAAACGGAACCCAAGTAGGATTTCCAGCACCCCAAAGAGAAAGTAGACCGTGTACTGCGCCGTTTGTGATCCAGTAGCCGCCACTTTCGTTTGTTTGACCACCGTCGGCTTGTCAGTATCGCTTCTAGTAACTACGGTTTCTTTGACAATTTCTGCCATATGTGACTCCTTTCCCCAATTTTTTATTGGGATTGTTTTACATTGACATCAATTTGACTTGGTACGTTTATTTGCGGTGTCCCGAATTGCATACTCTTCAATGCAGGAAGACCGTACACATACCCAAGAAAAAGAAGAACTACAATAAAAATCATTCCAATTATCATGCCGAACAGACCGCTGGAGTTATTTTGGGCCGGAGGGTTGTTTATAACGGTAGCCATATAAGATTCCTCCATTTCTGTACAGATACTGTACAGCTTCTATTAAAGACCTATCTAAAGTGTTAGTCAACTTCCTCAAGTGCTTGGTTTATAAGTAACACCTGGTTCTCTCGAAGTAGCGGCATATTTTCCTGGGAGAAAAAGCCATATTCTGATACTTCATTACTCGGGATAAAATCCCCACCGATAAATGTTCCCATATAACATAAATCAAGTCGCGCGCTGTCACGGTCAGTGCGTGTTTTTAACCGCTCATCCACGCTGACGACCAGCGCCGATTCTTCTTTGATCTCCCGCTCCAATGCTTCACGGGGATGTTCACCTGAATGCATGTAGCCACCTGGTAAACTCCATGGATGAGAACGATACGTATGCTTAAAGAGGAGAACCTCACGCTTATCGTTAAATATTATTCCCGTGACACCTACCAAGAATTGATCTTGGAAAAACCGCATAATAAACAACTGCAGCTTTTTAGGTAAGTGAAGTGCTTTCCAGATTTTAGCGAAGAGTGTTTTCACAGTGCATTCGTATCTCGCGGTTCTATTTCCTTTGCATGTCTCAATTTTTCATTTTCAAGTTCTAGTTGATGAACCCGTTTGGTCAATTCCAACACTTCGTTTTTATTTCTCTTGATCTTACTATCCTTACCCCGAAGCTTCCAAAGCAGTGTGACTTCATGGATTGAATAGATAAAGTATGACAAAACGAGACCAGTGAGTAGTGATCCGACGATAACATAGAATAGAGGGACATTGGAAAGTGTGTATGCACCTGCATGTAGTGACACAGGCATCAAATTTGATTGGGAGAAATATGCGAGGATTGTCCCTATAATCAGTAACACAATTAACGTGAACATAGTAACCTCCTTACTGCACTATAGACCTAATTCTTCATTTAATCTTGGCAACAAAATATCGCCCAAATGTAAATCGGTAGTGATTTTTTCAGCTAATGCTTGCCGCGAAGTATCTTCTCCATGTGTGAGAATAACTCTCTTCACTCCCTTGATAGCTTTGAGCCACTCCAGCAATTGTGATTGGTCAGCGTGTGAGCTCATCGCTTGTGTATCTGAAACAGTCGCTTTTACACTGATACTTTGTTTATCGATCATGACCTGTCTGTTTCCTTCCATAAGCTGGCGCCCCAGCGTCTCTTCACCTTGGTACCCGACGATCAGCAGACGTGTTGATGGCATCGGCAGGTAATGGGCCGCATGACCCACGATCCGCCCCCCGGTCATCATGCCACTGCCCGCCATGATCACTTTCGGCCCTGGGGTCTCATAAATAGCCTCACTCTGCTCACGGCTATGTACTACCTGCATACCGGGGAATTCAAATGGATTACCATGATTAAAATCACTTTGCACTTCGCTGTTAAATAGTTTGGCATACTGGTTATAGATAAGTGTCGCTTTTTCTCCCATTGGACCGTCAATGAAAATAGGTGTCTCATGGCGGATTTTATTTTCCTTTTTCAGATGCATGAACATGTGCAGTAGTTCCTGCGTGCGCTCCAATGAGAATGCAGGAATCAGGAGCACACCACCTGACTTTTCTACTGTATTTATTTCCGAAATCACAGTAGCAACAACATCTTCTTTTGGATGCAGCCTATCGCCATATGTAGATTCCATCACCACAACGTCCGTCGAATCTAGAAATTCAGTCGATTGCTGCAGCGGTTCCGGGAAATTGCCAATGTCACCGCTAAAAATAATCCTGCGGAAATTTGAGTCAGCCTTCGTATCTTCGATCACAATGCTTGCAGAGCCCAAGATATGGCCGGCGTTGTAGTACGTGACTGTAAAGTCGCCTATCAGTTTTTGCTCATGATATTCAATGGTCTGAAACTTTTGGATGGTCTGCTCGGCTAAATCTTTGTCGTACAAAATTGGTTTTTTGTCCTGTCGGGCAACTTTGGCACTATCAAGCAGCGTGATTTCAGTGAGATCACGAGTGGCGGGTGTCATCCAGATATCGCCTGTGAAACCGTTGGAAAGTAAAATTGGGAGCCGGCCGCAGTGGTCCAAGTGCGCATGTGTCAGCAACGCAGCATTTAAGCGCGAGCAGTCATACTCGTAGGGCAGATAATTAAATTTGTCATCTTTTTCCGTTCCTTGAAACATACCAAGGTCAATCAGAATTGATTGCCCGGAGCCGGACGTCAAAATATATGATGATCCTGTCACTGTCCCTGCCGCACCTAAGAATTTAAGTTTCATTGTGAATATCCAAGTGTTGACAGCATTTTGTTGAATGTGACTTGTGAGTATGTGTCAGACCACTTCATCTTTATGACAAATGTGGGATATACCGGATCGGTTGGATTTTTGACCACTGCTTCGATATACGTATACGGGGGAACCGGTGAACTCCCATCTCTACTTTTTCTTGGATCCTCGATAACCAAAAATTGCATTGCATTGGGATTTTTGTATTCATGCAGCACCAGTCCGTAACTTTCCAGCGAATTTGCTGCTCCGGTAAGAAAGTGTTGGCCGTTGGTAAGAGCATAGCCTGTAGAGTCCAGGATCCCCGCTTCTCTTCCGGCACTTGTGTAGTCAGTAGAGTTTGCCGCAATCACAAATGTGCTCTTGCCATCGCCGTCACATCCTGTCGCAGCCGTATCGGTCTTTACTGCAGTTTTTCTGTCACTGATCTTAAAACAAACTACAGTTCCCTTTTCCGGATCTTTGCTGGTAAGCAGCGTATCGCTAAGGCGTTGATTTGCCAATCCTGCTGGAAGCTGAAAGGAGATTTTTAGGGTTTTTTCTTCGAGTTTCTTCCACCCGGGAAGTGATGGCACTTTAGGCATAAGTATGATCGAACTTTTTTTGGATGGTTTTGCAGTGGGCGCTGGGGTTGACTGTGCGGGGACGGCCGGTTTCTGTGTACATGCAGACAACAATAGAACAGATACGAGGAGAGTGAATGTTTTCTTCATAAAAGAAGCCTAATTATTCTCTCTTGGGCTCTTCTTGCAGATCTTCGTCGACTGGAGGCCAGCGTTTTCCCTCGGCTTTCCCAATCCCAAATTGAGCGGGATTATGCCCCAAAATATCATTTTCCATCTTGGGCGGGATGGCAAACTTATTGATATCTGTCTCTACTTGATCTGGTTCTGCGTTATTTTGTTTTGGTTCCATCCAAACACTATATCACAAGTTAATGCCCCGCTGACGGAGCAACTCTTTAGCTAATTCTTGATACTTCCCTTGTTTCTTTATTAATACGAGTAATTCGTCATCGGTAAGCAGATCGGTTAATCCTTTTCTGAGTTTATCGCTCGTCGACAACTCACCTAGTTTACCCAAGCTTCTCGCAAGTATGATAAATAAAGCACGCACTACTTCATTATGTCCATCATCAGGAAAGCCTCCACGTTCCAACTTCGTGATATGTGGTAAATATGTGCGCAACAGCTCATACACGACCTGCTGTTGCTCTGGGTTTAATTGAACTGTCTCATGATTTGCCATATTACGAACATTTCATTCCTGGTGCACAGACATGTGCGGGTACGGTCGGTGAAGCACTTATGCAATTTGCACGTGTTGCATCACAGAGCAATTGTTGTTTTGGTGTCTCAACTTGCACTCGAGAATTTCGCGACGCTTTGTTATACAGCACTACGCAAAGAAACACAAATAGCACGACAAAAATAAGTAATTCCAGGTTTCGTTTAATCATGAGGGTCTATGATCGCCGTCTATGGTTTTTTTGTCAATTTATATTGAAATCGATCATTCTCATCTGAATCTTTCTCGGATAACAATTTCTTCTCACCAGTTAACCTTGGATCCACCAAAAGTGCTTCGTACGTTTTGTTGCCACCTTCAAGCAAGACGCCGCTCGTCGAAATCCATGTGCCCACGGCACCCTGCAAAAGTAGTTGCGCAATTGTCTCCCGCATGATCCCGCCTATGTGTCCTGGTGCTTTTTCTACCCGCATGAATTCTTCTTGAACTTGATCATTTTTCAAATAAGAAGATTTAAAAGTGAGCGACTGATCACGTGGATCACGTTTAAGTTCTCCGATTATTTTTCCCCGAGGTACTCCATCCTTATCAATCACGCTAAATTTTACAATAGGAAAATCCGATTTATCACCTCTATTTACGCGCGGCCGTCGTTCTACTTGAACCGTAAACGGAGCATTTTTATAAATAAACTCCAGAAGTGGTACAGCAGGCGTAGCTTCTCGCATTTCATTGCTTTTACCACTACCTATAATCTGCTCTAGGGTGCTTTGCATCCTCACACTCTATCACTTCCTAACTTCTCTTAGCTAGATATGCTTCAAGCCCTTCGCCACGCAGCTCAACTAGCTGAGCTGACGTGTATGTACGCTTTTCCACTCTGCCATCCGGCAGTTTAAATGTGACATGCGTATGTTCTGGATCAGCTGTTTCATCTACTTCTTCTACACATGAGCCTTCCCGCTCACCCGCGAGTACGCGTGCTAAACAGATAGCACAAAACGTTGCCCCCGAATGGTCGCAAAACTCTGTATTGATAACTATTTCCATATCATTTCCTTTCCTTGGCATCTTGTTTTTCTTATGCCACTGAGCGTTCATAATTAGTCAGTCTGACAGAAATTGGCGATATACCAGGCGTTATTCTCTGGATTGTCACCCTTGCGCTGAGAAATGTAATATCCATTTGTAAATGGAGCTAGCACCCCATTTGGTCCAAACTGTGCATATGATGCACGTGCCTGTCCAAAGCAGGCGTTATTTGATGCCTGATCACTCACAGTCACATCATCGATCGCATTTACCAAACCGGTCATCATTCCGAATGCTGCTACTACTGAAATAGCTCCAACTGCCATTTTTTTAATATTCATACAAACATCCTCCAACTATAAAGCTCACGTTACGCTTTATTTTCAGCAAGTCAAATAAAAAAATATTTCACTAGAAGATATATAATTAATGCATGGCAACACCGGAAGAGATACTTCGAACCGCCGCACAAGAATATGAGCGGCTCACAACATTAGCTAGTGAAGCGTTGACAATGCGCAGTGATAAATCAGGGCGCAATGAGTACGTACTGCAGTTGCGGCAATTGATCATTGATTTGCCCGATCAAATTTTGAGCGTGGCACTAAACAGTGACAATTTTCCCAGTAGTGCGTTACACGATGAACTCATCCGCTGGGCCAATATCGCTGAAGCAGCCAAGACTGACTTGGAAGTTCTCCTTATTTTTATTCCCCCCGACTCACGTCCCAGTGAGCCAAACCAACTAGAACAATTAATTAACACCTACTACCCACGAGCGTAAAAAACTCAATTTATCCCCTTCCACTCGCACGTTCACGCTTCCACACTTCACTAACAGCTATTCGTCCACCCTCCGCAGCAACCTGGCGAACATAGTGCGCGATTTGCTCAGCGGTGGGAGCGATCACTCCGCCGGAATTGATATCTACCATCAGATAGGCCTTATCTTTCTTCAGGGACAATCGAGCACTCTTTGGTAATAACTGACGAGGAACTATCGCGCTCGCATGATTATCCTTCTCCAAATCAAATGGGTATTCTTCTAATAGCAGATAGCCCGTCATACTTCCACGCGGGCGGGGATCAGGAAAATAGAAATCTCCGTCTAACAACAAGGACACATCTTTCCCAGAAATATCGGCCGGCACATATGCCATCCAGCGCAACTCCAAACCTTTGCGCATTATTAAACTGACGATATCGTAAAGATTTCCCTCAAAAGCCATCGATTGATTAAGTAAATCTACAAGTGACATCGGTGCACCCAATGCCTGCAGTGAAATCTCCAAACAACCAAAATCTAGCTGGGCAACTATCGCCTCCTCATACAATAGCGAAGCTGCTTGAAGGTTTTCGACGGTTTGTTTTGACATGGCGCAAGTATACTCTTTACCCCTCTCTTACTACTTCATCAAGCTCTAGTGATATAATTACCTACATGAATCGCTTCAGTAATACATTAGCTTCACGTCGCAGCCGTACTATCCTTACGGAGATTTTGACGTGGCATTATTGATATAAATATAAGTTCCCCTCAAGACAGCCTCCGTAAGGAGGTTTTTTTATGGCTTGAGGGAACGACTATGGAGGAATATATGACAGAAAGATGGGACGAAATTGGCTGGGAAGCCTACTACAAAGAGAGTCAGCAGCACGACCTCGGCTACATGCAGCAAAGATTGCAATCAGGTGATTATTCAGAACCAGGTTTTCCTGACAGCAAAGTATCGCTTGAGAATCAGGTTGAAAACATTCAGGCTCTCTTTATTGTGGCCAAATTGCTAGAAGAGGCTGGAATCCCCCAGAGCTTTATTGGCCTTACTCACACGATGATTGACTATCCGAACAGCGTGATTAAGCCGATGAAGCAATTGTTGGAAGAAGGTAAAGTGCAGGAAGCAGTTACTTTATACAAGCAACCTCGTAGGTATCATAGGTAATGTGACTGCACACGCACTTTGTAAAAAGTGCGTGTGCAACCTATCAGCGTATAATTTGAAAACATGACCATCACCAAATCCGACTTCCTCCTCTACCGCGACTGCCCACTCCACCTGTGGGCTAAAAAACATGACCATTTCGAAGAAAATCTCTCTGCATTTGATAAACATTTGATCGAGCAAGGTTACGAAGTAGAAAAATTAGCTGTGCATTTTCTAGAGCAAAAATATAGTGGTAGTGATGTAGAGATATTGACCCAACAAACGTTCTCTGACAGCGATTTTGAAGCACGATGTGACGTACTCGTATTTGATAAGACGACTGGTATGCATGATCTGTTTGAGATCAAGAGCAGTACCCATGACAAAGACGATCATCTCTATGACATCACGTTTCAAGCGCTGATCCTGCAGGAAAATATTCAATTGCGCAACTGCAACCTCGTCACCATCAACAATCAATATGTGCGCCATGGTGATGTGGAACTGAAAAAATTATTCCGCATTACCAACGTCAACCCGATCGTCAATGAATTAGCCGATGAAGTACTGGAACTGCGCGGCCTCGCGCTTTCTGCCGCCGAATCTGATAACCCAAGTCGTTTAGAACCCTGCGTCTCACCCAAGACCTGCCCGTGTTTGCCACTCTGCCACCCAGATCTGCCCGAAGCAAGTATCTATGATATGTCCGGCATGAGTCATGATCTCAAATGGAAACTGCGCCAGGATGGCATCTTGAAAATCACTGATATTCCCGAGAACTTCCCCCTCTCGCATAAACAGCGCATCCAAGTGAATGTAACCAAATCGGGCAAACCAATTATCGACCGCGACAAGATCCGCCATGAGTTGGAGCAACTCGTTCACCCGCTCTGTTTCTTTGATTATGAGACCTATGATCCCGCCATCCCTATGTATGAGGGGTACAAACCATTTCAAGCGATGGTCTTCCAATACTCCCTGCATATTCTCGAAACTCCCGACGGTGAACCTAAGCATGTGGAGTGTGTCGTGGATCATGGCGGTGATCCAGGAATAGAAATAGCTAAACATATGTACGAGCACTTCCCAAAGAGCGGCAGTGTGATTGTCTGGTACAAAGCCTTTGAGTCATCCCGCAACAAAGAGCTTGCGGCCATGTACCCGCAGTATCGTGACTTTTTATTGGATCTCAATGAGCGCATGTATGATTTGAGTGACATCATCAATTTTGGTTTTTACGTCCATCCGGATTTTAAGGGCAGCTATAGTATCAAAAATGTCTTGCCCGTCATGGTGCCGGAGTTGTCGTACAAAGAATTAGCGATTGGCAAGGGCGATGTCGCCATGCAGGCGTGGTGGGAGATGACTCACGGCAATGCTGTTTGTCATCCCGGTAAAGGCGGCGGCGAGGAGCCTTATCCGGGATCCAGGCTTGCGTTGCACGATGAAATCAAAAAGAATCTTCTGACCTACTGCGGATTGGATACGTATGCTATGTATGCAATATGGAAAAAACTTGTT